>QHXS01000263.1:0-3536 GCA_003223975.1 Acidobacteriota bacterium
CACCCTGCCGAAGCTCGTTGCCGATCTCAACCCGGGCCACGTCACCCACGCGAATCGGGGTGCCTCCGCGAGATTCAAGCACGATGTTCTTGATGTCTTCGACGTCTTTGACCAACCCTAGTCCCCGAACCACGTATTGCTGGTCGCCGTGTTCGATAAAATTTGCGCCGGTATTCTGATTGTTGTTTTGGACCGCTTCAAAGAGCGAGTTGAGCGGGATGTTGTAGTTGACCAAGGCTTCCTGATCCACGATGACCTGGTATTGTTTTACGTCGCCGCCAAAGCTAAGCACATCGGCAACGCCAGGCACTGTGCGGAGCTGCAGTTTAACGATCCAATCCTGGATCGTACGCAGTTCCTGATTACTCTTCCCCGCGCCGGTGATCTGGTAGAGATAGATCTGGCCGGTTCCGGTCGTGATCGGCCCCATGCCGGGTTCGATGCCCTCCGGAAGATCGTCTTTTGCGGTAGACAACCTTTCGAAAACCTGCTGGCGCGCAAAATAGATATCGACATCGTCGCGAAAATAAACAGACACAACGGACAGGCCGAATTTCGATGTCGATTCGACTCGCACCACGCCCGGAATTCCGTTCATTACGTTCTCGATCGGAAACGTAACGAGCTGCTCGACCTCCTGCGGCGCGAGGCCCTCGGCTTCGGTATCTATCTCGACCTGTACCGGAGTAACATCAGGGAATGCATCGACATTCAGGTTGTAAAGCGAAAAAATGCCGGCGGCTACAATTGCTATGGAGGCAACGGTTACGATCAGCCGTTCGCGATAGAAAAAGGCAATAAAATTGTCGGTCATATTTTGGACCTTCTATTGGCTGGCTTTGCTTTGTTCCATCAGCAAGTAGTTCAGACCCGCGACGATTTCCACCCGGTCGTTGCTTTTCAAGCCGAGAGTGACTTCCCGTTTCGAATAGCTGTTTCCGTCAGCAACAAAAACAACGCTCTTGCCTCCGTCGTCGAGCACGGCGGCGAGCGGTAATGAGATCGCGGTGCGTCGTGCGGCCGTAACGATTTCGACGTTGGCAAACATGTCCGGCTTCAGCCTACCGTCACCATTCGGCACTTCGGTCCGAACTGAAACTGTTCGCGTTTCGGGATCGACCACGCTGGAGACAAGGATGATACGGCCCGTAAAAATCGAGCCAGGAAAGGCCGGCACCGTGACGCTCACTGTCTGGCCGATCCGAATGTGTCCGAGGTCCTTTTCGAAAACGTTCGCATCGATCCAAACGCTTGAGAGATTGATTATCTTGAACAGATTTGCGTCTGAGCCCACGGTTGCGCCGACCGTTGCGTTACGTTCGACGACAACTCCCGAAATTGGTGACACAAGTGAGAAAACCGAAGATCCAAGGCTTTGTTTTTTCGCTAGCGAATCTATGGCCGAATCCTTCAATCCAAGGACGAGCAGATGGCGGCGAGCGTTCGCGACCGTAACCTTTGCACTCGAGACCGCGCTAATTTCATTCGATTTTGCGACCTCCAGGTCGTGCTCGGCCTGCTCCAGATTCTTCCGCGGCGTGATCTCTTTTTCAAAAAGAAGTTTCGTACGGTCGTAAGTGGCTTGTGCAAACTTCACTTCGGCTGCCGAAGTTCGCCGCGCATTCTCTTGATCGGTGAGCGCCTTCAAATAATCGGCCTCGGCCTCGTCTATATCTGCCGATTCAAGATCAGCAAGTTTTTGCCCCTTCCACACTACGTCCCCCTGGCCTGCATAAAGCCGCACGATCCTGCCTTCATGCACGGGCCCTATACTCGCGGTTCGGTCCTCGGTCACAAGGACCTTTCCGGTAGCCGTGATCCCGCCTTCTAAAGCGGCTGCTTGGACGATCTCGACCTCGATGCCGGCGGTCGGCTCAGATGGTGCAGTGCTGACCGATACGACAGGCGGAGCAGAACTGCTGCACGCGGCAAATAAACCGGCCGGTGCCAGTATCGCGATGAAAAGCAGACGATTGAGTTTTTGCTGGAACATAATATGTCCTTTTGCCGGGCTGCTTACTTTTGCAGCGGCGTTGCGGTCGCGAGCTCGAGATCAAGCAGCGCCGTCTGGTAATCAAAAATGGTCTGGTAAAAGCCGGCCAACGTATCACGTCGCGTGCGGATCGCGTCGAGCAGCTCAAGTATCGAGCTTTCACCGGCCTTCAATGCGTACTCGGTCGAGGTCTGTATATCGGTGACCTTCGTAAGCACACCCGTGCGATAAAGCTCGACCCGGCGCTTCTGAAGCTCGAATGCGACCAGTGCCTTCTCAACATCGCTGGTAACCTGATTCGCAATGTACGCCTGATCGTTCTGCGCCTTCATTCGCTGGACAAGCGCTTTCGCTATCTCAGTTTGATTGCGATTGTGGATCGGTATCGGAATGCTGAAACCGACGTTGTACGTGCTGCCGCCCTGCGCAAGCTGCTCGATGCCGGCTCCCAATGTGATGTCCGGTATCTTTTGCGAATTTTGTAGTTTTATTGCTGCGTTGGCCGACTTTTCGCTGAGCTGCGCCACCTTCAGGTCGGGCCGGGCCGCCATCGCTTTGTCGCGGAGTTCCGAAAGCGAAAAATCGTAATTCTCGTAGTACTCGATCGAACCCGCGGCCTCGATATTCATCGTGCGATAGTCGCCGCCAAGTGCGAATCGCAGGTCGCGCAAGGCGAGTTCGTAGTCGCGTTCCGAGTTAGCCAGGTCCGTATCGAACTTAAATTTCTCGACCTCCAAACGCTGCAGGTCGAGCCCCGAGATCTCGCCGAGCTTAAAGACCTCGTTCGTATGCTCTACGATTTCGGCAAACGTTTTCTGGTTTTCCCTTGCAAGTTGGAGCAGCGAGTGGTTTAGAAGCACGGAATAAAACTTTTTCTTCACGTCGTTGGTCAGTTGCCACGCGACCATCTGAAATTGGGCACGAGCTACTTCGGATTCCGCATTCGCGGCCTCGACCCGCTTTTTCCGCTTCCCGCCCAGTTCAAACGTCTGCGAAAGGCCGTACGAGAAAGACTGCGGCTTATAAAAACCTCCGTTGAACGGGATCTCGGAAAAACCGATCTCGATCTCAGGGTTAGGGCGAAGCCCGGCGGTCAGTTTTTCCGCGTCCACAATATCGATGTCGTACCGTGCCGCCACCAGTTGGAGGTTTTGCTGCAGAAAGATCGTTACGGCGTCTTTGATCGTTATAGGCCGATCGGCAGGAGCCGAAGGCGGTTTCTGCGACGCGGGAAGCGCCGCCGTAGTGCTGTTGTTCTTTATCGGAACCTGCGACTTATCCTGTGCCGGCGTAATGTAAGCCGAAAGGATAACTAGGAGCAGGAAACTGACAACCGATTTCTGTGCGATCCGGCTCACGCTTGAAAAAGCGAGTGCCGGAGCAAATATAAGGGTCTTGTTCATCGTAAAACCTCAGGATCTGGTAGGCCGAAAAGGCCAATGCAAATCAAGCGCCTGCGCTGGTTGCGGAGCCTAATGCAAATGGATCGTCAACCGATTGACGGTCCCGGTTTACGAATTCTTTGGTGGATGGAATGGAGGGT
>QHXS01000263.1:3696-5093 GCA_003223975.1 Acidobacteriota bacterium
GATCGAAAAGTGCGTTGTGCTGCGATGCGTCGTGGCCGAAATTCGGCGTTTGATGATCGCGCCGCTGACTGTCGCTGCAGAGGATGAGCGTGCCGCACGGGTCTTCGTGGCCGGTTGTCGACGAGATGGACTGGCCGTCTGCCGAGTCCGCGTGCGCGTAAATAATGCCGTGCGATCCCCACTCCGCGATCATCATTACAAGAAAGGCCGCAGCGAATGCCCGCTGCAGGTTTTCCTTCTTTATCAATGTCGACAGTATCGCTCGCACAATAAGCAAAGAGTTTAACAACGTCGAAAACACCACGCAAGGTGCTTTTGTCCCGAATTCGGACATTCGACCCGTGCTTGTACGAGTCCGGCCCGCAAACGGTTTCGCCTTTAGTAAACATCACTGCCGTTGACGACTGGCTACAGTCTACTGACTACTTCCTTTCTGGAATATCGCTGAATCGCAGACGTGTGACCGATTTCACGTTTGCTCACCTAAACTTTTTGTTTCCGAATTTTTGCGTCAGGAAATAGATCGCAAGCCCAAAAACAATGCTAATAGCGCTTGTCGCTGCGGCGTTTCCCAAAACGCCTTCCCAGATTATGCGTTTTGGACGAACAAAGGTCCCGGATTCGTAAAGCTTAAACGGGAACCCGAAGGCTTGCTCACAATCGAAGCAAAGCTTGTCAAAATAAACTATGGCGTCTCCAAGATTTACGGCCAGAAGCAATGCAATACCTAGTACGAATCCAATCCAAAATGATCGAGACTTGATAACGGAATTCATTTATTCACCGCCTCTTAATGAGAAAAACGGGTAAGGAAAAACGGGGGTCAGGGTTGCGATATTGCGGTTCTGGCGTGATATTGCATCTCAACAAGTAACCGAAATCGGGCTCTGGCCGGCGATCCTGCGCCGCGTTCACCGTCCGCTGTGAGAATTATCTCAATTATTGGCTCGATTTGACAAAAACTCCGTAAAAACGGGGTGAAAGTTGATAATTGATAGTTGATAACTGATAGTTTTTGGCGAAAAAGTCATTTTTTGGCCGTTCCGAGTCATTTGGAACGTGTTCCGGATCATTTGTAACCGGTTCCGAGTCATTTGTAACGGCTTCCGGATCATTTGTAACGCGTTCCGAGTCATTTGGAACGAGTTCCGGATCATTTATAACCGGTTCCGAGTCATTTGGAACGGCTTCCGAGTCATTCGGAACACCTTCCGAGTCATTCGGAGACGCCTCCGAGTCATTCGGAAGCTGCTCCGAGTCATTTGGGAGCCGTTCCGAGTCGTTAGCGAAGCTTTCCAAATAACCTTTCCCAGCAGAAAAAAGGTTCCCCTCCACACCTAAACCCGGCGGCCAATGCGTGCCGCCATTTTTATCGTATAATCGACGCGTTTGTCCCC
>QHXS01000264.1 GCA_003223975.1 Acidobacteriota bacterium
TACTTACTACTTCAGGTAACTATCCACATACATTGGTGAACGCAGCTGGTTGCGATTCTTTGGTAACCCTGCACCTTACGATCAACCAGGCTACTACAGGAGATACGACAGCAGTTGCTTGTGGAAGCTTCAATTGGTACGGTGATATACTTACTGCTTCAGGCAATTACAACCATACATTGGTCAATGTAGCTGGTTGCGACTCAGTGGTGACATTACACCTGACGATCAACCAGGTTACTACTGGAGATACGACAGCAGTTGCTTGTGGAAGCTTCAACTGGTACGGTGATATACTTACGACTTCAGGTAACTATCCACATACTTTGGTTAACGCAGCGGGTTGCGATTCTTTGGTAACCCTGCATCTGACGATCAACCAGGCTACCACTGGAGATACGACAGCAGTTGCTTGTGGTAGCTTCACCTGGTATGGTAATCTGCTGGTAGCATCTGGTAACTATGATCATACTTTAGTTAACGCGGCCGGTTGTGATTCAGTCGTTACCCTCCATTTGACGATCAACCAGGGTGCGGTTTCAGATACGGCTGCGGTAGCATGTGGCAGCTTCAATTGGTACGGAGATGTATTGACCAGTTCGGGCAACTACTTCCGCGCATTCACCAATGCAGCTGGTTGCGATTCTGTAGTAACTCTGCACCTGACAATTAACCATTCGACAGCTTCGGACACAACTGCGGTTGCATGTAATATCTTCGGATGGCATGGAACTGATTATACGACATCAGGTAATTACACATACACAACGACTAATGAGGCAGGTTGCGACTCAGTAGTAACTCTGCATCTGACAATTAATCAACCCACTGCTTCGGATACAATAGCCGTTGCATGTAATACATTCAACTGGCATGGATCAGATTATACTGCCTCCGGTGATTACACATACACGACGATCAATGAAGCAGGTTGCGACTCAGTAGTAACTCTGCATCTGACGATCAATCATTCAACAGCGTCTGATACGACTGCAGTTGCTTGCGGTAGCTTCACCTGGTATGGTAATCTGCTGGTAGCATCTGGTAACTATGATCATACTTTAGTTAATGGGGCCGGTTGTGATTCAGTTGTGACGTTACACCTGACGATCAACCAGGGTGCGGTTTCGGATACAGCAGCAGTAGCATGTGGAAGCTTCAACTGGTATGGGAATGTACTTACCGCTTCGGGCAACTACTTCCGCGCATTTACCAATGCAGCTGGTTGCGATTCTGTAGTAACCCTGCACCTGACAATTAACCACGCTACAGCTTCGGACACAACTGCGATTGCATGTAATATCTTCGGATGGCATGGAACTGATTATACGACATCAGGTAATTACACATACACAACGACTAATGAGGCAGGTTGCGACTCAGTAGTAACTCTGCATCTGACAATTAATCAACCCACTGCTTCGGATACAATAGCCGTTGCATGTAACACGTTCAGCTGGCATGGTAACGATTATACAACATCAGGTAATTACACATACACGACGATCAACGCAGCTGGTTGCGACTCAGTGGTGACATTGCACCTGACAATCAACCACGCTACAACCGGTGATACAACAGCGATTGCTTGCGGATCCTTTACATGGTACGGTGATGTGCTTACTACTTCAGGTAACTATCCACATACTTTGGTTAACGCGGCCGGTTGCGATTCTTTGGTAACTCTGCATCTGACGATCAACCA
Organism: Acidobacteriota bacterium; assembly: GCA_003223975.1. Taxonomy (GTDB): domain Bacteria; phylum Acidobacteriota; class Blastocatellia; order Pyrinomonadales; family Pyrinomonadaceae; genus OLB17. The sequence goes on from QHXS01000264.1 coordinate 1,706, forward strand.
CGCTACTACCGGTGATACAACAGCGGTTGCATGCGGCAGCTTCAACTGGTACGGTGATGTACTTACTGCTTCTGGTAACTACCCACATACTTTGATCAACGCAGCAGGATGTGACTCAGTGTTGACATTACACCTGACAATCAACCAGGCTACTAGCGGTGATACAACAGCAGTAGCGTGTGGCAGCTTCAACTGGTACGGCGATATACTTACTGCTTCTGGTGATTACAACCATACTTTGGTCAACGCAGCAGGTTGCGACTCAGTGGTGACATTACACCTGACAATCAACCAGGCTACTACCGGAGATACGACAGCAGTAGCGTGTGGCAGCTTCAACTGGTATGGCGATATACTTACTGCTTCAGGCAATTACAACCATACATTGGTCAATGCAGCTGGATGTGACTCGGTTGTAACATTACACCTGACGATCAACCAGGCTACTACCGGTGATACAACAGCAGTTGCTTGCGGATCCTTTACATGGTACGGTGATGTACTTACTGCTTCA
>QHXS01000265.1 GCA_003223975.1 Acidobacteriota bacterium
GCTACTGCTTCAGATACTACAGCAGTTGTCTGTAACACGTTCAACTGGCATGGTAACGACTATACAAGCTCGGGCAATTACACCTATACGACGACTAATGTTGCCGGATGTGATTCTGTGGTAACCTTGCACCTGACGATCAACCATTCGACAGCTTCAGATACAACGGCAGTTGCTTGTGGAAGCTTCAACTGGTACGGCGATATACTTACTACTTCAGGTAACTATCCACATACTTTGGTTAACGCGGCAGGTTGCGATTCGGTAGTAACATTACACCTGACGATCAACCAGGCTACTACCGGTGATACGACAGCGGTTGCTTGTGGAAGCTTCAGCTGGTACGGTGATATACTTACTACTTCAGGTAACTACCCACATACTTTGGTCAACGCAGCAGGATGTGACTCGGTTGTAACATTACATCTGACGATCAACCAGGCTACTACCGGTGATACAACAGCAGTTGCATGTGGCAGCTTTAACTGGTACGGTGATGTTCTGATAACTTCAGGCAACTACAACCATACTTTGGTCAATGCAGCTGGTTGCGACTCAGTGGTGACATTGCACCTGACAATCAACCACGCTACAACCGGTGATACAACAGCGATTGCTTGCGGATCCTTTACATGGTACGGTGATGTGCTTACTGCTTCAGGTAACTATCCACATACTTTGATCAACGCAGCAGGATGTGACTCAGTAGTGACATTGCACTTGACAATCAACCACGCTACCACTGGAGATACAACAGCGGTTGCTTGTGGATCCTTTACATGGTACAGTGATG
>QHXS01000266.1 GCA_003223975.1 Acidobacteriota bacterium
ATTCAATTGTAACATTACACCTGACGATCAACCAGGCCACCGCTTCAGATACAACGGCAGTTGCATGTGGCAGCTTCGTATGGCATGGTAATACACTGATTACTTCAGGTGACTATACTTATTCAACGACCAATGCAGCAGGTTGCGATTCAGTTGCGACTCTTCACCTGACGATCAACAGTGCTACTGCTTCAGATACTACAGCAGTTGTCTGTAACATGTTCAGCTGGCATGGTAATGATTATACGAGCTCAGGCAATTACACCTATACGACGACTAATGTTGCCGGATGTGATTCTGTGGTAACCTTGCACCTGACGATCAACCATTCGACAGCTTCGGATACAACAGCGGTTGCTTGTGGATCCTTTACATGGTACGGTGA
>QHXS01000267.1 GCA_003223975.1 Acidobacteriota bacterium
GATGTACTTACTGCTTCAGGTAGCTATCCACATACTTTGGTCAACGCAGCAGGTTGCGATTCGGTAGTGACATTACACCTGACAATCAACCAGGCTACTAGCGGTGATACAACAGCAGTAGCGTGCGGCAGCTTCAACTGGTACGGCGATATACTTACTGCTTCTGGTGATTATAACCATACTTTGGTCAACGCAGCTGGATGTGACTCGGTTGTAACATTACACCTGACGATCAATCAGGCTACTACCGGTGATACAACAGCAGTTGCTTGCGGATCCTTTACATGGTA
>QHXS01000114.1 GCA_003223975.1 Acidobacteriota bacterium
TGGCAGACCGTCTTAAAGCATTTCGACGGCGAGGCTAACGTTTTAGGCGTTACCGCAACGCCGGACCGCGGCGACAAGAAAAACCTCGGCCGCTATTTCGAGGCGGTAGCCGCCGAGGTTACAATGCTTGACCTAATTCGCGCCGGGTACCTGTGCCCGATGATGGTTGAGACGATACCGCTACAGCTCGATATAACCGATTGCCGGAAGACCGCCGGCGACTTTAACCCGGAAGACCTCGGCCACGCCCTCGAGCCTTACCTCGAGCAAATCGCGAATATTCTCGCCGAGGTTGTACCCTTTCGGAAGACGCTCGCATTTTTGCCGCTCATTGCGACCTCACAGAAATTCGTTGGATTTTGCAAAGCGGCCGGACTTCACGCCGTACACGTAGACGGACTCTCACCGGACCGAAGCGAAATCCTCGGCGGTTTCGGCGCCGGCAATTACGACCTTTGCGCCAATTCAGCTCTTTTGCTCGAGGGTTTCGACGATCCTTCTATTGATTGCATCGTAATGTTGCGCCCGACCCAAAGCCGGCCGCTCTATGCCCAGGCTATCGGCCGAGGCACCCGAATTGCACCGGGTAAACGAAACCTGCTGATTCTCGATTTTCTTTGGCAAAGCCGGAAGCACGCCCTCATACGGCCCGCGCACCTGGTAGCCGAAACCGCGGAACTCGCCGAGGCAATGACCGACGAGACCGAGAAAGCGGCCGGAACCTCACAAGAGGAATTCGACCTGCTCGATTTACTTTCCGAGGCGAAAGCCAAACGCGAGGCGAACTTGCGCGCGCAGCTCGAGAAAGCCGCCAAGAAAAAAGGTAGCCGGGTTGATGCGATGGAGTTTTGTTTCTTTCTCGGCGCCGCGGACCTCGCCGACTACGAGCCCACCTTTTCCTGGGAATCAAAGCCGGCCTCGCCAAAGCAGCTCGAAAGCCTTGAACGCGCCGGCATTGACCTCGAGACGGTAAAAGACCGCGGCCACGCCTCGAAACTCATGGATTTAATCGTAACCCGCGGAAATGCCGGCCTCGCGACCTTTAAGCAAATACGGATTTTGGAGAAACTCGGCTACCCGAACGCCCGGACCGCCTCGCGAACCGCCGCGAACGCTTTTCTTGATGCCCGATTGCCGAAAAGAAAGGCAGCTTGAAAACGCACCTCGACTTGTTTTCCGGTATCGGAGGTTTTGCCCTCGCCGCACAATGGGCCGGTTTTGAAACAATCGCATTTTCTGAAGTAGACCCTTATGCAACCGCCATCCTCAAAAAACACTGGCCCAACGTCCCAAACCTCGGCGACATCCGAAACGTCACCCGCCGAACTTTGGCCGACGCCAACGGTTTTCGGCAATTACAGCAGGAAAGAAACCTCGGCGAAATCCGGCGACGGACTCGAGACGGCAGTAAAGAGACCGCCGACGCCGGAGCCGACCGACTTTGCGACCTCATTACAGGCGGATTTCCTTGTCAACCTTTCAGCCTTGCCGGGAAGCGCCGAGGCTCAAGCGATGACCGCGCGCTCTGGCCGGAAATGTTTAGAGTCATTGCCGAAACGGCACCCGCTTTTGTCCTTGCTGAGAACGTTCCTGGAATCGTCAACCTGGAACTCGATAGATGTTTATCTGATTTGGAAAGCATCGGTTACACCACATGGCCGCCGTTTATTATTCCAGCTTGCGCCCTGGACGCCAAACACCGGCGAAACCGCGTTTGGATTATGGCCCACGCCAACAAGCCGAGACTGGAAAGACGGAACGGCGGAAGCCTGCAGGAACGTACCGACAAACAGCCTGCTCGCGCGGACCGTCCACATTCACCCGACGCCGGACGCGGACACAACGAGCCGGCCCGGTGGGAGCCTGAACCCGCAGTTTGTAGAGTGGCTCATGGGATACCCTTTAGAATGGACCGCCTTAAGTGCCTCGGAAATGCAATTGTACCGCAGGTCGCGGCGGAAATCCTCATCCAGCTAACGCAAGGCCGCCCGAAACCTCAACCCTAGTTTTTAAAAAAGACTAGACCTTAGTTTTTTTTAGAAAGGCCAGATGCCCGCCACCCTCGATACGATCCTTTCGCGACTCCAAAAGGTTGCCCGCAATGGCAACGGTTGGCTCGCATGTTGCCCGGCCCACGAAGACAAGAAACCCTCCCTTTCAATCGACCTTTCCGACACTGGCGCCATTCTCCTAAAATGTTTTGCCGGTTGCACCACTCTCGACGTATGCACCGCCCTCGGCATTAAAACCGCCGAGCTTTTCCCAGAAGGCCACGGCCACGGCCACCCGCACCGCGGCCACGCCAACGGCAAACACGAAACCGGCCCGATTGTTGACCGTTACATTTACCCGGACGAAACCGGGAAGCCGGTCCTTAGCGTAACCCGACACGTTCCAAAGACTTTCAAGCAATGGCACCCAGCGCCGAACGCGCCCGAAGGATGGGCTCTCGGCCGTAAAGCCCGGAACCCTACCGAGACCGACGCGCGCCTGGTCCTTTACCGCTTGCCGCAAATCCTCGAGGCGGTTGCCCTCGGTCATACAATCTATGTTTGCGAAGGCGAAAAGGACGCGAATGCAATGGCGCTCGCCGGCCTCGACTCGACCACCGCGCCCGGAGGCGCCGACCAATGGCTCGAGACTTACACCGCGACACTCAAAGGCGCTCACGTTGTCGTTATTGCCGACAAAGACGAGAAAGGCCGGGAAGGCGCCGTTAAACGTTGCCTCGCGTTAAAGCCGGTTTCTCTCTCTTGCAAGTACCTCGAAATGCCAGGAACCAACGTAAAAGACCCGGCCGACTTTCTTACCCGAGGCGGAACCGCCCGAAATATAATCGACCTCGCCGCAGCTCAACCCGAATTCGACCCGGACAACCCGCCCGAAACCGCCGACCGCCACCTGCCGCCTCTCGACCTCGCGAGCGAGGTATGTCCAAACCCGCCGGCAACGCCTGACCTAATCATCGAAGACATCCTGCACCGCGGTTTAAAGATGATTGTTGGCGGACCCTCAAAAGCCCATAAATCATGGACTTACCTCTCGATTGCAATCTCGGTTGCTCTCGGCGAGCCCTGGCTACGCTTCCGCACCAACGCTGTAAACGTCCTTTATGTGAATTTCGAGGTACCTCGGCCTTTCCTTATCCGCCGGGTAATTGAGGTATGTAACGCCCGCGGGTTGCCTTTCCCGCAAAACCTCTTTCTTTGGTCCTTACGCGGTTTCGACTCGCGCGCCTCGGTTATAGTGCCGGAAATCCTCAAGGAATGCCGCACGCGGAATATCGGCCTTATCGTACTCGACCCGGCTTACAAGATGGAGGAAGACGACAGCAACGAGAAGGAAGCCGGCAGCGTACGCAAGCTTTTGCGCCATATCGACCGGCTTTCGACCGAGCTCGACGCCGCGGTTTTGACTGGCGCCCACTTTGCCAAGGGTAACGCCGCACACAAAGAAGCCCTCGACCGTATAAGCGGTAGTGGAGTTTTTGCCCGCGACCCGGACGTTTTCGCCGTCCTGACGCCGCACCAAGGCGGCGACGATTGTTTTACTGTCCACACGATCCTTAGAAACCTACCGCCGATAGAGCAATTCGTTGTTCGTTGGAAATTTCCAGTAATGGTCCGCGAAGACAACCTCAACCCGGACGACCTCAAGCAAATCGCCAAGCCATCAGGGAAAGGTTTTCGACGCCGGCCGCCCTCGGATTTTGTATTCAATACCCTTAAAGAACTTCCGCGCCTCGGCGCCGACGTTACCAACCCGCGGAACCTGGTCTTTAGCGGAGCCGAACTACGAGAAGCTTTCGAGAAAGCCGGACACCACAAAGATTGGGTAAAAGACCTGACCGACCTCGCTGTACGAGACGGCCAAATACGAATTATCCAAAGCCCGACCCGAGGCGGCGAAAAATTCTACGGCTTGCCCTCGGCAATAGATGCCTGGAAACCCGAACTTTTCCGCCTTGTAGAAGCCGACCGCGCCGTTAACCGGAAAACACGACGCCAGGAAGGCTAAAAACGAGTCAAAAAAGCCCGTTTTTGCAACCTTTACCCTCAGTAATATAGCTTTCCTTTCCATCACAGTATGATTTCAAAATGCGTAAACCGTTGTGGTTGCTTTGTTCTTGTTCGTTTCCCTCTCTTTCTTTCCTGCGCCGGTTTCTTTCCGTTATGTTTGTTACTCTTTCCTTTCCCTCTCTCTCTTAGGAGAGGAAAGGAAGAAACAAACAACACTGGAAACCGGCGGCTTGTTTATTTTATTCGCGGGAAAACTAAACGTTCAAAATTCACCCTGGCGAACTCCCAAAACGCGACGCGACGCTCTAAAAGCCGATTTAAGCGATTTTGGACAGCGGTTGGCTACCTTGACCCTGCCCGGCAACCAAAACGGCAGGAAGCGCCATTAGACGACAAAAGCCGGCCCTCTTTCTTGAAAGGTTAAAACCGCTAAAGTACAAACTCAGGGAACCATGAAACACCTCACAGCCGTTTTACTCGCCGTTCTTTGGTGTCACACCCTAAAAGCCGGAGCCGAACCCGAGGCGGTAAGGGTTGTAGTTTCAACCAACATTGCGTTAACGGTTGGCTTGACCAATACGCCGCTTTCGACCGTTACCATTTTCGCGCCGACCAACGTAACGGTAAACGTAGTCAGGTTAAACCCGCCGAGCACCAACGAGCCGCCCTACGGACAGATACCGCCCTTTACCGTAATGACCAACCTTTGCGACGTACCCATAACCTACGTAGCCTCAAACAGCACCAACGACCCTGGCGGGCTTGTCGTAAGGACATACAGAAACCACGTATTCAGGCGCCAGCTTGCCGCCAAAACCGCCAAACCGCAAAGCCCTTGACCGCCTAAGCCGCTTAGGTTAGGGTTGTTTTGCCCTCATAAACTATTGAAAGCAAAATGACTAAAGCGGATATAAGAGTAGAAATTCGCCGGAATCCTTTCCGGCCGTTCACGATCCAAACGACAACCGGAAGCATTTACCAAATTGACGACGGCGACGCCGCCGGTATATCGCACGACGGCAAGAAAATGTTCTTTTTTGCCAAGCCGGCCGGTTACGTAATTATTGACCTCGAGGCAATCAAAGAAATCCTGCACACAAAAGACGACCCAACCGACGACGAAAGCGACGAAGACGATGAAACCGACGAAACCGATGAAACCTAAAAAAAGCCCAATAGCCGAGTACCTCGCCGAAATCGGCGCTCGAGGCGGAAGCGCGACCTCGGCCCGGAAAGCCGCCGCTGTACGGCGGAACGGCAAGAAAGGCGGCCGGCCGAGAAAACCCTTGCAAACGCCTGTGCCTGCTGGCAAAAGCCGACGGGTAACTAGTGGAGTAGGACACTAGTTTTGGTTTCGCTAGGCAAGGCAGGCGCTTGATTGTGCCTGCCTTTTTTATGCCAATACCGCCACGAACAAACCCACTACTCGCCGAGACGGTCCGCAGCGTTCGACCGGATGGTTTTTTTGCACCGCCGGTTTTCCGTGAAGAGAAGACCCTCGACAAACGGCAGCTCTTAAAACTCTTTCGCGAGCAATCGGCCTCGGAGTTTATCGGCACGATAACGCCCGGCTTCCACATTTTCGGCCTCACAAAAGGCCAATTCTCTTTGGTGGACGTTGTTCGGGAGGTATCGAACCGTGTTGGACCTTGCGACCTTGCGCTTTCAACCTGGACGATTGGCAAGATTGAAGGTGGAGAACTCGAGAAACTCTCGAAAGAGAACCGCTTTTCTTCGGTCAGAATCCTTTTAGATTTTACCTTTCAATCTCGGCAGCCGAACGTTAACGCCCAGGTTAGAAAGGTTTTCGGCGCTCGAGCTATCGTTGTCACCCGGAATCATTGTAAGTTTGCGCTATTCAGCAACGACCGCTGGAAAATCGTTTGTAGAACATCAATGAATTTAAACTACAACCCGCGCCTCGAAGACCTCGACATTAAAGACGACCCTGCGCTCTATAGCTTTTTTATGGCGATCCTCGACGAGATTTTCGCCTCAAATGAAAACCGCCGCCAAGCTACAAAGGAAGAACGCGCCGCCGCTTTTGCCGCTCTCGGAGGTTGACCTGGCCGCTTTTCCGCGCGCCTATACCGCAACCCTCGACGGCCACGCGCCGGCCGATATACGCGAAACCCTCGCCAAAGAATTTCCCGCGGCCAACGCCGAGCGGATTTTTAACCATATCCAACGAGCTTTCGAGCGAGCCGCCGACCGCGGACTCAAGGCCGTTCATGGCTGGTGCATCGAATCGAGCCGCGACCTTTACCGGAAAATGACCGAGGTTGGCGATTATGAAGGCGCCCTGCGCGCCGTTAAACAAGTCGCCGCCCTCGCCGAGACAATCGCCGACCGGCAGGAAGACCCAACCGCGACCGCCGGCCAGCTTATCGACTTATTTCCGGCCGAGGCGAAAGGTTAAGCAATGCCGAGGTTAACCCTGGCCGAGTTTAACGCCTACCAAGCCCGCCGAGCGGCCGGCCGGCCCGTACCCGAGCTCGAGGCGCCGACGGTTGAGCGGGAATCGGAATTGCAAGCCGCTATCGCCACCGAATGCCGCCGGCGAGGTTGGCTTGCCTTTACTGGCAACATGGCGGTTGCAACCTCGCGCACCGTCGGCGAGCCCGACTTTTGCATTGCAGCCGACGACGGCCGGGTTTTTTGGGTTGAGGCGAAAACCAAAACCGGAAAATTGAGCCTCGAGCAGCTCGCCGCCCATGCCTGGCTTCGGCGCCTCGGCCAATCGGTTTACGTTGTTCGGAACTTCGGCGAATTCATTCAAGCCGCGGAAAATAAAGCGGAACCGCCACCGCCACCGCCACCGCCGAAAACTCTTTGCGAGATTTTCATGGAGGAAGAAAAACAAAAATAAATCACAAATACTCTTGCAACCTAAGCCGCTTAGGTTATAGTACAGGCATGAACGAAATCAAATCGGCGGAAGAAACAATCACCTCGGCGACCCGTCAATATACTTTTTGGCAAATACTGAAAACCGGCTTTTGGATTGTTAAATCAAGACCAATTAACCCGGCAACCGGCAAAGGTTGGAGAGGTAGCCGAAGCCTTATCGAAGGCCACAATGCGTACGAATTGTTTGCCCATGACGGAAGCCGCACCGGAATTATTGCCGGCCAAGTGCCTGCCGACTGGGACGCGAGCGGAAAATACTTTGCCGCCTATACCTACTTTCAAACCCGCGCCGACGCCCTCGCCGCCATAGCCGCAGGGAAGTAACCCAAAAACCAAAAACCAAATGCAACTCGAAGACCAAATCAAACACTGGGAAGCCAAAAAGGACCGCGCCGAGGCAAGACTCGCACGCCTAAAACTCAAGCCGACCGATTCTTATGCCCGATATTTGACCGAGGAAATCGACCACAGCCGCCGCCGGATAGAAACCCTTTCCGAAATCCTCGAGCTTAATCAGCAAGCCGAGGCGGAAATCAGAAACCGCTAAAACGACAAACCCGGCCCTCGAGCCGGGTTTTTTATTTGCAAAAGCGGGTTGCTCTACGGATTGTTTTTTCTCGCCGAAAGGCTAAGCGCCGCGGAAACGCGACGCTGGACCCGGTTTCTTCGGAAGCCGGGTTTTTTTATCTCTCTTTCAATCCGGCAATTCGAGGCGCCACCCACGCCGAAACTTCCTTTGCGCGACGTAACAGCCGGCCGAGAGTAGCAGCGTTTTCCGAATCGAGCTTCACTTGCGACGCCCGGAAACCCTCGGATTTAAAATCCATCACGACTTTCCCGTTTTCGCTTTTTACCGTGACCTTGCCAACGTTTTGCACCTCGGGTTGACCCTGGGCCGCTTTCTCGCTGACCTGCTCAAGCATCGTTGCGACGTTGATTGTTTCCTTTACCTCGAGCACCTCGGCGAAATTGAAAATGCCTTTAGCCGCCATGAATACCTGGGTTTCGATAGCGCCCGGAGTGACAAGAAAAGCAATCGTAACGTCTAGCTTTGTACTGTCCAAAGCAACGCTTCCAACCTCAACCGAAAGACCAACATTTTTATCTGCGCCAATCGGCGACGCAGCAAAACCAGACAGCAAAACAAGAGACGACAAACCGACAATGAGCTTTTTATTCATAGTTATTAGTTATTAGGGTTTATTCGGATTTATTTACCTCGCTTAACGATGCCTTTAACCGGCCGACCTGCAACCGGGTTTTTGCTCTTTCCTTTTCCATGTTTTCAGCCCAAAGCCTGCAGGTTAATGGCGCACGCCAGCTTTACGCTTACCGGAATTCACGAAGCCGCGGCCCTCACAAAAGACATTGCGAGGCAGCTACCTTTTATTACCTCGAAAGCCTTAAACGAGACCGGCAAGAAACTCCAAAAACTCGTCACACAAAAACTCTTGCCCGAGAAATTCATTCTAGCCGGCCGCCAACGACCGGCCCGAGGCGCGCCCTGGTGGAAACCCGGAACCGCCCTCGGGTTTAATCTCAAGTTTGCTCGCAAGACCGAAGGCGAAGGGATGAACACCGTATTGGGCTCGCGCGCCGATTGGCTTGCCTTACAAGAAACCGGCGGAACCAAACGCGCCCAGGGTGGACGTGTAGCCGTACCCGAAGGCGCCCGGAAATCGTTATATGATATTGTACGCGCCTCGCGCCGGCCTCGGCGCCTTATGCAAAATCGCCGAGCTTTCGCCCGTCCATTAGCCGACGGCCGGGAGGCTATCTTTCTTAGAACAGGCAAGAACCCTCGAGACATTAGCTTAATGTATGTACTCGAGCCCGAGGTACCCATTGCACCGATCCTCACGTTTGAGCACACGACAACCGCCGAAGCTTCCAAGATAATCGGCCAAACCTTTTCCGAGGAATTTTATAAAGCAATCAAATCGACCAAGCCGGCCAATTGAGCACCGAGCCCTCGGTTTCATTCTCTTATGCCACCCTCGACAATTGGGACAGCACCGACCATGCACCTGCTCACCTATCAACCCTCGCCGCTGATATTGCACTCGGCTTAATCCGTTGGCTTGTACCCGACCGCGCACGACCTCACACCCTGCGCCCGCGCGCGGTTGCTATGCGATTTGTTATTGAACGTGAAGCTATGGGAATGCCGAGCTTTGATGCAGCCGCGCGCCTCGCAGGCGTGAGCCGTTCTCAATTCGCGGCTTATGTCCTCGACTTTGAAAACCAATTCCAAATCAAAACGCGACCAGGCAAACGGTTGTAACGGCAAGGCAATGACGAGGCACACCCACCCTGGTAAGAAATCTATTCAATCCCGAGTAAGCCTATCGGGTTTCGCGC
>QHXS01000053.1 GCA_003223975.1 Acidobacteriota bacterium
CCAGCTTCTTTTCACTTATTTGCACCTTGCGCCCGAACTCGAGTTGACGCGTGTGATGCTGGAGAGAAAGGTGACCGGGGTTGCATACGAGACGATCACGAAAGACGCAAAGCTGCCCCTACTGACGCCGATGTCTGAGGTCGCGGGCCGTATGTCGGTTCAGGTCGGCGCGACTTATCTCGAAAAGATGAACGGCGGCCGCGGCATTTTACTCGGCGGCGTTCCCGGCGTGCCTGCGGCAAATGTCGTCATTATCGGCGGCGGTATCGTTGGAACCGAAGCCGCGAAGATGGCGGTCGGCTTGGGCGCGAAAGTAACCATCATCGATCGAAATCTCGATAGACTGCGACAGCTCGACGATATCTTCCTTTCAAAGGTGCAGACACTGGCTTCGTCGCGTTATGCGATCGAAGAAGCGATCTCCCACGCAGACCTCGTCATTGGAGCCGTGCTTGTTGTCGGAGCTGCGGCCCCGAAACTGGTGACACGCGATATGCTGCACTTGATCCCGCAAGGAGCTGTGCTTGTGGACGTTGCTGTCGACCAGGGCGGATGTTTTGAAACTACGCATGCGACCACGCACTCGAACCCGACCTATTACGAAGAAGGCGTATTGCATTACTGTGTCGCGAACATGCCCGGAGCGGTTCCGAGGACTTCAACATTTGCATTGACGAACGCGACGCTGCCGTACGCGCTCGATCTTGCGAACAAGGGATTCGAGCAGGCGATCAAGGAGGATGCTGGTTTGTGCGAAGGCGTTAACACTTACGCCGGCAAGCTTACCTATGAGGCGGTCGCCGAATCGCAGGGGCTGGAATACACGCCGCTCGATTCGCTCATTGACCTCAAAGCGGCTGCTGCTTGACGACGACTGGAGCGCAGGCGTCCCGCCTGCCCTCAGCGAAAAAGCGTCAAAGTTTCAATTAGATCTCAAAGTAAACGCGATACTTCGTGCTGAGCACCGACTGCAGGCGGGGACGCCTGCGCTCCAGTCGATGATCTACAAAACATGTTATAATTCGCCAAATTATCCACCGATCTCTAAATTAGCCAGCAATGCTGCAGGAACGCGTCGAAAAAGTAAAACGGTTGATGGCGTCGGCTCTTGCCAAACCTCCGGCGGAGCGCGAAGCCTATCTCGACGCCGCATGTGCCGGCGATGTTTACCTTCGCCAGGATGTTGAACTGTATTTGAACAGCGGCGAAAAAACGGAACAGTTCAATTATCAGGTCGATAATGATGCACAAACCGAATCCTCGGTCGAGATCCCCCCGCATTTACTTACCGAAAGCCAAGGATCGACACCTTCCGATGGCGACGATGCATGGATAGGCAAGGAATTCGGGAAATATGTGATCCAGAAACGCCTGGGTGAAGGTGGAATGGGAATCGTTTATCTTGCGATCGACACACATCTTGGGCGCGAGGTCGCCTTGAAAATACTTCCGCAGTACTTTTCGATGGATCGCGAGCGGCTACAGCGGTTCCATCGCGAGGCACGGGCGACGTCGCTTTTGAACCATCCGAATATCGTCACTGTCTTTGACCTGGGCCATCACGACGGATGGGAATTCATCGTAACCGAATACATTGAAGGCGAAACGCTACGGTCAAAAATGGAAAAGGGCCAAATCCCGTTCGTTGAGATGGTGAAGATCACCACACAGGTCGCCGGGGCTCTTGGCGCGGCACATAAAGCGGGGATCATTCACCGTGATATTAAGCCTGAAAATGTGATGATCCGGCCGGACGGTTATGTAAAGGTTCTCGATTTCGGGCTTGCGAAAGTGACTGGGCAAATTAACGAGGCGATCTCCGGCGGCCGTGTTACGCAGCAAAGTTTCAGTCACACAGTGCCGGGAACGATCATGGGTACCGCGGCGTATATGTCGCCGGAACAGGCCGAAGGCGGCGACATCGACCCGCGAACCGACATTTGGGGCCTTGGTGTGATCCTGTACGAAATGGTCGCGAGTAAGCTGCCATTCGAGGGGCCCAGTCCGAGCCATACGATCGTGGCGATACTCGAACACGAGCCGCAGCCGTACGAACACCCGTCGGCGGAGCTTCGACAGGTAATTGCGACTGCTTTGCAGAAGGACCGAGCCCTGAGATTTCAGTCCGCTGAGGCGATGTCTGCCGCACTCGACGAATCGAAACATAGGCTCGGATATTTCAGCGATCAAAAGATCGCTGCGCCGACGCCGGCCGAAAAAAAGGCGACATCGACGCAGTCGAGTGTGTACAGGAAACTGGCTTGGATCGTTCCGGTAGCGCTCGTTATTTTGCTGGGCGGAGCGATCGCGATCTTTGCTGCGATCGCATTTCTGATGAACAATTCATCGTCTGCTTCGAATACGAATACGAATACGAACTCAGCGAGTCTAGCGACCCCGGTCGCGACAAGCACTGTTGAAGCGAATTCAGTGATCGTAACGACAACACCGACTCCGACGTTTGTCTCACCGACTCCCCTGCCGACCGCAACTCCCGTAGAAAAGGCGCCGGAGGATCGTCAGCCGAGACCGACACCCGCTCGAACGCCAGTTCGTGTCGAGCCAAGAAAAACGCCGGGTAAAAAGCCTAAGCAGGACCCGAATTGCGTCTTTACAAACACGTGCAGTTAGAATTGGATCGACGCAAAAACTGGCAATGGAAATGGTCATATAATTAACTGCGATGGTTATTTCGAAGATGAGAAGTTTTCGACCAGCGATCGTTATCGCATCTTTTGCGATCATGGTCGCATTGGTGTTGTGCAGCGACACGTTAATTCGTGTTGATGCGCAGACGCGGCTCACGTATCCTGAGCTCATCACCGCGCTAAACTCGAAATTGCCGAATCAGGTCTTCAAGAACAAGGGCGAGTTGATCAAATGGCTGGTACTTCAGGTCAAAAGTCGAAAGGTCGATAAGGCGTTGTCCAAGGACCGAGAGGACGATCTTTTACAGGCCGGAGCGACCGATGAACTGCTTGCTGCAGTACGCGCAAATTCACCGGCATTGCCGAAGGCTTCGCCTGATACACACGATGCCGTCGTAGACCTCGGTGAGCTCGGAAATAGGGCGACAAATCTCGTGAAGCCCGACTTTACTCCGGAAGCGCTAAAGGCCGGTGTTACGGGATCAGTGCGGCTCAAACTCGAGCTTGACGAGGCTGGGCAGGTCACCTCTGCTACTCCGCTAACCTCACTTGGCAACGGGCTCACGGAACAAGCACTCGGTGCCGCAAGGAAATCAACTTTTTCGCCCGCGCTAATTAATGGTAAGGCGTCTCGCGCGGTTGGGACGATCACTTACAACTTCAAGATCAACAAGATCGACGTCGTTCCGATACTTGCTGCGGCCGACGAAGCGAGAAAACGGTCGGAGTGTGATAAGGCTATCCCTGATTATTCGCGGGTGATCAATATAAACGATCGGGAGTCACGAGCATATGCGGGACGCGGTCTTTGTTATCTGATGAAGGCAGACTACGCCCGCGCATTGCCCGACCTTGAAAGTGCGGCAACTCTCGATTCGTCGAATCCGGAAGCTTTCGTTCAGCTCGCCGTGGTAAATGATTTTAAGGGTAATTTCAAAGCGTCGTCGTCAAACTTCGAAAAAGCAATAAGCCTTATGCCGCAGTTGGCAACGCGTCCGATGATCCGCTGTCTTTACATCGATAAGCCTGGGATCACGGTCGAACAGGCACGTGCGTCGGCCGATGACATAATCGAAGCGTGCAATACCTTCTTCAAGAACGCACCGGATTTTCTTACAAGTCTCGTCTACATAAAACGAGGGACCGGATTTCGTTTTAAGGGCGAATACGATAAAGCGATCGACAATTTCGAGACCGCAAGAAGGCTGAACCCGCAATTTCTGGCGATACAATCGCATTTAATGGCTGCTTACAACAGCCGCGGGCAGATGCATTTCAGCAAGAAGGAATACAAAGAAGCCTACGAGGACGTGACCACGGCGATCAATATCGATCCAAGAAATCCAGTCCCGTACATTAACCGCTGCGTCATCAACCTGTATGGACGAAAGGATTACGACCACGCACTCGAGGATTGCAATGCTGCGATCCGCCTCTCCGATAAATCATCTATGGCATACAATCACCGCGGATTTGCGTATGAAATGAAGAAAAACAGGGAGGCTGCGGCCGCCGATTATTCGAAGGCACTAGAGATCGACCCAAATAATCAGGTTGCGCGTGACAACCTTGGCAGGCTTCGTCCGAGCATGAAGACGCCGTAGCCAAGCTGCTAAAACCACATTTCAGCGATTCTCCGTTTTTGCTTTCCCTTTTGCCGACATCTAATATCTATCATTCGACATCAGAGTCGGTTTCATGTACGAATTCGCAGTAACACCAGCAGTAACGCAATTGAGGCGTCCGGGTGTGATCATTACGGAGGTCACGCCGGGCAGTGTCGCAGACGAACTCGAACTGCGCCCTTCTGACCGCATCGTAAAGGTGAATGGACGCGCGGTGCGTGATTACCTCGATTTCCGCTTTCAAACCGCAGGCGAGACCGAGCTCACCTTCCACGTAAAAAAGCCGAATGGGGAAACGCTCGAGATCGAATTTGACCGCGAGGAATCAGAAGACCTCGGTCTGATGTTCGAGCAGATCGTGCCGCGGCAATGTGCCAACGAGTGCATCTTTTGTTTCTGCAAAGGAAATCCGGCCGACGCAAGGCCGTCACTCTTCGTTCGCGACGAAGACATCCGGCTTTCATTCCTTTATGGCAACTACACCACGCTGTCGTCGATAACCGAAGACGAAATGAAGCGGATCGTCGAGCAGCGACTTTCGCCGCAATATGTTTCTGTTCACGCGACCGACCTGAAAACACGCGCTTATCTTTTGGGCGTTGATGAAAAACGGGCCGACATTGCCGATAAACTGAAGCGGCTGTTGGATAACGATATCGAGATCCATGCGCAGGTCGTGCTTTGTCCGGAGATCAACGACGGCGTACAGCTTGAAAAAACTCTCCGAGATCTTGCAGCGTATTATCCCAACGTCGTTTCAACAGCCGTGGTGCCCGTCGCTTTGACGCGATATAACACCGACGAACGGCTGACACGCGTAACGCCTGAATTTTGCCGTCAAACCATCGAGCAAGTCGAAAAACTGCAAAAGGAATTTCGCCGTACGCTCGGCACCACATTCGCATTTCTCGGCGACGAGATCTACATCAAGGGCGGCATTGAGATACCGTCACGTCGGCATTATGGAAATTATCCGCAGATAGAAGACGGCGTTGGCATGGTGCGGACGTTTCTCAATGCGTTTGAAAAGTTGTTGCGTAGTTTTCAGACTGAAGGGAAGAAAAATGAGGCAGTTCAGCTCGCACGTCAATTCTTCAAGAATTCGAGAACGCATCCCGAGGCGCGAACGCCGACTGCATTATTCGAAGGCTCGACATTGCCAATTGACCGTCCGCGGGGACGGAAGCTGTTCGGAACCATTCTGACAGGCGAAATGTTCGAGCCGACTCTGAGCGACCAGATCGGACGATATAACAAAGCCCGACATTCGAGACTTAATGTCATAGGTGTACCGAACACCTACTTCGGCGGCGATGTTGCCGTTGCCGGGCTGTTGACCGGGCAGGATTATTTGAAAATAAAAGACCGCATTGTCGGCGACTTTGCGGTCATTCCAAAACATACGATCAAATCCGATGAACCGATCCTGCTCGACGGTATGAGCTTCGACGAGCTCAAATCGAAATTTCCCGTACCTGTCTACGATTTGGATCTGAACGGCCTAATGACATTTCTCAGTTAGTTCGGCGAAAGTTATACACGATAACGCCTGTCACTTTTACCGGTACACCATTCAACAACGTCGGCCTGAATTTTGCGTTTCTCGCGGCTTGCTCGGCACCGGGCCGGAAGAACGGATGGCCGTCCGCCGCCTTCGCCGATATGACATTTCCAGCTTCGTCGATCGTCACCTGAACTTTTACAGTCCCTTCCAGATTCAACGCTTGCGCAGTTCTTGGGTATGAAGGTTTCGGAAGCGAGAGCGCAGAACCATTCAGGACCGTGCTCGTGCGCACGATCTTGGGGGTTTCTTTTATGACAGGCGGCGGAGCTGTTTTAGAAGTTTCCAAATAGTCACTTTCGTTATTTGCGTCAGCCGAACTTGTCCCTGTGCCATCGCCGCCAGGCCGTCCGCTCGAACCGCCACCTTCGCGGTCGGAGCCGCCGATCTTAATATTTTCAAAACGACTGATATCGATCGACTGATATGGATTACGATCCGTCGAAATACTTGTGGGCACCTTGGTGGGTGCGTCTGTCGATGCCATCAAGACCTGCCGGGAAGTTTGCTGCGAATTGTTATTTGCCGCCTCTTGCGTTCGCAGCGGTTCTGGTTCAGGCGCATCGGGTGCAACCGGCGAAATAAGTTCTGCTATCTCAAGATTCCCCTTCCCGATTCCGATCTCTGCGGCGTAGAGACTATAAACGACGGCAGTTAGAAACAATATTCCGACGATGACGGTCGACGCCAAAAAATAACGGCTGCGGTTTTTGAAATCGGCACCGGTCGTGTCCGATTCAACAAGTTTGTCAAACATTTCAATTCCTCCTGTTGCCGGTGCCAAGCGGATGCATAGTTAGACACTGACAGGAGGAATTTGTTCCAGCGTGCTCTAAAAGCTCGAGACATTTTGCGCACGCACGCCGATCAGACGCCCGGGCAAGGTTCCGAAATCTTCGATCTCGATGGTGTTTTCCCCGCGAAATCGCAGCTTCGCTGCCGGATAAATCACTCCTTCGCCTCGCTTGGTTCGCGGGTCGATGCGAACCTCGACATAGCTGAATGGATAATCGACCGAGCGAAGGCCGCGGCGGATCTCGCCGAATCCGACCCAGCGTCGAAATACCGCGCGAATGAGAGTGTCGCCGCCGATCTGTTCGACAAAGACCGCATTCAGCGGTTCGCCGACGCTTCCAGTAAACGAAAATCGACCCAGGCTTCGGGATCCCATCTGCTGCATCAGCGCGTCTTGTCCGCGGACTTGAAGGGTATCAAGATATGCTGCAGTTTCGCGGTCGGACGTGCGGCCTGTGACCGTAAGCGTGAAGGGCCTCGTAACGGTTCGAGTGTTAAAACCAGAGCCATAGATCACCGCCGTTCCCGTGATCGTTGTGCCACGTTGAGCAAGCGCGGAATAACAAAATACAAATGTGAATAGTATTAATAAAGTGCAGAAATGCAAGGTTTTTTTCATTTCGCCACCTCCACTTAGCATTTTCAGGTCTTTAGGATGATCGAAATGTACGGCAATTTACACAAGCCGCGGCCGGTTACTGGGATCACCAATTCTTAACAGAAATGATCTCGGCGGCGATCGATATGGCGATCTCTTCAGGAGTGCGGCTGTTTATCGGAAGTCCGATAGGTGTATGAATACGGTCGAGCCTGTCGGCTGGAAAGCCTTCGGCCTTTAGCTCTTTCATCAGCGTTTTCATTTTCGCGTTGCTGCCAAGCACGCCGAAGTATTTCAAATCCTTATCGAGAAGATTTTGAATTACGAGCTTGTCGAATGCGTAGCCAAGCGTCATCACGACAACATAAACATTTTGCCCGGAGGGAATTTCGTCGCGGATATTGTCGTAGCTGTCGATGATATTTATCTCGTGCGCGTAGCGGTTTTTTTCGATCGTATTAAGGTCAGGCCGGTCGTCGAAAATAGAGATATGAAAATCCATCTTCGACATCAACTCGCTCAAAGCAAGCGCGCAGTGCCCGCCACCGATGATATAAAGGTGATTTTTGAACCCCAGCTTTTCTTCATAAGCGAAGTCGTCGTCGGTGAGTATTTCGAATTTGAAGTTAGGCAAGCCGGGTTCGCCCGACTTCAGGACCAATTGTTTCGGCGCAATAAACAACTGGTTCTGTTCAGCGTTTTGGAGACCTCCAATAATAGATTCAATGGTCCTTGTGTCCGAAGGGGTGAGCAGTTTGAAGATAACGGACTGCCTCCCGGAGCAGATCATGCCGCTCGAGTTTGGAACCTCCTTTCGATGAATTTGCTCCCTTACCGGCTGCGATAAACCGCCCGCCACCGCCGGCGCTTCTGACAGGATTGTGCGGCTTTGTTCGACGAGACTAACTTCCATGACACCGCCGCCGATGCTGCCGAATAGTTCGCCGTCTGCACCGACCGCCATTTTGTAACCCTGCCGGCCGGGACTGCTGCCAGAGCTTTGGGCTACGAGAAGCAGCATGACGCTCTCGCTACGTGTCAATCGATCGGCGACAAATCGCCAAAGCTCGAGTTCTTTGTTCACGAAGGGATTTTACCGCAGAAAGGTCGGACCGCCTGCGTCAGCGCGACGCTTCTTCAGGCTGGTACAGATGCATCAATACTTTTTCTGGGGTGAACGGGGCGTCGAATCCCGGCGAGCAAGCCGTGAAGGCCTTCATCGCGTTCCTGATCGCGAAGTATGCGCCGATGCCATACATCAGCGGCGGTTCGCCGACGGCTTTTGAGTTGAAGACCGCGAGATTTTCGCGCGTAGTTTCGAGCGGCTGGATCGCTATTTCTTTCGGAGCAGAGTAAATGTCGGGCACCTTGTACGTCGACAGGGCGTTCGAGCGGAGCTTACCCGTTTTATCGTAAAAAACTTCTTCCATCGTCATCCAGCCGATGCCCTGGACTATGCCGCCTTCGATCTGGCCGTAGTCGACCGCGGTGTTCATCGAGGAGCCAAAATCGTGACAGCATTTCACGTAATCCACCTCATAACGGCCGCGGAGGCAGTCGACCGCGACGCCGACGATCGCAGTGCCGTAAACGTGATAAGCGAAAGGGTGGCCTTTCGCAGTGCCCCAATCGAAATTAATGCCGGGCGTTGCATAGTGCGCATGCTCGCTGAGGTTCACGCGTTGCAGGTGTGCATCCATCACGAGCGTTTGCCAATCCAGCGACGTGCGCTCGCCTCTCAAATGAACAAAGCCTTCTTCGAACGTGACATCTTCGGCCGTTCCCGCCTCAATCAGCGGCATCGCCACTTCGATCAATCTATCTATTATCGCTTGGCAGGCCATTTCCGTCGCCTTGCCGTTCAGATCTGCGGCAGCAGACGCAGCAGTAGGAGACGTATTCGCGATCCGTGAAGTGTTCGTCGTGTTAACTCTGACCTTTTCTATCGGCAAACCGAACACCTTTGCGGTAACCTGAGCGATCTTTGTATTCACTCCCTGACCCATCTCGACGGCAGCCGTAGAAACCGCGACGCTGCCATCGGTGTAAACATGCACCAGCGAACGCGCCTGGTTCATCGGCGTTTTTGTGAACGAGATGCCGAAGCAAACCGGCATCATCGCGACGCCTTTTTTGAAATACTTCGACGAAGCGTTAAAGTCGTCGGCTTCTTTTTGAAGCGCTGCGAAATCGTATTTTGAGTCGGCCTGTGTCCACGAGGTTATCGCATCGCTTTCGGCAATTTGACCGTAAGGGAATTCGTCGCCGTCATCGATCAGATTCTTACGTTGGATCTCTGCCGCAGGCACACCGAGCTTTTCAGCCGCATGCGCGATCGCCGATTCGATCACAAACATTCCCTGCGGCCCGCCGAAGCCGCGAAAGGCAGTATTCGGCGGCAGATTCGTGCGGCAGCAATAAGCCGTCGCCGTTACATTGGGAACGAAATACGAATTTGTGCAATGGAAAAGAGTGCGTTCGAGCACCGGAGGCGAGAGGTCGCACGAAGCGCCTGCGTTCTGATAAAACGTGGCCTCATACGCGACGATCTTCAAATCTTTATCGAAGCCGATCTTGTAGTCGGACGAGTATGGATGACGCTTGCCGGTCATCCGCATGTCTTCCATCCGGTGGAGAGCGTATTTTACCGGCCGCTTGGTCAGTTGCGTTCCAACCGCACAGATCGCGGCCCATGCGTTCGCCTGGTCTTCCTTCCCGCCGAAACCACCACCCAAACGCTGCACATCGACCTCGACCTGATGCATCGGCAAACCGGTAACGCGGCAAACGGCGCGCTGCACAGCGGTCGGCCCCTGCGTCGACGAGTAGACTTTTATTGCACCGTTTTCCATCGGCACTGCGTATGCACCCTGCGTCTCGATATACAGATGTTCCTGCCCGTTGGTTTCGGTTCGGCCCTCAAAGACATGTTCGCAATTATTGAATGCCGTTTGGGCGTCGCCGAGGATGAACTTTTTTGGCGGCACGATAAGGTCGCCGTTTGCAACCGCAACTCGCGGATCGAGAACGGGGTCAAGCTCTTCGATCTCGACAGTGATCTTCTTCGCGGCTTTGCGTGCAAGCTCTTCCGATTCGGCAAGCACGATTGCGATCGGCATCCCGGCGAAATGCACTTCGCCATCGGCAAGCAACGGCTCGTCCGGAATTATTCCGCCGATCTGGTTCTCGCCAACAATATCTTCGGCTGTAATGACGCGAAAAACACCATCGCTCTTCTCGGCCTCGCTCGTGTCGATGCTCTTCAACTTTCCATGAGCCACCGGCGAATCGAAAACGCACGCGAACAGTGTCCCCTGGACGATCGGAATATCGTCCAGAAAAACCGACTCGCCGCGGACATGTGAATGTGAATCGATGTTTTTCATTTCATCGCCAGAGAGTTCGCAGAGAACACTGAGAAAGAGCCTAGCTCTCGGCGATCTCTGTGAGCTCCGTGGCAAACATTTCAACAAAATGAGCCCGGAAAAGCTGTCGCAGTAGAAGTCGTTTGTAAACTTCGGTTCCGCGGACGTCTGAGATCGGCGAAATTTCTGCCTGAATTATCTTGTTTGCCTTTTCGATCGTTTCGCCGTTTATTCGGCGTCCGATCAAGAATGACGACGTCTCTTTCAGGTAAAGCGGGACAGGCGCAACTCCACCGGCAGACACATGGGCGTTGGTAATGAAGTGGTCGAGCTTTGAAAGTTTCCCTTTCGCTACAGCTCCCGGTTCTGACAGGACAGGCGGCATCCAGCCTTCTCCGGGAGTCGTCTCGACATGCAGTGAGATCGCGGTATTAA
The DNA here is from genome assembly GCA_003223975.1 of Acidobacteriota bacterium. Classification (GTDB taxonomy): domain Bacteria; phylum Acidobacteriota; class Blastocatellia; order Pyrinomonadales; family Pyrinomonadaceae; genus OLB17. The sequence goes on from QHXS01000053.1 coordinate 11,028, forward strand.
CTGTCGCGATGTCGAGATAGGTTCGCTTACAGACTTTTTCGAAATTGAAATAGAATTCGCTGCCGGGTTTTCGGAAACGAACCGCGGTTATGATCTCGTCGGGTTCCTTCGCGAGTTGCTTGTAGCCGAGGTAAAAATCACGAAGTTTCAGAGTGCGCAACTGGCCGCCCGCTGACGCAGACGGTTCTGACAATTCGATCTCGGTATCGAGCGCTAAAAACCAGACGGTCATATCGCCTATTGGCGACGCGTTTACGAAATTCCCGGCCAGCGTCGCCATGTTGCGGATCGGTGTGGAAGAGACAAGCTTTAGATGTTTGTAAAGGTCGGGAAAGGCCGACTGCATTATTGGCGATTCGAGCAGGTCGGTAACGGTCGCGGATGCGCCGATCTCGATGAAATCACCGGTGTCGCGGATGCCGCGGAGCGCATCGTCGTAGAAAACATGTGTCGCGTCTGTGTCCACCAACTCATCAGGCCGTTGAACATAGACGTCGGTTCCGCCTCCAACGACCGGTCGGCGGTTGGCTGTTCGTGTTTGGCCGGGGCCAACTCTTAAAGCCTCAAGCCGCGCGCCGATCTTGTCGAAACGTTTTGGAACAAACTGCTTGCCGCCAACTGCCAACTGCCTGCAAACGCTTTTCGCCGCGCGTTCGATCGATTTATATCCCGTGCAGCGGCATATATTGCCGTCAATAGATGAGACCGCCATCTCCGGTGTCTTAGCAGTGTCGTCAATACAGAATCCGGTCAGCGACATTACAAACCCGACGGTACAAAACCCGCATTGGGTGCCGTTTTCATCGACCATCGCCTGCTGCACAGGCGTGAGCGAGCCGTCCTCCGGGTTGATGCCCTCAACGGTAACGATGTGCTTGCCGGCCGCATTTGCGAGAGGCATCAAACACGAGGTCATCGTTCGGTATTTCACTTCATCGCCGACCAATTCGCCAACCAAGATCGTGCACGCGCCGCAATCGCCCTCGCGGCATCCGATCTTAGTTCCTTTTAAGTTTTGGCGATAACGAACAAAATCGAGCACAGTCTGGCCTGTAGGCAGATTAGTGGAAATATCCTGATTGTTTAGGATGAACGCGATCAAAATTTTCTTATCAATACAACACCGGCTGTGATCAGCAATATTCCGCCGATACGTATCAGGCTGATCTCTTTTACGGGAACGCCGAACAGGCCGAAATGATCGATTACCAGCGTAACGATCATTTGTCCGGCAATGATCAAGCTGAACGTCATCGCAACACCGAGACGCGGGACGAGCGTTACAGCCGCAGTCACGAAAAATGCTCCGAGCAAACCTCCGATCCATGCGACAGGCGGCGCGTTTTTGGCCTCGGTCATCGCCGAAAGCGACTCACCCGAGAGCAAGGCAAACGCAAAAAGTGCAGCTGTGCCGACGAAAAACGAAATGAACGCGGCCAAGATCGGGCTGCCAACGACGGCCGCCATTTTGTTATTTGTTCCAGCCTGTGTCGGCATCATTGCGCCGGCCAGGAGGGCGATCAGCAGGTAAAGGTACGTGTTCGACATCCAGAAAAGTAATAAATGATAAGTGATAAATGATAAGTGAGTGACGCGTTGGAACTGACTACTGAGGAACTATATTCGGGCTATATTACTTCACTCTTCCCATCTGTTACGTGTCAATTCAATATTCGCCTCTCACCTCTTATCTATCACTTATCACTTCAATACTCGATCTTGTCCGGCTTCGCGATCCAGTTTTGGAAAACCTTCAGGCCTTCGTCCCGCAATAATATTGAGATCGGCACCTTTCGATCGGCGAAATTATTTCCGCAAAGCTCGTCGTAGATGAATGCGTCGTCAAAGCCGGCTTCTGCGGCGTCGTTTCGGTCACAAGCGATCAAAACCCGCTCAGGCCTTGCCCAGTAGATCGCTCCAAGGCACATCGGGCAAGGCTCGCAAGATGTATAAACGATGCAGCCTTCGAGCTGGAACGAACCGAGATTTTTACATGCATCGCGGATCGCAACGACCTCGGCATGTGCAGTCGGATCATACGTCGAAGTGACCCGGTTGACTCCCTCACCGACGATCTTGCCATCGCGTGCGATCACGCAGCCGAACGGGCCGCCATTCGAGTCGACGCCGTTCTGTGCAAGTTCGATCGCCCGACGCATGAATTGTTCATCCATCTCGGACATTTATTTATTTGGGTTTTACCTTGATCTCAAAAAGCCGCCGCCAAAGTTTACCGGTAACGAAAAGTCTGTCTGTAGCTTCGTCGTATGCGATGCCGTTCAGAACATCGGCTTTGTCATTTTGTGACTGTTCTTCCTCAACCACCGGACCAAGATCAACGCGACCGAGCAGTTTGCCGTTCGCAGGGTCGATGCGGACGATAGTCCCTGTCTGCCAAATGTTTGCCCAGATCTCGCCTTTTACCCATTCAAGTTCGTTGAGCTGCATGACGGGCGAGCCGCGTTCGTCGTTGACCACGATGGTCCGCTTCGTCTCAAACGTTTCGGGATCCAAAGCGCGGATCACATGCGTGCCGTCGCTCATATAAAGCAGCGTGCCGTCGGTCGTCAAGCCCCAACCCTCGCCCGAATATTTGAATTCTTTTTGCGGCTTCAGATCGGCAAGGCTGTAAACAAAAGCGGTATGCTCGCGCCAGGTAAGCTCAAAAACCTTGTCGTTCAGTATCGTAATTCCTTCGCCGAAATAGTCGGGCGCAAGGTCGTGCTTTTGAAGCACCTTGCCGGTCTCGATCTCTACTTTTCTTAAAGACGAATGGAACGTATCGCTGCCGCGGCCGCCAGTGCCTTCATAAAAAGCCCCGTCATGGAAGACCAGGCCTTGTGTAAATGCCGCCGGATCGTGCGGATAAGTTTTAACGATGTCGTAAGAATAGGAAGGAACGGGTGTTTTGGTATTCGAGTTGGCGATCTTGTTTCCGTTGTTCGCCGTCGTTTGCGGCCCGCCACAACTCGCAGCAAAACATGCCGCCATCAAAATAAAAGTTCGCATATTTTAAATAAGAGCGTTCTGAATCGCGGCACGCAGACGCGCCGTAGTAAGCCTCTGCAGCTTAATCCCGTTAATAAATACGGTTGGCGTTCCGTTCACGCCGTAACTGTTTCCATCGGCGATGTCCTTCGTCACTTCGGCCAATGCTTCCGGGCTATGCCTGTCGCGTTCGAATTGCTCGACGTTCATTCCGAGTTCTTTTGCATATCTTGCAAGCGAAGTGCCATCGAGCGCGTCCTGATTACGATACATCATCTCGGCCATCTCGAAAAACTTTCCTTGCCGTCGTGCGGCATAGCCGGCAAGGGCCGCATCTATTCCGTGCTCGTGGATCTGCTTGAGCGGAAAGTCGCGGACGACAAGCCGGACGTTTGCACCAAATTCGGCGATCACCTGCTTCATCAGCGGGCTAAAAGCGGAACAAGCCGAACACTGAAAATCAACAAATGCAACGACGGTCACCTTTGCAGTTGAAGGGCCGATCGACGGATCGTCATCGACCGAAACATTCAACACCTGAGGCTCGATCATGTGCGATGTGAATTTTACGGCATAAGTTCGAAAAAGCTTGTCTTGAAGCTCGTCCTCTAGCTTCAGCCGTTCGTAATCTGAATAGTCCTTGAGTTTATTTGTGATCTCGGCGGCGATCAGTCCGCCCGCGTCAGTGTTTCGTTTTGCCGCCTCCGCGTCCAGTAGTTTTGCATAGATCATGTTCTCCAGATCTGCCCGCACTTGTTCGTAAATGCTCGCTCGGAAGTTATACAACGCGATCCGGTTTGCCATTTCGAACTCACCGACAGTTATTCTGCGCGCTCCGATCGAGGCAAGCACATCCGCGGAGTTTACGGTTATGCCAGGCTCTTTCAAGGGGTTGAATTTGTACTTTGCCTTCAACGAATCAAACAGCATATTGACCTGTTTTTCTTCAGCTTCGCGCTTTAGATAATCGACGATGTTCGGCCTGACCTCTTCGAGCGAGCGCCCGCCGATCGTCTGTCGATTTGTGTCGTAAACGGCTTTGATCTGTACCTCGGTCGGTTTTTGGATTGCGGAAAGAGCTTCCGATTCTACTTTCTCAGGCGTCGTGTTGCGAGCTTTTGCTTCTAAATCAGTCAGTTGGGCATAGATCCACTCGTTGAAAAGCGATTTTCGATTTTCTGCAATAAGCGTCGCTTCCTGATCGTAAAGTTTTCGGGCGTCCGCTGAGAGGTCGTCTTCGGTAAATCGAAATCCTGTGGCGGTCGCGAGCGTCGTTTTGCCGGTTTGAGCGAAACCCAATTCGGCACAAAACGAGATCATCAAAAGTGCAGTAAAAATCGAAAGCCTTACGATCATAATGTCAGGAAAATATTACCAAATTCGTGCGGTTTAGCACGGTAAAGAGTTTATCCGTACAATTTGATGCAGAAATGCGAAAACTGCCCCGTGAATTTTATCTTTCGAAGAACACGGCAAAGATCGCCCGTGACTTGCTCGGAAAATTGTTAGTGGTTCCCGATGACACGGCCGGCCGGGTTTCCGGGATGATCGTCGAGGTCGAGGCGTATCTCGGTCAGGCGGACCGGGCGGCACATAGTTTCGGCGGACGACGCACGGCTCGAAACGAGGTGATGTACGGCGGCGGCGGGCATGTTTACGTTTTTTTTGTTTATGGGATGTATTACCAACTAAATATTGTCACCGGGCCGGCCGAACATCCGCACGCGATCTTGATCCGTGGTATCGAGCCGGTCGAGGGAATAGAGGTAATGTGGGAACGACGCGGCAAGATGAAGGATACAAATCTGACGTCGGGCCCCGGCAAGCTAGCCATCGCGCTCGGCGTAACACACGAACTGAACGGAGCCGACCTGACTCGCAAACACATCTGGCTTGAAGAATATCGATCGCTCGAAAAAAAAGAGATCAAGGTCGGCAAACGCATCGGGATCGATTACGCGGGCGAAGATGCAGAAAAACAGCTGCGGTTTTGGGTCAAAGGCAATCCATTTGTAAGTAAACCTGTTTAGAAGGATCGCCCCTATCGCCGTCGGCAGACCATTCTCATTCCAAATTTCGGACGCAGCGTGATCATCGGGTGAAGCCCGATCTTTTGATCGGGGACGAGGCGTAATTTCCATTGCTGGGCGAGCGTTGCGAGAAGCAAGATCCCTTCAGTCCAAGCGAAACCTTCGCCGATACAGCGTCGCACTCCGGCTCCGAACGGGAAGTAGATAAATTTCTGCGTGGCTTCTTTTATGCCGGTTTCCCAGCGTTCAGGAATGAATGATTCAGGGTCTGTCCAAAATCGTGGGTCACGATGAATGACGTACTGGCTTGCCAGAACTAGCGAGCCTTTCGGGATCGAATAACCACCAAGCTGGTGGTCTTCGATCGCAAGTCGGCCGACCGTCCACGCCGGCGGGAAAAGCCGCATCGATTCGGCAAAAACAGCTTCCGTATATCTCAATTGCGGAATGTCTTCGATCGTAGGCGGGCGGCCGCCTAGAACCTGATCAAGCTCGGCATGCAGCTTCACTTCCTTTTCCGTATTTTGCGACAGCAAATACCAGGTCCAAACCATTGCGTTCGCCGTGGTTTCGTGGCCTGCAAGGAAAAGCGTTAGCACTTCGTCACGTACCTGTTCATCGGTCATCGTGCTCGCGTCGTCTTCGTCCTGCGCCAACAAGAGCATCGAAAGCAGGTCGCTTTTGTCTTCGCCTGAGCGGCGGCGTTCGTCGATCATTCCGAAAATGATCGAGTTGAATGTGTCGCGTGCCCTGTTGAATCGCCGGGTCGGCGGTATCGGGATCCGCTGCAGCCATTCTGAAAAAGGGAGAAGCAGAAAATTGAAAAGCTGTGTGACCGTAGTCATCGCGCGGCCGACCTCGTCCGCATCGTCCTCGACATCGGCTGAAAACAACGTGCGTCCGACGATGCGAAGTGTCAGATGCATCATTTCTCTATCGATATCTCGAACGTCTCCGTCTGACCACGTATCGGAGGTTTTTAGCGCATGTTCGACCATCGCACGAGAGTATTCGGCGATGCGGTTGCGGTGAAACGCGGGTTGGATCATCCGACGCTGCCGCAAATGAAAGGAGCCTTCGCTGGTGAGCAAACCTTCGCCAAGCAGCACTTTCGCGCGCTGCAATGCCCGTCCCTTGATGAATTTATGAGAGTTGACGATCAGCACGTCGCGAACGAGATCGGGATGAAAGATCGAATATCCGGGCTGTGGTCCCAAACGGAAATGCGCGATATCGCCCAACGCCACTTGCCGCGCAAGAAAACCGGTCGGATCTTTTCGAAACGAACGGAAATGTCCGCCTATAAAGTCGGTTTTCTGCGACGGCGGCAATTCAACGGCCGGGGTGGGTTTCATCCAATTGAATTATCTCAGATGCGGCGGCTTCATCGAAACGCGATGAGAACGAGACTTATTGTTAAAAAATAAGCATATTGGAGGTTAGTCGAAACGCGCGGATGCGAGAGCCTGTATTATTTGGTATTTTTAGGCTTTATGACAGAAGCAAAAGTAAAGAAAGTAAAGCCGGATATTCGCGCGATCACGCGTCTTGTGCCGCCGAGCGGAAATCTTGTTCAGGGGCAGTCTGAACTGCCGATCGACCCTCAGCTTGCGAAAGAAGCAGCTGAGATAATTGCCGCCAGCCGGAACCATTACGGCGGCAGCGAAGGCGACGCGAATCTGCGAAAAGCCGTTGCCGAAAAGATCAAAAAGTATAACGCCATCGAGCTCGATCCCGATGCGCGTCCGTTTGAGTTGATGATCACAAACGGCGGCACCGGCGCACTCGTTGGGATCGCGCAGAGCTACCTAAAAGGGAAATCTGCACTGGTTTTCGAACCATATTATCCATATCACCGAAGGATCTTGGAGGAATTTGGCGGGAAGATCGAAACTTTCGAACTGGATGAAAGTCTCCAGTTTGAAAAGGGCGCATTGCTCGCGCGATGTAAAGAACTGATCGGCCGCAGCGAATACCCGCTCAAAGCGATCGTCGTATGCTCGCCCGCGAATCCCACTGGCAAGGTCATGTCGCAGATCGAGCTTGAAGCGGTCGCCGACGTCGCGAAAGAACTCGACCTGCTCGTGATCTCAGACGAGGTTTACGAGCATTATGTAACTGGCGAAAACCCGCACACGCCGATCGCCTCATTGCCTGAAATGCGTGAGCGCACGATCACCGTGAATTCGTTTTCGAAATCGTGGAACATTTCAGGCTGGCGGCTCGGTTACGCGTTCGGGAAAGGCGAACTACTTGCGCCGCTCAACAATGCCGCGAATGTGATCTACGTTTGTCCCGCGACGCCGCTGCAGGCTGCATTATCGAAGGTGCTGATGGCGGACGCGAATTATTACCCCCAACTTCGCGATAAGTTTGACGAAAAGCGGATCTCCTTCAGTGAAGGCTTAAAGGCCCTCGGGTTCGATATTTACGATTCGGGCTCTGCGTTTTATTTATGGGCTCGGATACCGAAGCAATTCAACGACGCGATCGCGTTCAATGAAATGCTGATGCGGGACGCCGGCGTCGGAATGACACCCGGCTCGGCGTTCGCCGACAGCGACGCGTGGGACGCGCACGTCCGTATTTGTATCGCCCGCGAAGACCCGATCCTCGAAGGCGCTATGGAAAAGCTGAGAAAGATCCTCGGTTAGCCTATGAAAACGTGCATTTCGCTTCTGTTTTTGTTGACGGCACCGCTCTCTGTTATTTCGCAATCAACAAAAACCAATACGGTCGCGCAGATCACATCTTACGCAAAATCGATCGACAGAATGACCGATCGCCGGAAAGAGCCCGATCTGGTGATCGCTGACGTTTCCGACTACGATACTGAGAAACCTGAGTGGCGTAAATTCAAGTCGGTAAAAGAGCTCGAGGCATTTCGCGAAAAGACCGAGACTTATACGGTTGCATACAATTGGCGATCTAACAGCAAGATCGTGTCGAGCGTGTTTACTGCCTTCAGTCCTTCGGGCGACTGGGCGCAATACGTGACACATTATTTTCGCCCCGATGGTTCAGCGGCGAAGATAAACGCCGAGATGCGGACGTTCAATGGCGATTACATCATTATTCGCGAGTACTATTTCGGGGCCCGCGGCAACCTGTTGAAAAAGACGGCCAAATATCTGGACCTCACGACAAAGAAACCCAAAAAACCGACCGCTGAAATGCTGGATGAGAAATCCGATTTTTATAGAGCGGATTATTACAAGAAGGTTTCGCTTTTGCCGTACTATTTGTTTACCAAGGCGACGTAGGCCCATATCAAACAAATGAATCGAATATTTGCACTGTCGCTGACCTTGAGCATTCTCGCGAGCATGATATTTGCAGACGAGGGGATGTGGACCTTCGACAACCCGCCGCTGAAGCAGTGGAAGGAACGCTACAACTTCGAACCGTCCAAAGAGTGGTTAGATCGCCTTCGCCTCGCGTCGCCGAAACTGCCGGGGGCTTCGGGCGCTTTTGTTTCCCCGAATGGCTTGATAGCTACGAACCATCATGTCGCTTCGTCGATCATAGCAAAGCTTTCGACCAAAGAACGTGACCTGATGAAGACGGGCTTCTATGCGCGTTCCCGGGCAGATGAGCTCAAAGCACAGGATGCGGAAGTTTCTGTGCTGGTTTCGTACGAGAATGTCACAGATCGCGTTCACAACGCGGCGAAAGCCGGGACGACCGATGCAGATTCCGCTGCGAAGCGCTCGGCGGAGATCGCGGTTATTGAAAAAGATTGCACAGCAACAACGGGTATGAAGTGCGACGTCGTCTCGCTTTACAGCGGCGGAGAATACTGGCTCTATCGCAACAAACGGTTCACCGACATCAGGCTTGTAATGTGCCCTGAGGAACAGGCGGCGTTCTTCGGCGGCGATTACGACAATTTTGTATACCCGCGTTTTGACCTTGATTTCACATTCCTGCGCGTTTACGAGAACGGCCTGCCCGCGAAAACACCAAATTATTTCAAATGGTCGGCCGCCGGAGCGCAGGACGGTGAATTTATCATCGCTCCGGGTTATCCCGGCTCCACGGCGCGCCTTCTGACGGTCGCTCAACTTACGTACCAACGTGACCTAGGTAATCCGGCACAGAAGAAGATATGGGAAACCCTCAGGAAAGGCCTTGAAACCTATTCAAAACAGGGTCCTGAGCAACTCAGGCAGGCTTTCCCCGGGATGCGTTCGTTTGCGAATTCGCTAAAACGCCTTGACGGCCAGCAGGACGGACTGTTGAATCCGCGTCAGTTTGCCAGGAAGGAAGCGGAGGAAAAAGACCTGCGCGACAAGCTGGCCGCAAAACCCGACCTCAACAAACTCTACGGATCTGCGTGGACCAACATCGCAAAGGCCTGCGAAGGCATGGAAGCGATGTCGAATCGCTTATCATTCTCGGTCCTTGCCGTTTCCCGGCTGGGTACGATAGCTTCGCAGATCGTCACCTACCACATCGAGAAAGCCAAACCGAACGAAAAACGGTACCCGGAATACACGGACGCCCGACTAGAGGCATTAAAACGCTCGATCACATCACCGGCACCGGTTTATCCGGAGATGGAAGAGGCTCAATTGATCGCGTGGTTCGATGAGGCCAGAAAAACGCTGGGCAACAGCGACCCGTTCATCAAGGCTGCTTTTGGTGAGGCAAATACCGCCGGGGTTATTCGTAAGGCGATACGGGAAACAAAATTAACTGATCCGGCCGCGAGACAGGCGTTGCTCGATGGCCCGGCGACAAGCGTCGAAACCTCGACCGATCCGCTTATCGCGCTCGCCCGCCGTACCGAGCCCATCGTCCGCGAGCTTCGAGCTTGGAATGAGAAGAACATCAAAGATGTAGAGGCGGCGAACGGCACGAAGATCGCGGAAGCCCGCTTCGCAGTTTACGGCAAATCGATGCCGCCGGATGCGAATGGAAACCTTCGCATCAGCTATGGCGTCGTCAAAGGCTATGAGGAAGACACAACGCTTATTCCGTACAAAACGACATTCTTCGGCCTCTACGACCGTGCATTAAGTTTTGGCGAAGTGCCGCCCTTCGACCTCGCCCCGAGCATAGAGGCCCGACGGGATAAAGTCGATCTCTCGACGCCGCTCAATTTTGTCTACTCTGCGGACACTATCGGCGGAAACAGCGGGACACCCATCGTCAACCGCGAGGGCGAACTCGTTGGCCTCAATTTCGACAGCAATAATCAAAAACTCTCGAACCGATACTGGTACATCGAGGAATCCGAAGGCTCGCGCGCCGTCGGCGTCCATTCGGCGGGCATCCTCGAGGCTCTTCGAAAGATCTACAATGCTCCTGAGCTTGTGAACGAACTCCTCGGAACAAAACCTGCACTATAAAATAGTCGAAGCTATGCACTACCACATCATTGGAATTTGCGGCACGGCGATGGCGTCGCTCGCGGGCATGTTGCAGTCTCGCGGACACAAGGTTACAGGCTCGGACCAGAACGTTTATCCGCCAATGTCGACGCAGCTCGAGGCCCTCGGCATCGAGATAATCCAAGGCTACAAGGCACAGAATACGGACCTTGCACGAGACTGCACCGTAGTGGGGAACACGATCCCGCGGGGCAATCCGGAGCTGGAAGAGGTCTTAAATCGCAAGCTGGTTTACCGTTCGCAAGCCGAGATCGTCCGCGAAGAATTCATCCGCGGCCGCCGTTCCCTCGTCGTTGCGGGAACGCATGGAAAGACCACGACTACCAGCATTGCGGCTTGGCTGGCTGAGGTCGGCGGGCTGAATCCGACATTTCTGGTCGGCGGCGTAGTTCAAAACTTCGGCCAGAGCTTCCGCGTCACAGATAGCGAATATTTCATCATCGAAGGCGACGAATACGACACGGCTTTCTTCGACAAGAAGCCGAAATTCATGTCGTATCTGCCGGAGATCGCGATCGTCAACAACATCGAATTTGACCACGCCGACATCTACAAAGACCTCGACGCAATTAAGTGGCAATTCTCGCGACTAATGAATTTGGTACCGGGGAATGGGCGGCTTATTTGCGGTACCGATTCGCCGGTCGTCTCCGAAGTGCTCGGACAGATGAAGGGCAAACTTTTTACGACGATCGAGACTTTCGGCCTGGGCGAAAATGCGAAATGGCAGGCCCGCGGTATCAATTTCGCCGGCGACCGGATGCGGTTTGACGTCTATCGTTCCGGCGAAGAATGGGGCTCTTTCGAAACGAATCTCGTCGGTGAGTTCAACGTTCGGAACTGTCTTGCCGTGATCATCGCCGCCGACGCGTGGGGAATTTCGAAGGAAAAAATGCAGGAAGCGTTCGATACCTTCAAATCGGTAAAACGCCGGATGGAAGTTCGCGGCGTCGAGCGGGGCGTGACCGTGATAGACGATTTCGCCCATCATCCGACCGCGGTGGACGAAACGCTAAAAGCTCTACGCCAAAAATATGCGGGCAATCGACTCATCGCAGTTTTCGAGCCGCGCTCCCGCACGTCGCGTTTGTCGGTATTTGAAGACCGGTACAAAGAGGCGTTCTCGCATGCTGATCTTGTCATCATCGCCGGGGTTTACAATACGGTGGAAGCAAGCACGTTCGGGAAAGTGTTAAATGTCGACGAGCTGGTTGCGGGCATCGCCGCAAATGGTCAGTCTGCTCATTCATTGCCCGACGCCGACGCTATCGTCGCTCACCTCGCGCCGGAAATGCGCGACGGCGATGTTGTCGCAGTTATGTCGAATGGCGGGTTTGGCGGTATCCACGAAAAGCTGTTGGAAGTGTTGGCATCAGACCGTTCCGAAGCAATTCAAAGGTAGTTAATTACACATAGGACATATCGCGTTAACTCCGTTAGATCGCGGATTTGCGGGGAAAAATCTTTCTTGCCTAATTTCTCAAAACAGGGCATACTTTTTTAGATTTTGCTCTCGCATAGTATCTCGGTAGATGCAGATCGTCCGGCAATTACAAGCGACGCTTTTTCGGTTCGGTTAGGAGAGTTTGGATTCGGGGCACAGAAGCATTATTTATTTTTGAGTAGGGCGCGTCGCTGCAATAGCGGAAAGTTTTTAAAGACTTCCCAACTTACCTGCCATTTTTGCTTCTTTTCGCATAGGAAAATCAAAAGACAAAATGGGTAATAAACTTTACGTTGGAAACTTGTCTTTTCGCGTGACAAGTGAAGATCTGCAGGAATATTTTACGGCTGCCGGTGCGGTGGAATCGGCAAACGTTGTTTTTGATCGTGAGACGGGCCGTTCACGAGGTTTTGGTTTTGTAGAAATGAGCACGGAAGACGACGCGAACAATGCGATCGCGCAGTTTAACGGTCAAGAATATGACGGCCGGAATATGGTCGTTAACGAAGCTCGGCCTCGCGAAGATCGCGGCGGCGGAGGTGGCGGTGGCGGCCGACGTAGCGGTAGCGGCGGCGGTTACGGGGGCGGCGGTGGCGGCGGTTACGGCGGCGGGAACCGTTGGTGATCGAATCGAGCGTTCGGTCGGGTGCGCGTTTGCCAGCAGGAACGATCAAAACAAAGGATCTGGAACTCGTCCCATATACACCGGCGAATTTACTTGCTCTTGTAGAAGGAGCTGCGGAATTCCGCAGCTCTTTTGGTTTTCCGGCCGCGGACGGCTTGCGGGAATTTCTGCTCGGACCTGAAGTTTCCGCTGGCTATCTCGACATGTTGAGCTCTTCGACGGAACCCGATGTTTGGAGACACGGATTCGCGCTTCTGGATCGCCGCGAAAGTTTGGTCGTTGGCAACACCGCCTTTGTAGGGCCGCCGAACGATGTGGGCGAGGTTGAGATAGCGTACGGCGTAGTGCCGTCTTTCGAGGGCCGCAGATACGCCACGCAGGCCGCAGAGGCGTTGACAGAATTTGCTTTTGCCGACGAACGAGTCGAAACCGTCATTGCTCACACCCTCCCTGAGAAGAGTGCTTCAACCCGCATTCTCGAGAAGATCGGATTTGTTTTTGCAAGTGAGATCGAGCATCCCGAAGATGGGCTTATATGGCGATGGGAAAACCGGCGAGATCCAGTGAAAAGTGATAAATGAAAAGTGACAAGTTATGGCAAAAAGATTGATTGCTGGAAAGGCATCTCATCATTTGTCATCAATCATTTTATCTACCTATTGTTGGTCTACTTTCCCATCGAAATTTGCCAGATAGACCACGATATCGTCCAGTAAGCCCGTCCGCGTTCGTGTTTCGTTAACACCGTTGACGACCATCGAAAAGACCAACTGCTCGCCGCTCGCCGTTGTGACGTAACCTGAAAGAGCAGAGACCTGGTCGATGGTTCCGGTCTTTCCTCTGACATTTCCTGCAGCTTTCGTTCCGGTGAACCGGCTTCGAAGCGTGCCATCGACCCCGCCGATCGTAAGGGAATCGCGCCACGTTTGCGAGAATCGACTCTGTTTTCCCATGTACGTGTAAAGCTGTACAACAGCCTCAGGCGTGATCAGATCGTGTCGCGACAAGCCGCTTCCGTCATGTTGAATGAAAGCGTCGTCAGCAACGCCGATCTCTTTCATGAACGCTTTTACCGCTTCCAAGCCGAGCTCAGCCGAATCGCGGCTCGATTGCGCCGGTAACTTTGCACGCCAATTTTCACCCAGTGTCCAAAGCAGCGTCTCCGTGTACATATTTTGGCTGGGTTTCATGGTTCGGGCCGCGATCACCGATAGCGGCGGCGATTCCAACTTCGCGATCTCTGTATTCATGTCCGTCGGCACGAGTGTTTTCGTGTTCACCGCTCGTGTTTGACCGGTTACGGCGACGCCTTTTGCTTCGAGACGCTGCTTCAACAGAGCGACGAACAGTTCCGCAGGCCGCGATACGGATACGAAACCGGAAAATCCGGCGTTACCTGCTGGCAACTCTCCCGTGATCTCTACAATGTTGCGGTCGATCTTTTTGTCGATCCGCAGGGTTCGAGGCGTTCCTGCTGCGGTCGTTGTGCACAGATTCGTAATACGGACGATCGGATTAAACGGCGTGAACTTTACGCTGCAAGGATAGCCGACCGGGCCCGGAATTACCGACAGACTCTGTGCATTATCGTTCAACGGCAACGCCGAAACTTCAGCACCGTAATAGAATTGGAGATCATCCCATTCCCAACTGCCGCTTACGGGACTTCCGGTAAAGTAAGTCTCATCGCCGATAATGTCGCCGTCGATGCGTTTGACGCCGGCAGCGACGATCGCATCCGCCAATTTGTCCAGGCCTTTGAATTTATCACCGTCGTTAAATGCATCGGATATCGAGATGTCGCCGCGGCCGAAAACACGAATGCCTTTTACAGCGCCGTTTCCGTCGGGAGTCGTAGAAGCGAAAATACTCGTTACAAATCTGAAATCAGGCGTTAGCTTTTCAAGAGCGGTTGAGACCGTGAAATTCTTCATGTTCGACGCCGGCATGAAGTACTTTTCGGCGTTTTGCTGAAAAATTATCTGGCCCGTGTTCAGGGAGGTGATCTTCACCCCGATCTGTCCGCGTCGGACCTCGGGTCGAGCAAGGCGCTCAGCTATCTTTGCGGTCAACGATTGAAGTGTTTGCTTAGATCCTGCGGCCGATGATTCGGGCGTCGGTAACGGCCGAGTCTCAGTCTGCGCCGCACCATTACCGATGAGCAGAACGAAAAAAAGCAGGGCAAAAAACAGGGAACGGGTGAAAGGCATATTATTCGTTAAAAGTTCTTTATGCGTTCGCATTTTAGTATTACAAAGAATCTGCAAAACGAAAAAGAGCGGCCGATGACCGCCCCTTTTTGATTTTTCGCGCCATAAAAAGGTTTCCAACAAAACCTTATTGTCCGTTAATGAACGTCACGTTCGTAATATTATCGTTCACCGCCATTTGCTGCGGACCGAATGTATGTCGTTTCTTCGAAACGGAGATCGTATACGTCGCGCCAGTCGGAACGTTAATAAAAGTAAAAAATCCGAACGAGTTTGTGTAAACAGTTTGTGTTGTATTGCCATCGGTGATCACTACCTTTGCGTAGCCAACTCCTCGCCATCCAGATGTGGTAACGCGGCCTGAGACCATCGCACTAAATGCACTCGGCGCTTGCACTTGAACCGTTATCGGCGAGCCGGTTTTGAAGAAGCCAAGGGCAGCATTCACGGTTCGCGGCGGCCGATTCGAGTCGAACCGAAAGTTGTAAAGTGTTCCCCAACGGATGGCATTAGCGTTCGGGTTTTGTGCAAATGTTTCCGAATTCCACGTCAACGCTCCATTCGAGAGAGTCTGTACCCATGCCAGACTGCTATACCCGGCGTTCCCGGCGGTTCCATCTGCAGTCCACCCAGGATGTTGCGGCGGTGCATGAAATCCTATATTGCTCGGCGTAACCCCGTCAGGCATCGGGACGCTGAACGATTGAATTCCGCGATCCAAGTTTTGGTTATAAACCGCATATTCGTAATGCCAAACGCCGGCCGAAGGGTTTGTTACTTTGTACCCCACGGTGCCCATGCCGTCGTTTACATCGTCTGGCCTAAAATCAACGAGTGTTGCACCGGTCCATGCACTTATCGCCGACCTTTCTCTGACGGTCGCTGCGGCGGCAGAAAAAGTAAATGGGCTCGTCGTTCCTGTCACGTTGTAACGGCGATAGGAGACATTGTTGTTCATGTTGCACTGTGTTGGGTTTGCTTGGCACCAAGCGTATTCATGCGGAGTGACATATTGGCCCTCAGCGTAATAGGTCGCTCCCGGATTTGATGTCGTGCTCAGATCGCTGATCTCCGTCAGGATCCGATGTGACGGACCGGTATGCGTGTGACCAGTGTGTGAGTTCGGCGGTGTTGCGGAATCGCCGCGGGGATAGGCGCCGGTAAACGGATTTATCCATGCTCGCGATCCAAGTCCGTTATTGCTACCCGCATTTAGCCCAGCAGAATATGGATCCGAACAGCCGGACCCGAGCGCGGTGCCATTCGGATTTGCTGCACAACCCAGACCGCAAAGATTGTTTTGTAACGCTTCGAATGCGTGTTTTACGCTTGACTGGCCGATCTGTTCAAACCGCTCGTCGTTCGTCGAACCACCGCTCATTCTATAAAGATTCTGCGGGATTACCGGATGATCATTTTCTGGTGTGGCCAACCAGTGAAGCGGCACCGTTCCAAAATTGCACGAATCCGTTCCGACGGCCAGGCCGACCTGTGTGCCGCTGCTGTTGCCGAATTGGGCCAGGCCCGAAAGGTCGCCGACAATAACGTCGGGACCTGGAACTGTTCCACTTTCGGGATTTGCCATTGCCGGAAGAACATCGGATTTGACCTCACCGTCCGAGATCTCGGTGATCTCGATAGGACGCATCGATGCACTTATGGATATATGACCCACGATCACACCTTCGTCTTTCGGTCGACCGAGCTCTTTTGCATATTCCTTCGAGATCAATAACCTTCCATTTTGAACGCTCAATGTACGGCTCGTAGATGCATAGTCAAACGACTGGCCCTCGATATCGAAGAAAACAAATCCAGACTTAGCATCGTAGACGACAAGTTCGTGATCACTGCCCCAGGGACGGCTTTCGATAACAAGATCTCGATAGGCCGAGCCGAGTCTTCCGGAAAAATCCGAACCAGATCGTGAAATCAGCCGCATCGAGCCCGGAGTCGGACCGCGCAATTCACCGTTGTAAACGATTACTGTAAAGAAGGAGTTGCGCTCGGCGGCGAAATTCAAAGTCGTCGTTTTGGCGCCTGCCAAACCACTGAGTCGATCCAAATTCAGATCCATCGAGACGCTTCCATCGGAAACGATCAATTTCTCGAGAGTCCCCGCGTTTGAAGTCGGCGCTTTCTGAAATATCGAGATAAACAATTGGTCCGCGCTCAGGCCGAAGAGCACAAACATCGGGACGGAAATGATAAGTATTACTTTCAACATATACTGATTCTTTGCCCGAAGTGACCTGTTATTAGACGTTCAAATGCGCAGTGCGGCTATCTGAAAAGGAACTCTTCCTATTACACTATTTACCTGACACTTTTTTCAAGTCATTATCCGACCGGAAGTAAATAATGAAAAGCGGCTGCGAAGGCAAAGAAACGGGCACAAAGCGATCGATAAGCCTGCCTGTTCTGAATAATTCGAAAGACAATGTCGAGCTGATCCGTGAATCGCGTACGAGCCGCTGGCGGGCCGGCGCGCTTATTATACTGAACGTTCTAATGGTCGCGCATTTCATTCAGTGGCGATTTATGGGAACGACAGTCTCACCGATCGAGCCGTCCGAGTCGATGTTCACGCTGCAGAACGGAGCGGTGAACGCAGGCGTCATCTTTTTCTCGCTCGCAATGATCGCAACCCTGATATTTGGAAGATTCGTGTGCGGCTGGGGATGTCACATTCTCGCTCTTCAGGATCTATGCTCCTGGATTTTGAAAAAGGTCGGATTAACTCCCAAGCCGTTTCGTTCGCGGCTATTAGTCTTCGTCCCGTTGATCGTCGCCCTTTATATGTTCGTGTGGCCGACGGTCGCGCGCGCGTTGACCAAACCGAACGAGTTGCCGCTGTTTCCTGCATTCACTAACCACATCATTACGACAGATTTCTGGGCGACATTCCCGCCGTTTTGGGTCGCCGTTCCTTTCCTGTTCATTTGTGGGTTCATGACAGTATATTTTCTGGGTTCGAAAGGATTTTGCACCTACGCATGCCCTTACGGCGGGTTCTTCGGTTTGGCTGATCAGATCGCGCCGGGAAAGATCCGCGTAACGGACGCATGTAATCAGTGCGGGCACTGCACGGCAACATGTACATCGAATGTGATCGTGCATCAGGAAGTGAAACAGTACGGAATGGTCGTCGATCCGGGCTGCATGAAATGCATGGATTGCGTGAGCGTCTGCCCGAATGATGCTCTTTACTGGGGTTTCGGGAAGCCATCGGCTGCGGTTAAGAAAACGATTTCCAGGAACTATTCGCTTACGTGGCCGGAAGAGATACTCGCAGCGATCGTATTTGCGGCGAGTTATTTTGCGGTCTGGGACGTCTATCAGATTGTCCCGATGCTGATGGCGCTCGGCATATCCTGTGTTACGACTTTTGTCGTGCTGAGAGCGATAAAGCTTTTCAAAACCGCCGATCTGTCGTTTTACCGTTTCAATTTGAAAGCGGCGGGAAAGGTGAAACCGACCGGGTTGGTTTTTGTTTTCATCGTGCTTGTTTGGACCGCCATCGTCGCCCACAGCGGTTGGATACGATATCACGAGGTGGCTGGTTCGCGCGCGTTTCAGCGTTTGCAGATCCCGGACGAACTGGCGCTCGCGCAAGGCGATCCCGCGCGTTGGTTGAGTGCGGTTGATGTCGCGAGTATCGAAGATGGCCGACGCCACCTCAATGCAGCAAAAGATTTTGGATTTTTCGCAAACGCCGATACTCTGCCGAAACTTGCTTGGTTTGAATTTCTTGCGGGGAACACGGAGACGGCGGCGGAGATTCTCAAAACCGCATCCGATCTACAAGGGTCGCAGCCCAGGGCATTAAGCCTGTATTATCGCGGTTCGATCTTGAACCGCTTGGGACGCTTTGACGAAGCTCTTGTAAACCTCGAAAGTGCGATCGCAGAACGACCGGATCTGGTAACCGCCCTAGAGGAAAAAGGAGTATCGTTGTGGCAACTCGCCCGAAGGGATGAGGCCGAATTGATATGGCGGAAGGCAATTGGCCAAAATCCCAATTTGCCTTTGGCATTTAGTTTTCTTGCTGGAGCG
>QHXS01000054.1 GCA_003223975.1 Acidobacteriota bacterium
AAGCTGCGAAACAAGAAGTGGTGGATAGTACTTGGAGCGTTTGCCCGTGTCGAAAGCGACCTGAAGCCACAACTCAAAACAAAAAAAGCACGATCTAAATGACTCCCGAATTTGGATCGCCGTTGGCCGAGCCGCGCCCGCTTTTTCTTCAATAACTGTCAATTCTTACAGGTGCCATTCGGCAATGTATCCCAATACAATTTCTTAAGCCGCATCGGTGCAACTCCGAATGATACAGCGCCACGGCAAAAGGAGTGTTCGAATGAAGAGAACGATTTATTTTTGTTTTGTAGTGATTCTGGGTGTTACGGCAACGAGCGTCAGTATCGTTGCTCAGGCCGTTGAGACCGATACCGGTGTTCAGATCGAGAAAGACCTTGCGTTGATGCGACGTGACCTTCGGTCCGAGAAAAAGAAGCTAATCGCGATGAATGTTCCGCTTACAGACGTAGAAGCCACCAAATTCTGGCCCGTTTATGACGCGTATGCCGGTGATATGTCCAAACACTATGACCAGTTTTACGGGATCATCAAGGAGTATGCGGCCAACCAAAAAACCCTTACAGACGCTCAGGCAATCGATATGATCAAGCGTTGGAGCACGATCCAGGTCCAGTTAGCGCAAACACGGCAAAAATATGTCCCGCTGGTTGAAAAGGTGATCGCCGGTAAAAAGGCGGCACTTTTCTTCCAGGTCGATCGGCGTCTTTACGAGCTGATGGACCTGCAGGTTGCATCAGAGGTTCCGCTGGTGATTCAGTAGTCACTTGTGCAAATTGAAAAAAGGGCGGTCGTTTAGCGATCGCCCTTTTAGTTTGATATCGACGATAGCTCGAAAACGACTAACGCGACCCGTGAGTCGAGCCAGTCTAAGCTTCCGGCTGATTCAGGATCTCCGCTAACGCATGTAATCGCGACTTGTCCGCTTTGCTCTTCGCATATAAAGCGTTCTTCTCCAGCATTTCTTTAAGTCCGGCGATTTCGACCTGATTCAAACGCTTTGCCTCGACGGCTCGGCGAAGGTTTGCGATCTCATATGACGAAAGAGCCTGAGATCGTTCCAATTGATCGATATAAGCAAGAGCCGCGGACTTGTTTTTTGGCCATACTATCTTCTGCTGGTTTTGTACATTGAGTTCTGAAACGCGAACGGATCTCGCGGCGTCGATCTCGTTCTTGCTCAAAAACTGCGACGGAACCAATTCGAATATGTCGAGACCGCGCGAGATCTCGGACGAATAGATATGGCCGTTGTACCAATACGCCGACCACGACCCGCCGAGCACGAGCATGTTTGGATCGATCGGCCCGCGGTCAAAATAGGCTATTTCTTTGGGATGGTCTGCATCAGTAAAGTCCATAACCGAGATGCCGCCCTGATACCATGCCTGAACCATAATATCGCGGCCGGGGACTGGAACGATCGAACCATTATGCGCGACACAGTTTTCGGTATCGCCCTGCGCAGACGGCATCTTGTAGTAGCTCGCAAATTTTAGCTTTCCGCCTTCCAGATGGAAGATGGAGTCGGCTCCCCATACGTTCGGGTCAGTTGCGCGGCAGCGAGCACCAAGGCCGCCACCCCATTCGTCTGTGAAAACGACCTTTTTGCCGTCATTCGAAAATGAAGCCGAGTGCCAGTACGAATAGTTTGGATCATTCACTGCGTCGATACGCTTCGGATTAGCGGGATCCTTAATATCCAGGATGATGCCGTTGCCTGAGCAGGCTCCGGCAGCAAGGCCGATCGCCGAATATGCAGTGATGTCGTGGCACTGGTCGGTGACATTGGGGGCCTTTGCATCATGCGCGGTGCCGGACAGGCTGTTGATCACGCCCGTTCGCGCGTCCATAAAGATACGAGGGCTGGAAACGATCTTCGCCTCTTGTGGCGCCTTGACCGGGACCTTGATCACCTCGATCCTAAACTGAGCGGTGTTAGGATTCTTATCCGGCGACCCGCCCGAACAACCCGCTAGCTCTTCTTCCTGTCGTACAAACGATGTGCCGGAAACATAAATATAAACATTGTTCTTGTCGTTCGGATCGGT
This sequence comes from Acidobacteriota bacterium, assembly GCA_003223975.1. GTDB lineage: Bacteria > Acidobacteriota > Blastocatellia > Pyrinomonadales > Pyrinomonadaceae > OLB17. Next base: position 2,052 of record QHXS01000054.1, read on the forward strand.
TACAAGGGTGTGCGTGTGTGAACCGCGACAGGTTTGCACCGCAGCAACTTGTTTGGGATTTGAAATGTCGCTGATGTCGAAGATCCTTACGCCGCGGAATCGATCTTTTGAAGCCGCTGGAAGTCCCGGCGTAGTCTGAACCGGGAACCCTTCGGTGCTACAGTCGAGCCTGCCATTCGGCATTTCGACCGACATGAACATCAGATTTTTGTAAACCGACACGTCCCCTTGACCCCCCGGGCAGATGATTGATGTCAGTAACCGAGTTTTAGAGGGGTCGGCAATATCATAGATATTCATGCCGTAAAAATTGCCCTGAAAGAGTCGATTACCCTGAAATGCCATGTCGGAATTCGCAAAGGCAAGCCCCGCGATCACGAGTTTCATCGGCGGAGGGATCTGTTTAGGATCGCCAGCAATAATGCTGACGCCCCGATCCACTTTTGGATCATTCGGATCGTTGGGAAGAGCAAAGGCTTCCGGCTTTTTCAACATGTTCACAAGCCTTAGGCCCGACGCCGTTTCACCAGCGTCATACATTCCGGGCTTGAGACTGGCGCGCGGATCGTTGGTATTGGCTCCGGTCATACCAGCCGGCAAGACGGGCGCCGGTTGCGGGGCGAAAGGGTTATTATTCTGCGGTGCAGGTGTCGGCTTCGCGTCTTGTGCAAACGCAGCGGCGAAACATGCGAACGAAACTATAAAAAGGACCACAAAACGGAAGGCGGTCATGTTTACTCGGTTCATCAATTTCTCCTATAATTAGATATACCCAACATGTTCTGCATTATCCTGATCTCGGCGCGCTGGCCGCTGTCGACATCGGTCGCAAAATTGAACAACTCTGCATCCTGACCGGCGCCGGACGTGTCAAAAAGCTCTTTCACCATCACAAGCGCACCATTGTGATGCTGGATCATCCCGGTCAGAAACAGGCGATCGAATTCCGCTCCTTTGGCTTTTCGTAATGCGTCCATCTGCTTCGGCGTCAGCATTCCCAGCATTAACATTTCGTGTATATGGCCGGACATGTCCATTCCCGGCATTTTCATTTCCGGCATTTGGGACGTGGACATCCCGGCTTCTTCACCGCGCGCCTTCAGCCACCTTTTCATAAAATTCATTTCGTCCGATTGCGATTGGCTAATTCGCGAACCGAGAAGGCGAAGTTCTTTATTCGAGGTTCGAGACTCGATCAAAGAAGTCATTTCCACTGCCTGGGCGTGATGCATGATCATACCCTGCATAAACTCGACATTCTTGGACGACCGCTGGGGCAACGTTGGCCGCGACGAGGAAGAAAGCGTTTTTGTCGGCTGGCCGGGAGCTCCCGGTTGGACGATCACCGAATCCTTCGGCTCGGCTTGCTGAGCAGCGACGTGAATCGTGGAGGCAATGACGATCATCAAAACAGCCGTCAGGAAAAGATCGAAACATGCTTCCAATCTACGGCGCAAATTGTGAATTTTGAGGCTGCTAACGAAACGCATCGTTGCTGGTTGGGCCGGCAATTGAAATCGAACCAATGAATCAAGATTTTCAGAACATGCAAATGCCGTACTACTAAGTAATATACAGCGATTTGCGCTCACTGTCACTGCGTGAGCTGTGTGAGTTCTGTGCCTTGTAGAATAGAACGATTTCTAAGGCTGCTGGAGGCGGCGATCGGAATCGAACCGATGAATAAAGGTTTTGCAGACCTCTGCCTTACCACTTGGCTACGCCGCCGAAACTGAAAGTAGGCAGTTTGCATTTGGCGGGCTGACAGCAAAATCGCACTGCCTACTGCCAACGGCGAACTGCCTACGTTAAAAGAATGGAGCGGGAGACGAGGGTCGAACTCGCGACTTCGACCTTGGCAAGGTCGCGCTCTACCACTGAGCTACTCCCGCACGCAAATGATTATTCTAGCCTGCGGTATTGGATTGTCAAGTTCGTGCTGGTGACAAAATCGTTATGGTTGAGACCTCAAACGTACAAATATTCTCCGATCAATTGGGTATTCTCGCAATACCATCTACGGACGCAAACCTTGCCAAACTCGGAAGCTCAGTCAACCATAGGAAATGAAATGTATTACTTGAATCAATACTCGCTAATTATTTACAATAATATCTTTAATGAAGCTCCAGTCGCCGCTTGGCCCGATCTTCACGTTGCCGATCCGCTTATTAGAGATCACCATATTTGACGGATACCAAAGCGGATAAAGCGGCACATCCCTGCTTATCTTTTCCCACGCCTTAATATACAGATCCTTGGCTTTTGCACGGTCGACTTCGTTGATCGCGTCATCTAATAGTTTGTCGACCTCTGGATCGCTGTATCGGCTACGGTTGCAGCACATTACATCTGGCGGTGACGGAATCTTCGCAGTTGTGAACAGGTCTTTCATAAAGATCGGATCCTGGTTCCCGCCGATCCAGACGCCGGTATTAAGCTGGAACTGTCCCCGAGGAAGTTGGTCCCGCAGCGTGTTTGCATCAATTGGCTCTACCTCAATATTCAACCCGACGTCAAGAAGGGAACTCTGTATCGCCTGAACGAAACTGTTGTATGCAGCATTACCTGAAGCAAATTTAAATTTTATCGGTTCGTTCTTGTAACCCGCTTCGCGGAGGAGTTCTTTCGATCGTTGCGGATCGTAATCGTATTTGGTTCCGGGTGAAAAGGCCCACGATGCGGCCGGCAAGATCGAGTACGCGATCCTTGCCTGTCCAGAGAGCAATTCTTTGATTATTTTTTCACGATCTATCGCATAACCGATCGCTTGCCGGATCTTTGGATTGTCGAGCGGAGGCGATTGGGTGTTCATTCCCACATACTGGATATTGGAACCATCAAATTGCTCCACTTTTAGGTTTGGTTTCGTTCCGAGAGCCTTGACCGAATCCGGCGGAAGATTAGACGGAACCGGAGCGAGATCAACCCCGCCCGTCTCAAGTTCTGCTTGGAGCGCGCTCGCGTCGGTCACCGTTTTGATCCGCAATTTGCCGATTTTTGGCGCCGTGTCCCAGTATTCCTGAAACGCTTCGAGTTCGACCGTATTCTGCGACTGATCAAAGCTAACAAACTTGAATGGTCCCGTCCCGACAGGCTTCGCCTTTTGTTCCGGCGACGTCCCCTCAGCGATGATCGGAATCGCAACAAGATTTGCCAAAAGCTGATTCTTCAACGCCGGCCGCTGAATCGTGAAAACAACAGTTCTCGCATCGGGCGTCTCGATCGAAACGATGTGAGGAACCTGCAGTTTGTTCACTGTGTCAAAGAACGCGAACGATTTATTCCCCTTAGCCCGGAATAGTTCGTCAAATGTGTACTTTACGTCTGCAGAAGTGAAGGGTTTTCCGTTGTGAAACTTAACATTATCGCGAAGTGTGAATGTGATCGTTTTTCCGTCGTCGCTTGCCTTGATATCACTTGCCAATTCGCCCGTATAGTCAAAACTTTCCGTCTTTTTGACCAACGAATTGAAGATCAGGTTGCGGACCCTCTCCGCAGCAGCGTCATTTTTTTCAGTTGTTAAGGTGTCAAACGTCGTAAACGGCTCAGGGAGTGCTACGGTGACAAATTCGGTATTTGTTCGACGACAACTCGCAAAAAAAGCTAGCGAAAATATAAACAATAAGGCGACGAGATTTCGCAATTCTTGTTCCTCCGGAAAAATTAGTTCAGGCGAGCATTCAGCTTGAGCAATCGATCAGAGATCTCATTCAAGCTTTCGATATCAAAATCGACAGGTGAAGCGATTTTCGATTTTAACCTTGAAATTCGTTCAACGGAATCGTCGATCCGCGATTCCGGGATATCGCCGCTTGCGACGGCATTCGAAACGGCTTCAAATCCCTCGCACATCGCGGACTCCGATGAACAGATCGCGACCATGTCATTTCCAGCCTTGACCGCCATTTTACATGCTTCACCGATACCGTAATTCCGAACGATCGCACCCATTTCAAGGTCGTCAGTTATTGCTACGCCGGTGAATCCTAGTTCGTCTCTCAAAAGCTCGGAAACGAAATTACGGCTCAGCGTTGAAGGTAAAAGTCTGCCATCTCGATCCCTCTCCTGCAAGCGCACTTTGGGGTATGCGGCATGTGCGACCATGACCATTTCGGCCTTGTTGGGAATCAATTCGCCATAGGGAAACAGGTCGGTGTTTCGGATCTCGTCCTCAGAGATCGTTATTTGTGGCAACTCCTCGTGTGAATCAACTCCTGAGGCTCCGAGCCCGGGAAAATGTTTCAAGCAGCCGATAACTCCGTTCTTTTGAAGTGTTTTCAGGAAGGCTCCAGCAAAACTCACAACATCCGCACTGTTTCGCCCGAACGACCTCGAAAACAATCCGTTTCCCGCTGATTCGCGGACATCATCTATTACATCCACCACGGGTGCGAAATCCATATTGAAGCCTAAAAGCTGCAATGCATTTGCCGTGATCTCGGCAAATTCGATCACGTCATCGACAGATGTAAATTTAGAAGCAGCAGGAGACGCCGGCATAATTCGACGAAATCGATCGACACGTCCGCCTTCCTGATCTACGCTCAGAAAGGGAATTTTTTGCAGAGATCCTCTGAGCGTATCGAGCAGTTCGCGGGTCTGCCGCGGATCTTTGATGTTTCTTGCGAAAAGACAAATGCCACCCGGCGAGATGTCGGCGATCAATTGAGCCGTGCGGGCGTCAACTTCCGGCCCACTAATGCCTACGAAGAAAAGCTGACCGATCTTTTGTTCAAATGGAAGTTTGTGAAGTTGGTCTGGCGCGGTCTTAATAGTGTAACCTCGATAAACACTGGAGATGTCGGCGATTCAGCACTTAATGTAATACTTTAAGATCAGTTGAGCTTTTCCCGGATCTCAGCGAGCAAAGCTTTCGAGTCCTCGGGCGACAAGTTCTCGACATTTACGGCGCGAAGCTGGTCAATCGCGTTTTCATTCGCTATCGCAAAAAGTGAGACTTGGGAGGCGGCCGAACGCCCGGCAGCAGCCGATAACCCGGACTGCTTTTCCTGCTTGAAGACCGCGAGTTCATACTTTTCTAGCTTCGTTAGCACGTCTTTGGCCCGTTCGATCACTTTTACGGGCAGCCCCGCGAGTTTTGCTACGGCGATCCCGTATGATTTCGACGCCTTTCCGGCTTGAAGCTTATGAAGAAAAGCTACCTCGCCATCGCGCTCGGTGGCCGTGATCTGGTAATTCTTCGCTCCGGGCAAATGTTCGGCAAGCTCAGTCAGTTCATGATAATGCGTCGCGAAAAGCGTCTTGGCAGAATGCTCTGAGGAATCATGCAAATACTCGGCGACGGCCCAGGCAATCGAAAGGCCGTCGAACGTTGAAGTTCCACGCCCGATCTCATCCAACAAGATCAAGCTTCTCGGAGTTGCATTGTGCAGGATCGTTGCTGTTTCGGTCATCTCGACCATGAAAGTAGATCGGCCCGACGCGAGATCGTCCGAAGCCCCGACCCTCGTCCATATGCGATCAACAATTGGCATGCGCGCGGATGATGCCGGCACGAATGAGCCGATCTGAGCGAGGATTTGGATCAGCGCTATTTGGCGTAGAATGGTTGACTTTCCGCCCATATTTGCGCCGGTTACGATCAAAAGCCGATCCGTCGAATTGTTCAAGTACGCATCGTTCGGAACAAACTCACCGTCAATACTCGCTTCGACGATCGGATGTCTCCCATTCTTGACCTCGATCTCGTCGCCGTCATGAAGCAGCGGCGCAACATAATTCCGGCATCCAGCGCATTCAGCAAGAGACGCAAGCACGTCGAGCGTCGCAATTGCCCTTGCGGTCGAAAGCAGACGCTTCGTCTCCCCTTGTACCGTCTCAACGACCTTTCGAAAAAGATCGGCTTCAATTTGCGAGATACGATCTTCAGCTCCTCGCACTTTCTGCTCCCATTGCTTCAGCTCCGGCGTTGTGAAGCGCTCCGCGTTTGCCAGCGTCTGCCGGCGCTCGTAGTTGTCGGGAACCTTGGTTAATTGGGCCCTCGATATCTCTATGTAATATCCGAAAACATTATTGAACCGTACTTTTAACGTCGCAATAGCAGTTCTTTCGCGTTCAAGCGCTTCGAAACTCGCGATCGTCTGCTTTCCGGAATTTGCAAGTTGTCGAAGTTCGTCGAGTTCGGCGTCAAACTCCCGCCTGATGACGCCGCCGTCGCCGGGCGAGTTAGACGGGTCATTAACAATCGCGGCCGCGATCAAATCGCGCGTTTCAGGTAGGCTGAAAATATTTTCGGCAAGCACCTGCAGCAGGAGAGAATCGGCCTCCGCAAGAGCTTCAGTAAGAACCGGAACCTGTTCCAACGAATTGCGAAGTGCAACCAGGTCTCGCGGTGTCGCCGACGCAAGGTTTAGCTTTCCCGTCAGGCGCTCCAGATCGGCTACTTTCTCGAGAGCAAGGCATATCGTTGATCGAAGGATCGCATCACCCAATTCACGGACCGCTGCTTGTCGCGTTTCTATCTCACCACGTTTTACTGAGGGGCGGAGCAACCAGTGCTTTAACAAGCGTTTCCCCATCGGAGTGACGGTCTCGTCGATAACATCGAAAAGCGAGCGCCCGCGAAAATCGCCCCGTGACTTGATCAGATCGAGATTCGCTATAGTGGTAGCGTCAAGAACAAGAAAATCATTCGTCTCGAAATAACGGATCTCGCATATATGCTCGGCCGCAGCTTTTTGTGTTTCCTTCACATACGACAGGACGGCTCCGGAAGCGCGAACGGCCTCATCTCGTCCGTCAAGTCCAAAACCGCTCAGGGTTCGAACACCGAACTGTTTCATTAACTGTCTTGTCGCCGACTGCAGATCAAATGAAGAATTCTGTACCGCGGTTATCAACGGATTCGCCGGATCGACCAAAGCGTTATTCGTTGTGGATCCAAGTAGAGGCTGAACTGCCGGCACTTTTATACCCAAGTTCTCGCAGATCGAGCTCGACTGACCTTCAGCCACAAGTACTTCTTTCGGACCGAAGGTATCAAGATGATCCCTCAGCTTTTGCCACGCCTCGGACCCCGACGTCTGCGTGGCAAAGAACTCTCCGGTGGATAGGTCGATAAACGCGGCGCCCACGTGTTCGCTGCTTGAAGAAACGCTGCAAAGAAATACTGCTTCACCCGGTTCAGTGAAATGCTCGTCGATCGCGGTCCCGGGCGTGATGACACGAACGACCTTCCGCTTTACGAGTTTTACCCCTTTTCCGGCAGCTTCGGCCTGCTCGCACATGGCAACTCGGTAGCCTTTTCGGACCAATTTTGCAATGTAGCCCGATGCGGCGTGGTGGGGGACGCCGCACATTGGAATCGGATTCGGCGAGTCTTTTTGTCGGGCAGTCAGCGTAATCTGGAGCTCTCGGGCACCCGTGATCGCGTCTTCGGCAAACAGTTCATAAAAATCACCCAGCCGAAAAAACAAAAGCGTTCCCGGATAGGCCTTTTTAAGGTCCAAATATTGCCGGAACATCGGTGTTACGTTTTCGCTTTTCTCGCTCACGGTTTCCTAGTGGGGAGTTTAGCGAAATCGTTCTTTGTTTCAAAACGACCGGTTTTATTCCAGGGTCGAATCTGATAAACTTCTCCTTTCGTGCGCCTCCACAGGGCTGAAGATCAGGTAGGAAACTTTAACTCTCCTTGTATTGCGTTCAAAAGGAGGCATTTGAAATGCGAGCCGGTAATTTTTCATTTTTCATATTAGCCCTTTTCGTAGTGAGTTCTATCGCCGTTTGTGGACAGACAGAACCGCCGATAACCAAGATCTCGGCTCCGGCGTCCGCCGCCGCGCAAAGCCAGGAAGAGCGTTACCGTATCGGCTTCCAGGACTCACTCGCGATCGAAGTCTTCCGGCACCCGGAACTGACCCAAAAGGTAAGTGTAAATTCGAACGGGACCATCAATCTTTTTCGTATCGGTTCCCCTATAATCGCAGTCTGCAAGACGGAACGCGAACTGGCGGACGCTATTACTGAAGCTTATAAAAAGGACTATTTAAGAAACCCCGAAGTCCAGGTCACAGCAGTCGAACAAAAGTCACAGTCGTTCGGAGTACTTGGTGCAGTTGAAAAACCGGGTTTCTATTATATCGCGCGAAAAGTGAGGCTGCTCGAATTGCTTTCTTACGCTGGGGGCCCAAATAAGGAGGCGGGTTCGAATATTATTGTCGCCCGCGGTGGGAGCACTTCTAATTGTAAAGAAACGGACGCGAATGGCGTAGCCGCTTCCGACGACATTGTAACGATGAATTTTCGGCTTAAGGATATTTTACAAGCGAAAACCAACCTGGTTATGCAGCCTGGCGACATTGTTTACATAGGAGATGCGGATGTTCTGTATGTTTACGGCAATGTCAATAAACAAGGGCCGGTAAAGATAAAGGAACCGATCACACTTACCCAAGCAATTGCGTCGGCTGAAGGACTAAAGCCGGCTACAAAAAAAGATAAGGTCCGGGTGTTTCGATTAAAGGAAGGCAGCATGCAGCGTGACGAATTCATTTACAACCTCAAGGAGATCGACGCGCGCAAAGTGGACGATCCGTTTCTGCAGCCGAACGACATCGTTGCGGTCTCTGAAGATACGACGAAAAGCATTATCAATTCGCTTAAAAACGGCCTGACGCAAGGTGTTCCGAGCCTTTTCTATCGAATTCCCTAAGAATCTTAGATGAAAGAGATCCGCGAGTTAGTTCCAACAAAACCGAACGACACAGTAGTTGAACTTGAACGGCCGTTCGAGACTCACGTCATCCCGGGAACGGGCCGCTATCCGGCCTACCGAGATGTTTACGGGCCGGAAGGATTTCAGATCGTCGACTATTGGCGTGCAATACGAAAGCGCCTTTGGCTAGTAGTTGGAATTGCAGTTCTGATCACGACGCTGGCGGCTATTTACATGGCCCGTAAACCCAATATTTACCTCGCATCGTCTGTTGTTCAAGTCGATCTTGAACAGACGAATCCCGATCTTATTACGAACGACCGACAGCGAGTCCTTTCAAATCCTGATCCATCCTATTTCAATACCCAACTTCAATTATTGAACAGCGACACGCTGCTGCGGCGCGTTGTTAAGGAGCACAATCTTGACGCCAATAAGGACTTCCAAGCTGCGAAAAACGCGCATGGAACGTCTGCCTGGCGCTCGATGATGAAAGCCGTCGGACTCGCCAGCGACAAGAGCTCAAATTCGCCAGATGCGAATACACAGAAATCAGAAGAAACCAATTCGAGTTTGGTTTCGGCTGACGAGATCGCGGAGGCGCTCAGACTCTCGCCTTATGTAGACCTGATCAAAGAAGATTTGATCGTAGAGCCTGTTCGTGAATCGCGCGCAACGGTAAAAGACACTCGCTTGATCGAGATCTCATATCGAAATACAAATCCGGAACTCGCCGCTTTTGTTGTAAACGCGATCGGCGAGACCTTTGTTAACGCGAACCAGGAAAAGCGCTCCGGGACGAGTCGAAAGACGAGCGATTTTTTACAAAAGCGAATAAACGATCTGCAAACAGATATTCGAGGTGACGAGATAAAGCTTGTCGAGTTGAAGCAATCGGAAGGCATTTTGAAAACGGACGGCGATCAAACGATCGTGATCGATCGACTCTCCGGCTTGAACAAACAACTTCTCGAGGCGGAGAATGCGCGTAAGCTGGCTGAAGCCAAATACTTCGCGATCAAGGACTCACCGGAAAGTCTAAATGCCTTGGCAGAACAGGATAGTCAGCGGTATATCACAGAACGGGAGAACAGCGTTTTACAACTTCGCACGGACGTGCGCAAGAAGATAAACGACCTGAATGCTGAGAAGGCCCGTAAACTCGAAGATTACAAGGAAACGGCACCCGAGATCATTGAGATCGACAAACAGATCGCTAGTCTTGAAGATTCGCTTGAAAAGCTGCTCGAAAAAAACAATAAGGACATCCAGGCTTACAAAGAACGGTCTGCCACGATCCTGCTTGAAAACTACAAAACTCAGTATCAGCAGGCAAAGGACCAGGAAACCAAGATCAGGAGCGCGTACGATGTTCAGTACAACGAAGCCCAGGGTCAAAATTCGGGCGCTGTAATGATCAAGCTACTCGAACAGACAATCGAGACCAACAGGGGTTTTCTCGATAATCTTCGGAAGCAGCAAAGCGGTAACGATGTAGCTTCTCAGGGCTCGGATAACAACATCAGCGTTGCAAGTTTTGGAATTCCGCCGGAAGCTCCCGTGGCCCCCCGCCGCTTGATGACCGTTGTTGCGGCGCTGCTTTTGTCTTCTCTGTTCGGAATGGGGTTGGCCTTGTTCCTCGAATATCTCGACGACACGATCAACACGACGGAAGAAGTTGAAAACCTTTTGCAGCTCCCGGCGTTAACGGCGATCCCGACTATCGACTCGATCCCGAAGCGGAAACTTTTGTTAGTCGGTGGCAAGGGCGAAGAGGTAGAAGAAGATCGATTGAATTCTGAACTGTTAATATTTGCGGATCCGCGTTCTTCGTTATCGGAATCGTACCGTCAGCTTCGAACGTCGATCTTGCTTTCGACGGCCGGTCACGCGCCGAAATCGTTGCTGATAACGTCAAGTTTGCCGTCCGAAGGCAAGACGACGACTGCGACGAACACCGCGATCAGCCTCGGTCAAACCGGAGCAAAGGTTTTGATTATTGACGCGGATATGCGGCGGCCAAGGCTTCATTCAGTCTTTAACGTGAGCAACAATCAGGGGATCAGTACCGTGCTTTCAAGTGAGCTCAGTACAAAGGAGATCCTAGACGTCATAAATTACGATGAACGGACGAAAGTGAGCGTCATGACGTCCGGCCCGATCCCGCCAAACCCGGCCGAACTGATCGGTTCGGAGCAGATGGTCGGATTGCTGAAAACGTTGCAGAGCGAATTTACCCACGTGGTCATTGACTCGCCGCCAATCACATCCTTCACCGACGGCGTATTGCTCGCTTCACTAGTCGACGGTGTCATTCTCGTTGTACATTCTGGTAAAAGTTCGCGACAGGTCGTTCGCCGCGCGCGACAATTATTGATTGACGTTCGAGCGAAGGTATTGGGTGTCGTGCTTAACAATGTCAACCTGAACTCTCAGGACAATTACTACTATTACCAGAGCTATTACTATCGCAACAACTACCGCCACACCGACGAAGGCGAATAAGCTCGCTACTTGCGAAATATCAAATGAGTGAAACGGAAAGAGAGATCAAGCCGGACAGCGCTCCGACAACTTGGTCTCGACTGGATATTGCATTCGTTTTGTTCGTTTCCATATTCATTTTTCTCCAGCTTTTCATATTGCCATTTACGCCTGTATACGTTGAAGGTGACCAGCTTCTTCCGGTTTCTAATGCTATGCGGCTGCTGGACGGCGAGGTAATGTACCGTGATTTCTTTCACTTTGCACCGCCCGGGACGGAACTTTACTACGCGGCATTGTTCGCCGTTTTTGGCATCAAGATCTGGATAATGAATGTGACGGTCCTCCTGCTGGCGCTCGCCCAACTTTTCCTTGTTTTCGCCTTTTCGAAACGACTGCTTGGCGGATATTACCTCTACCTGCCGGCGCTGTTGTATTTCGTGATCGGATTTCGGCCGTTCGGCATCGACGGGAGCTATCGATTATTCAGCGTTGTTTTCGTCCTTGCAGCAGCATTGATCATTGCTGATCGCAACACAACAAAAGCGATGCTCGCAGCCGGCGTTCTTTGCGGAATCGCTTCGTTTTTCGTCCAAACACGCGGCGTGTTGGGTGCAGGAGCGATCGGACTGTTTCTGATGTGGCAGTGGTGGAGACGCGGGACTTCCTTTAGATCGCTGTTTAAGGAATGGCTCGTAATCGCGGCAGCTTTTACAGCCGTCGTGATCGTCACACAATTCTACATGGCTTATGCAGCAGGATTCGATAATTACTATTTTGCGAACATAACCTTTTTGAAAGACTACTATGGAAGCGATTCACTCTCGAACACATTCGCATATTTAACAGACCTGCCCGATTTGGCGGCTTATCGAAGTAATTATGGAAGCAGCTCAGGACTGATTCGCTATGTGCGTGTCGCCGGTCCTACATTGTTTTTTTACGCCGCGATTCCAGCGACCTATATCGCGTTTTTCATTTATCGAAGGTTGAGACGAGTTGATAAGGATCAGGATTCGGCTCTGATGTGTTTGTCGATCCTCGGGCTTGTATTTTTCATCGGCGTGTCCGCGCCCACGGCACTTCGGATCTACCATATTTCGATTCCTGCAATGATTCTCCTTGTTTGGCTTCTCAGTCGTCTGATCCGGAGTACAGCATTTGCAAAAGCTGCCGTCTGCGCATTCTCGATTCTTGGTGTACTGTATTGTGTCCAGCGGCAAACCGTCGCGAATGTTACGCTCGAACTTCCTGGCGGAAAGACCGCATTTCTTGCTTCGAACGTTGCTGAAAAATATTCCTGGTTGGCGGCAGAGACAAAGCCCAATGACGCAATTTTTGAGGCGCAGCATCCAACGTTCTATTTTCCGCTGCATTTGAAGAATCCCACGCCGTTTTATCTTGTTCGGGATAACAATTACACACCTGCTTTCCAAATGGCGCAGTTGATGCAGGCTTTAGGAAACAGCCGTCCGCGATTTATCATATGGCAAGGCAGTTGGTCGAAAGAGGCTGCCCAACGAAACCCTGGCGACAATCTAGCGCCGCTCTGGGATTACATTCGAAGCAATTACGCGCTGAAGAAGGAATTTCATGAATTCGGCGAATTTACGAAAAACAGCGAACGCGACATAGAAATTTGGGAGCTCCAAAACCACTAAATGACTCAGCAGAAAACGATCTTGGTTACGGGCGCCGGGGGATTTATCGGCAGCCATCTTGTAACCTTTTTAAAAACCAAAGGTTATCGGATTCGAGGCGTTGACATTAAATTCCCGGAGTTTGCGAAAACTGATGCTGACGAGTTCGAGTTTCTAGATCTCCGGCGATGGGAAAATTGTTTGAAAGCAACAAATGGTGTCGATGAGGTTTACGCGCTTGCAGCTGATATGGGTGGTATGGGATTCATCTCGTCGCATCACGCTCAGATCTTACACAACAATTCTCTGATCAACCTGAACACGCTCGAGGCCGCACGTGAAAACAACGTTTCAAGATATCTCTTTACCAGTTCCGCGTGCATTTATCCGGAACATCTCCAGGAAACCACCGACGTCGTTCCTCTTAAAGAGGAAGATGCCTATCCTGCGGACCCGCAAGATGCCTACGGCTGGGAGAAACTGATCTCGGAACGGTTGTGCATGCACTATCGAGAGGATTACGGCCTCGAAACTCGCACAGTGCGATTTCATAATATTTTCGGTGAAAATGGTACGTGGCAAGGCGGCAGAGAGAAAGCTCCCGCCGCACTTTGCCGCAAGATCGCAGCCGCGAAATTGTCCGGAGTACATCAGATCGACATCTGGGGTGACGGCGAGCAAACAAGATCTTTCTGTTACATCGATGACTGTGTCGAAGGGATCTATCGACTAATGCGGTCAGATTTTCGTGATCCGTTAAATCTTGGACAGGACCGAATGGTGACTATCAATCAACTCGCGGATATTATCTCCAAGATCGCTGGTGTGTCGGTAAAAAAGAACCATATCGATGGACCTCAAGGCGTTCGAGGTCGAAACTCAGATAATACGAAACTCCGGCAGGTTCTCGGCTGGGAACCCTCGATTTCACTGGAGGAAGGCCTTACCAAGACGTATGAGTGGATCGAAAGACAAGTTCAGAACGAGCGAGTGAATTCTCGGGCGGAAACAGTTTGAATCATCTTCGGAAAAAGGTGAAAGTGGCCGTCGCGATGCCGGTATTCAACCGCCGTGAAATGACTCTTCAAGGGCTGCGAAGCATGTTTCGCGTCGACCAGGAAGGTATTGATCTTAGGATGTACGTTACAGATGATGGTTCAGCCGATGGTACAGGGGCGGCGATTCGAGGGGAATTTCCAGAAGTAAAACTGATCAACGGGGATGGCAGCCTTCATTATGCCGGCGGGACCAATCGTGCACTCGCGTCTGCATTGAAATGGAATCCTGATTTTATCCTGGTCGCAAACGATGATGCGGTTTTTCACTCGAGATCAATTTCGAACTTGGTCAAGACGGCGTCTCAAAACCGACGATCTATTGTTGGCGCCCTCCTTTTACTTTGGAATGAGCCGCACCGCGTTTTTCAGGTCGACCCAAAGTGGCAAACATCCGAAGGGGGCTGGATATTTCCCGATTACGTTACGCTCGAAAATGTGCATAACGGTCCTTTTGAGGTGGATGCCTTGGTTGGCAACTGCGTGCTGATTCCCGCGGCGGCGGTCGTGCAATGCGGGTTGATGGATGAACGTCGATTTCCCTTTGGTTGGGGCGATGCGCAATATTTCGAGCGTTTGCGAAAGAGCGGCTGGAAATTATTGGTCGATCCTGATGCCCTCGTTTGGTGCGAACCGAACACTGACCCGACCCCTTTACATAGAAAGAGAATTTCGTCGATACTGTGGGCGCTTTTTTTCGATAGACGGCATCCAGTCAATTTACAGCGTCAATTTGTCGCTCGATGGTATTCGGCGCCGTCGAAGCCGCAGGCCGTTACCGCCTTTCTTTTTTACCTACTGGTAATGTCCAAACGTGCGATTGAGCATCGATCTTAACAACACTAGAATCAGAACAGTTTAGTCGACCGCAAAACATTACATTGGCAACAACGAGCGAAAAGAAAAGGCCTTCCCTCGCCGCAAATATCCTTTTCAGCATTTTCAGTTGGGGCGGGCCGCTGATCCTTGCGTTCGTCGCGACGCCGTATCTTATTCGCGGGCTGGGAGTCGCAGCTTACGGGTACTATTCCTTGGTGCTCGTTGTGATCGGCTCCGGTTTCACGACAGGTGTGGGAAAGGTAGTGGCAAAGTACATTCCTGAGTATCGCGCAAAAGGCGACTCGTCGGAACTCACTCGTGTGCTATCGGCATCTTTGGCTCTGACTTTCGCCGCTGCACTAATACAAACAATAATACTCGCAGTCGCGTCTCCGTTCATCGTTGAAAACGTTCTCAATGTCCCTATTTCGGACCAAGCGGAATTGAAGACCGCGATCTACATTGCCTGCCTGATCGGGCCGGTAATGATGATGAGCCAGATGTTCCAATCCGCGGCGCAAGGGCTTCACATCTTTAGGCCGGCCGCTCTGATTACGAATTTGTCTGCATTGGTCTTAAATGCCGGTTCGGTCGTTCTTGCAGTAAACGGCGTTTCGTACGCGAATATCTTTATTTGGAATTTCGCGGTCACTGCTCTTACCATGTTCGTTTTTTTCTTTTACGTAAAGCCGCGGCTTCCCGAGCTGGTTCTCGTTAGCCGAGCGGATGCTGCGGCGTTTCGAAAAGTTGGACGCTTCACGGTTAGCATATTCATTTACCAAACTATAACCAGCATCTTATTTATTTTTGAGCGGGCTTTCATCCTTCGAAATTTTGGGTCTGCGAAGCTTACCTATTATGTCGTGCCGCTTATGCTTGGGATCTACCTTCATGCCCTGGTCGTGAGTTTTTCTCAAGCAGTTGTACCCAGGCTGAACGAGACGATTAGCATACCGACCAAGCTGAGCGAATTTTATGTCGTGTCAACAAAACTAACTTTGGCAGTTACCACGATTGTTGCGGGGGCTTATTTCGTACTGGGAAAGCAGTTCCTGACGCTATGGCTAGGCGCAGATTTCAGCTCTCGATCATACTCCCTGCTTGTTGTTCACGGCCTGGCCTTTGCCGTTATCGCCTGTTCGATAAACTGCTGGATACTTGCGGAGGCTGCGCACCGCCCGGGCATCAACGCTTTAAGCTCATCGGTTACGAGCATTTTCGGTATCGGAGGTATCATCTTACTCTCCGCATCGTTCGGGCTTGAAGGAATAGCGAGCGGGCGATTGATCGGAGCTTTTGCAGTTCTACTCTTGATCCCATATCTCGAGAAGAAAGTTTTCGGTGCTCCAATGTTATCCCTTTGGGCAGGAGCAGTCTCTAGGCTTGTATTGGCAACAATCGTTTCGATCATGGCAACAACTTTGGTCTCTGCTTACTTCCCAGTGAATTGGTTGTTTCTTGTGATATTAGGTGTTGTGTACATTCTTTCGTTTGCGGCAGTGCTTATGACCCTACGATTTATAGGATGGCGCGAATATCGCGAACTCGAACCGGGAGTCGCGAGCTAGGAGCGATACATGATCGGGCAGAAAACCTATTGGTTGTGAGATAATCTGGTGTTTTAGATCAAAAGTGAGAGCATTCGCACAAACGGAAAACTTCGGTCGCCTTCCTGAACGTTCACCAATTCCTGGCGTCGCGTTGATGGGAAGCGTGGTCCTCATTGCTCTAGTACTCGTGGCTTTGAATAGCGGGCTCACCGAAACGTTCCCGTATTTGTATATTTTGCCTTGGCTGCTCGCGCTATCTGCAGTCTTTGCTGCTCCGATCGTTTTTCTTTTTTATCGGGGACGCCTCGTCATCTATGACCCGATCGTGTTCGCCGTCGGTTCATACCTTTTCCCGGCTTTTGTTATAGGGGGCGTCATGCTTTTGACCGGATCATCCCAACCCGGAATTCTCGATCTGATCCAGGAACCAACGTTCAATTTGCCTTACACGATAGTACTTATAATGCTAGGTTTTGCGGGCCTTGCGCTTGGTTACTTGATGCCGTTCGGAGCAGTTATCGGCCGAACAGTTGAGAAGTTTTTGCCTCGGTCGGACTTTGTCCCAGAACATTTTATAGTGCCGGGTCTCGTGCTTCTGCTGCTCGGAGTGGCGAGTATCATTCTTGCACTTGTTATGGGGGTAATCGGATATCAATTGCCCGAACAGATCACCGCATTCGATGGACTGGTTTTTATGACCACGTCTTTTTGGACGCAAGCTTTTTTTCTATTGATGTATTCGCTTTTTCGACGCAAGAAATATGACTTTCTATTCGTTTTGATAACGATGCCGCTCGTGGCTATTGCTCTCGCAAAAGCGCTCTTTTCCGGCAATCGTGGGTCCCTGATCCAAATCGTTGTCGTCTTTGGCTTGTCTTATTTGTTTGCTGGGACAAAATTAAGTTTTCGCCGCATGGTCTTAGGTGTTGTGGTCCTTTGTTTTGCTCTCGTGCTCGGAATGATATATGGAACTACGTTTCGAAATGTAAAGGGCAACGAATCGCAGATGTCGATGGACCGTTATGCAGAGAATATTTCATCAACTTTCCAAAATGTGCACGGTTCCGATATCTCTAGTACGATGTCGTTCGCGTTTTCGAGCATTGCAGTTCGCCTTGACGCATTGAGCACCTTGGCTGTTGTAGTTTCCAATTACGAGCAGCTAGCACCTTATGAAGAAAGTTACAGCCTAGATAACAATATATGGCGCGATCTTTCAACGTTCTTGATCCCGCGCTTCCTATGGAAGGACAAGCCTTCTGAGTCGGATCCGCGCCGATATAGCGACCTTTATTTCAATAACTCAGAGAGTTCGTTCGTGATCACCCCCTTCGGCGATCTATTACGAAATTTCGGTCCCATTGGCGTTCCCATCGGTATGTTTTTCTTCGGCATTGTACTGCGGTCGGTTTACCGCGCGCTCGTTGAAGATCAAAAGCTTATTACTTGGCGCGTCGTGCTTTATTTTATTATTCTAACGGCGGTCTCGTATGAGGCATTCTATTCGACACTGATTCCAAACATGACGAAATTTGGATTCACTGCTGTAGTCGGAATGGTAATCGTGCATTTTACTGCTCGTTTTCTTGGGTATTCGCAAGTGGAAACCTTCCGCGCATGACACAAATCTTTGAATGATCGTTTTTACCAACGGATGCTTCGACATCCTCCATCCAGGCCATATCGAACTACTGCAAAAGGCCCGAGCTTTGGGCAGCAAGTTGGTTGTCGGTATTAACAGCGACGAGTCGGTCCGACGGATCAAAGGACCGGATCGTCCTTTGTTCACCGCTTCGGAGAGAAGTGCAGTTTTGCTTGCTCTTGAATGTGTTGACGAAGTGCGGGTTTTCGACGAATCGACGCCCGAGCGACTTATAAAAGAAATCGAACCCGATGTACTAGTTAAGGGCGGCGACTGGAAAGAAGTCGAGATCATTGGCGCCGATCTCGTGAAAGCGAACGGCGGCAAGGTTGTAACAATTCCATTGGTTGAAGGATATTCGACTTCGTCGATCCTGAAGAGGCTGAACCGGGATCGTTCAGATCAAATCAGTAGTAATGGCAGCACGCTCGAGCGGTCGCTCAGCGAGCATTTGGCAGTTCTGTCCGGCGTTTCTAAGTTTTCCACACCGAGCATTGTTGCCTGCGCGGAAATCCTCACAAAGACGCTAAAGAATGGCGGCAAAATTCTAGTCTGCGGGAACGGCGGGAGCGCAGCCGATTCACAACACATCGCTGCTGAATTCGTCGGGCGGTTCGAGAGCGAACGGCAAGCCCTGCCGGCCATAGCCTTGACTACCGATACATCCGCTCTCACGGCAGTCGCAAACGATTACGGCTTCAGCAGAATATTTGCTCGCCAGATCGAAGCATTGGCCCGCGAAGGAGACTGCCTGATCGCGATCAGTACGAGCGGCGAGTCGGAAAATGTGATCAATGCGGTCATGGCCGCTCGGCGCCAAGGGTGCGTCGTTATCGGGATGACAGGATCGAAAGGGAAAAAACTTGCTTCGCTTTGCGATTCGTCCCTTATCGTTCCGTCCGACCGAACCGCACGGATTCAGGAGGCTCATATCACGGTCGCGCATATCTGGTGCGAAATGTTAGACGAAGAATGGGGAGCAGGTTTGAAGCCTGAATGATGATTCCTGATTCGTTTGCAAATATAAAGATCCTCATTGTAGGAGACGTCATGCTCGATCGCTACCTTTGGGGTGACGTGTCTCGTATCTCCCCGGAGGCTCCGGTTCCGATAGTACGACTTCGGTCAGAGACCCGAGCGCCCGGGGGCGCCGCGAATGTCGCGGCTAATGTCGAAGGACTTGGAGCAACTGCGTTCCTGATCGGCTGCGTCGGAAATGATCATGACGCCAACGCTGTCGACACGATATTAGCAGAAGCAGGAGTAAATTCGGCCAAGCTTGTTCGGTGCGGGAGCCGACAAACAACCGTGAAGACGCGCATCATTGCGCATCATCAGCAAATTACCCGAGTCGATCAAGAAACCGTCGAACCATTGGCCCAATCGGAGAAAGCCGAGTTGCTTCTTGCTGTCAAGGAACTTGCGCCGCAGGTCACTGCGATCGTTTTATCCGATTATGCGAAAGGTGTGCTTGATGAAGAGGTTGTTCAGGCGACGATCGCAATTGCGAAAACCGCCGACATTCCCGTGATAGTGGATCCGAAGGGTCGTGACTACCTCAAATACCGCGGCGCGACGCTTTTAACCCCTAATCGGAAAGAAGCGATCGAGGCTTGCCGTATGGATTACGAAATGACGGATGCTGTCGATGACGCAGGCGCTCAGTTATTAGCTGAAAATGATGTCACAGCGATTCTGATCACGCAGGGCGAGCAAGGAATGTCGCTATTTACGCGCAGCGGTGAGAATCTCAGATTGCCCGCATCTGCGAGAGATGTTTACGATGTTACGGGTGCGGGGGACACGGTGATCGCAACCCTTGCCGTCTCGCTCGCTGCGGAACTCGATATCAAGACTGCGGCCCGGCTGGCTAATACTGCCGCGGGAATAGTTGTTGAACAGGTAGGAACAACTCCGATCAAATTTGAATCCCTTCGCAAGGCTGTTCTCGAATCTTGAATAATTCGGAGATCAAAAACGTTCTCGTATTCCGGCCCGGAAGTCTTGGCGACACGATTGTCGCGTTGCCCGCACTGTGGAGTCTTCGAGGGCAACTTCGTTCTGCCAAAATCACTCATCTCTACAATATCGATCGTCGAAATCAACATTACATAACACCTCGCGATGTGCTCGACGGTTCGGGATTAGTCGACGAATGGCTTGAATATCCTTTTTTTGACGGCCAAAGCCGAGCTTCTCGAGCGATTAGCCAAATCCGACTTTTTTTGAATTTGCGTAGGTCACGATTTGATGCTCTCGTTTACTTAATGCCGCGCGAGCGGAAGCAAAAACAGATTGATCGAGATATCTTTTTTTTTAAGGCAACAGGAATCAGAAAGTTTTTTGGCGTCGACTATTTGCGAAAAAACCGATTTGAACTTTTCGATCGGCCCGCGGCGATGAGGGTGGATAACGAGAGCACATTTCTAATGCATTGTCTCGAAAGCGACGGCTTTGCACCGGTCTCGCCAGAGGATTTCGACTGGCTTAAGATTTCCGAAGGCGAGAGATCAACGGTGAACGCACTTCGAGCAAATCAATTTACACACTATACCGATCGAACGCTTCTCGCGGTCTCGCCGGGGAGCAAGCGTCCGTCGAGGATCTGGAACGAAGATCATTTTCTCAACGTGATAAAACGATTAGTCGCGGAGAAAAATGTTTTCCCGATCTTTTTCGGAAGTACGGCCGAGTTCGAGCTTTGCGAAAGAATGAAGCAAACCGTCGGTACCGGGTTCAACGCTGCCGGAAAACTTTGTGTGCGCAAGTCGGCTGCGCTTTTGAGGATTTGCCGGCTCTACTTAGGCAACGACACGGGAACTATGCACCTGGCTGCCGCAGTTGGGACTCGGTGTGTCGCAATTTTTTCCGCCGCCGACCGCGACGGGCAATGGGAGCCTTTCGGTAAAGGACATAAATTCTTTCGTCAAAATGTGGAATGTGCAGGCTGTCGAATCGATGTCTGCCCGCGAGCAAATCTTTGTTTGGAATTGATCGCTCCCGATGACGTTTTCAGCTCATGCACGGAAACTTTGGAATGCGAAGCGAATTCTTAGGCGAGCGTTTCCAATGCAAAAGGTTTGGTTTGAGTACTATAATCACGGCGGAAATACTCGATTCCTCCGCTATTTTTATGCTCACTTAGTATGAAGGTTCTGATCTTAGGCGGAAGTGGCATGTTAGGCCACAAACTGGTTCAAGTCCTCGATAGGCGATTCGAGATCTGGTCAACCATTCGCAGTACCTACAATTCCGTGGCCGCTTTTGGTATCTTCGACCGCGATCGAACAATCGAAGGCATCGATGCGATGAAATTTGAAACCGTCGTGAGAGCGATCGAAATATCGAAGCCGGACGTAGTGATCAATGCGGTCGGAATCGTGAAGCAAAAAGAAATGTCGAAAAATGTCGTCACGGCGCTGTCAGTCAATTCGATATTTCCGCAACTGCTTATTGAAATACGTAAAAGTTTTGGATTTCGATTTATAACAATCAGCACTGACTGCGTGTTCTCAGGATCGAAAGGGTATTATTGCGAGACCGACGCGGTAGACGCCATCGACCTTTATGGTCAGAGCAAACACTGGGGTGAAGTCGAAGATGAGAATTGTTTGACGATTCGAACGTCAATTATCGGTCGCGAACTTGGAATCGGACATGGGTTGCTTGAATGGTTCATTGTGCATCGCAACCGACAGGTCCCCGGATATGCGAATGCCGTCTTTTCTGGCTTTCCAACGGCAATATTAGCCGATATAATTGGTGAAATCTCGGAGAGCTACCCGGGACTGTCGGGCATTTTTCATATTTCTAGTGATCCGATCAGTAAATTCGAACTTTTAAGCAAGATCAACACAAGGTTTGGGCTCGGTGTTACTGTCGAAAAATTCGACGATTTGGAAATAGACCGTAGTCTCGACAGCTCGAAATTTAGAAGGGCGACAGGATTTCAACCGCTATCATGGGACGAAATGATCGATGCAATGGCAGCGGACCTAACGCCGTACAATAAATGGAACAATCAAAGCAGCTAGACGGAAAGCGAGTCCTCGTAACAGGCGGTACAGGGTCGCTGGGCAAAACGCTTGTAAAGCGTCTATCGACGGGCGAAATGGGAATGCCGGCGTCGATCACGGTGTTCTCGCGCGATGAGGCGAAGCAGCATTATATGCGGCTAGACCATATGCGCCGCGATGTGGCCACTGATGACGTGATCTACGAAAACTCTCACGATATTCTTCGATTTCGAATTGGAGACGTGCGCGACTATTCGGCTGTGTGCGCCGCTCTCCGAGATACCGATGTGGTCTTTCATGCTGCAGCATTGAAGCAGGTTCCCTCGTGTGAGTATTTTCCGTTTGAGGCCGTGCTAACTAACGTGATCGGTGCAGAGAACATCGTGCGGGGAATTCGAGAAAACGGCTTAAATATTGAGACCGTTGTCGGTATTTCGACTGACAAAGCGTGTAAGCCTATAAATGTCATGGGCATGACAAAAGCGCTGCAAGAGCGGATCTTTATCGAAGCGAACCGGTCATGCGCCGGAACCAAATTCGTTTGTGTTCGTTACGGCAACGTGGTGGCTTCTCGTGGCTCGATCGTGCCCTTATTTCTTGAACAGATCGAGCAGGGTCACACGGTAACAGTTACGCTACCCGAAATGACAAGATTCCTCCTTACGCTTGATCGAGCGGTGGACACGGTTTTTGGAGCTATCGTCACTGGTAACCGCGGAGACACATACGTACCGAAAGTTAAGGCGGCGAGGATCTCCGATGTCGCGAAGGCGCTTATGGGAGATAAAGATGTCCCGATCACATATACAGGCATCCGGCCTGGCGAAAAAGTCCATGAGATCATGGTTTCGGAGGAAGAATGTTTTCGAACCATCGAGAGGAACGGTTTCTACGTAATACTGCCGGTTTTGCCCGAACTGCGAGAAAATTTCGATTTTCAGCCGGCTCTCACATCCGAATACTCGTCTCAAGACAACAATATCTCGATCGACGAACTTCGTGAGCTTTTGAAAACTGCCAATCCGGATATCGAGCGATTTATGGCTGCAAGCGTTTAGGAGAATCATCGGCAGAAGTATGAATGTTCTGACGATTTTCGGAACCAGGCCCGAAATAATCCGGCTTAGCCTGATAACAAGACTTCTCGACCAGAACTGCGACCATTTCATCGTCCACACTGGACAAAACTTTCATAAAGAACTCAGTGAAGTATTTTTCGACGAATTAGGCTTACGAGCTCCCGACCGTAATCTAGAGATCCGTGGAAATTCGTTTGGGACGCAAGTCGGACAACTTTTTTCCCGTCTCGACGCTGCGTTCGACGAGATCAAACCGGATCGAATCCTGATACTCGGAGACACAAATAGTGCATTATCTTCCATTGTTGCGGCGCGGCGAGGAATCCCGATATACCACATGGAAGCGGGAAACCGGTGCTTTGACGACCGTGTTCCCGAAGAGGTCAACAGGCGAATCATTGATCATTCCAGTACGGTCCTTCTTCCCTATACCGAAAGAAGCAAGGACAATCTCGTGCGCGAAGGCATCGAACGCGAGCGCATTTACATCACGGGTAACCCGATCTACCAGGTTCTCGAACACTTTTCCGCTGACATAGACATCAGCTCAGCAATTCAAGATCATGAAGTAGAAGACAAAGGCTATTTCTTGGCGACTCTGCATCGCGCCGAGAATGTGGACAACAAGAAGAAGCTCAGCGGCATTCTGGCCGCATTCGACCGAGTCTCGAAGGAATTTGATAAACCCGTTCTGCTCAGCGTTCATCCGCGAACTGCTGAAAAGATCGCGGCGTTTGAAGTTGCGGTTAGTAACGGCGTTCGGTTGTTGAACGCAATGCCGTTTTTTGATTTTGTAAAACTGGAAAAGAACGCATTTCTAGTACTAACGGATAGCGGGACCGTACAGGAAGAATGTTCGATCCTTCGTGTGCCAAACGTGACAACTCGCGACGTTACTGAGAGGCCGGAGACGGTGGAATGCGGGAGCAATATTATTGGCGGCACGTCGACGGAGTCGATCCTTTCAGCGGTTCGATTCGCAGCTGCTTCGGATGAGAAATGGGATCCGCCAGACGGATACGAAAAGCCGAATGTCGCCAAGACGGTTTGTAACGTAATCCTCGGATACACCAGTGTCAGAAAACATAGATAGGTGAAAAAGCGTCTGATGATATTTTGCGACTCGTACCTGCCTGGTCATCGAGGTGGCGGCGGAATGTGGGCGGTGCGCAACGTCGCAGCACGATTTTCTGAACGATACGATATTTTCATCGTTACCCGCGATTGTGACGGCAAGATCGACTCGACCCCGTACGTAAAGATCCCACGAAACCGTTGGACTGAACGCCCGGAGGCAACGGTTTACTACGCCTCCCCATCCGATCTAAACTCGAAAACATTCGCGCGTTTGACGGAAGAAATAGGTCCGCATGCTATTTATTTGAACAGCGTGTTCAGCAAGGTTTGCACACGCCTCCTTTTCGCGCAAAGGCGTCTCCGGAATCGTCAAATCCCGCTTCTAATTGCCCCGTGTGGGGAACTCGCAGCGGCGGCGATCCATTTGAAGTATTTCCGAAAACGGATGTTCCTCTTTTTTGCACAGGCCTTCGGCCTTTTTCGTTTCGCGACTTGGAAAGCCGCATCTATTGAGGAGAGTAACGATATTAAGAGAGTGATCTCCGTTGATGTCAAAATCTCGGTAGCTCCGGAGCTAACTCCAAGGGATATTCTTCCAGGATTTACGACCGAAGAGAAACCAAAAAAGGTCCCCGGGAGCGTTCGTTTATCATACCTGTCTCGCGTTACGCGAATTAAGAACCTTCATTACCTTCTTGAGCTGTTGAATGTGATTGACGCAGTTTCTATCCGATTAGAAGTCATTGGCCCAGCGGACGACGACCGTTATCTTGAAAAATGCCGACAGATCGCTGACTCGCTTCCGTCGAACATAGACGTCGATTTTATCGGTGGAGTAGACCATGAATCCGCTCTCGCAAGAGTGAAGGAAAGCCATTTTATGGTGCTTCCGACTTCAAGTGAGAATTTTGGATACGCGATTATTGAGTCAATGGCCGCAGGTTGTCCTGTGGTACTGAGCGATCGGGTTGCATGGAGCGATGTTACCGAAAACAACGCCGGCTGGCGTATTCCACTCGAAGATCGCGAAGCGTGGCTTAAGCAACTTGCCGAATGCGTATCAATGGGTCACGAAGAATACCTCCGGTTCTCTTCGTCCGCAAGGAATTTTGCTGTAAAATATCTGCTTGTAGACGGACCCACGACGGAAAATCAACTCATGTTCGATTCAGTATTGGAGCTACCTTACCTGAAAGGATGAAAGGAGAGACCAACAGCTCGAACGGCTGGAATCAAACCCCACCGAAAGAAAAGCCACGCCTTTGGGTCGTCTCGGAAATCTATTATCCCGAAGAGATCTCCACTGGATACTACCTGACTAACATCGCCGAAGGACTGGCGGAAAACTATAATGTCAAAGCGATCTGCGGACAGCCGAATTACGCCTCGCGGGGAATTCGCGCGGCGAGGCGCGAAACACGCAACAACGTGGAGATCTTTCGAGTCACAAGTACAACACTTGATAAGAACGTAATCCCTTATCGTCTGCTCAACATGATTACTTTGAGCATCTCGATGTTGATCTTTGCGATTCGGCGCTTCACCGCAAACGATCGCGTCCTCGTTGTTACTGCGCCCCCCAGTCTTCCATTCATTTCTGCTCTCGCGTGTCTTGTCAAGCGTTCGAATTACACGCTCTTGCTGCACGACTGTTATCCCGAAGTTTTGATCGCGGTTGGTAAATTGAAGCCGAACTCGCTGCTTTCGAAGCTTGTAAACCTTTTGAATAACTGGCTTTACAAGCACGCGTCCAAGATCATTGTTGTGGGCCGCGACATGAACGAATTGTTGAAAAATAAGACGAATGGGTTGAATATTCCGATCGTCTTTATCCCGAATTGGGCAGATTTGGAGTCGATCCACCCCACTCCGAGAGATGAAAACGCGATGCTTTCTGACCTGGGCATAGCAAACAAATTTGTTTTCATGTATGCAGGAAACATCGGACATCCCACGGATGTCGAGAGCATTATCGAGTGTGCCGACAGACTTCAGGGCACCGTTGACCTCCATTTCGTTTTCATTGGATCCGGCGCCAAATCGACCTGGCTTAGCGACCAGGTGAAACGGCGCCGGTTGGAAAACGTTTCCGTCTTGGGGCAGCGTCCGCGAAATGAACAGATCGTTTTTCTGAATGCATGCGACGTCGGTCTGGTCTCGCTCGTGAAGAATATGTGGGGGACCGCGATGCCCAGCCGTACCTACAATATACTAGCGGCCGGCAAGCCTATTCTCGCCCTTACCGATCACGGTTCCGAACTAGCACGCGTTATTGAGGAAGAGTGCGTGGGTTGGTATACGCGGCCCGGAGATGTTGACGAACTTCAAGCAAAAGTACTCGAGATTTACGAACACCGCGATACATTGCGCGAGATGGGTAAGCGAGCGCGCGCGGCAGCGATGAATAAATACTCGCGGGCCTCGGCAATTGCGCGATACGCTCGTGAATTTGATCCCGCAACGCTCTAGAAATCCCCGTAGCCTTATTCCGTTCTCATAATCACGCCAAATGTACGGTTTTCGATCGACTAATAGTGCATCACAACCGAGAAAAAAATGGATTCTAAAAAAAAAGATTGACCTAAGTGTAGAAAAATGATAGCTTTGCAAGTCATAGGGTTCATTTTACTTGGGTTAGTACCTTTTAGGGACGATTTGGTTAATAGCGTAACTTTTGACCG
This sequence comes from Acidobacteriota bacterium, assembly GCA_003223975.1. Taxonomy (GTDB): domain Bacteria; phylum Acidobacteriota; class Blastocatellia; order Pyrinomonadales; family Pyrinomonadaceae; genus OLB17. Next base: position 28,772 of record QHXS01000054.1, read on the forward strand.
CAGGTTGACGTTCGAATCCTTTGGGGTCCGTATTTCGTTGGAAAGCGACGATATCGGATTGCTTTCCGTTGCTCACGAAATCGCGGAAACGGCTTTTTTAGGAAAGCTTAAGCTCATTGAAAATACGACTTCGGATGCCGGTTATCGCTTTGCAGTAATCCGCAATGGTGACGAGTATCAGTTGTTTCAAAACGGGAAGCGTACGAACAACTGCAAGTCTAGATCAATACTCTTCAAGTATTTCCGGAGCATGCTCCGTATAACTGTTGCAGAAAATGCGGTTGACCGCGTTTTCGTCCATGCCGGTGTTATCGGGTGGAAAGGCAGGGCGGTGCTTTTTCCGGGTCAAAGTTGTCGAGGAAAGACGACGCTGGTTAAGGAGCTTATTAAATGTGGAGCTGAGTATTTCTCGGATGAGTACGGCGTAATTGATAACGAGGGTTTCATTCATCCGTTCCCGAGAGATTTATCGGTTCGCAATCACGTTTACCAACACGACGTAGTGGATATATCGGCTCTTGATCTTGGAGCTACAATAAGACGTGATCCGGCGCGGATCGGCTCGGTCATTTTGACGGAGTTTAAGAAGGACGCCCAATGGAAGCCAGAGCTGCTTACAGTCGGACGGGGAATACTTGAGACAATACCTCATACCATTCCCATAAAAGCGGCTACCGAAATGTCTTTGAAAATACTAAACTTAGCATTTGCCGATGCAATAATCGCTAAGAGTACCCGTGGAGATGTAAATAAGGATGCTGTCGCGATCTTGACTTTCTTGGATAAACACTTGAATTAACACTTATATTTAGGGATAGAGAACTTTTGAGCTTTGCTCTTTGGAGGAGAAAATGAACAACCCGCAATTCCCAACTGCTCGTAACTCGGGCCTCGTCGTCCAGGAGGTTCCGAACGAGATACTGGTTTTTGACCTTGAAAACAATAAGGCCCATTGTTTGAACGACACTGCCGCAATGGTTTGGAAGTCGTGTGACGGCAAGACCTCAGTGCCGGAAATTGCAAAATACCTGGAGATCCAAACAGGAAAGGGAGTCAACGACGACCTTGTCTGGCTCGCAATTGACCAGCTTTCTGAGAATCACCTTTTGGAAAAAACCGCCTCGAGTCCTTTCAAGGGCCAGTCACGCCGCGACGTTATCAAAAAGATCGGCCTTGCGTCTGTGATCGCGATCCCGGTCGTGGCATCCTTGGTCGCTCCGCAAAGCGTTTTGGCAAATGTATCGTGCGTGTGCACGTCTAGCACTGACTGCGGTGCTCCGGGATTTGGAACCTGTGCTTCTCTAGTGTGCTGCAACGCGGCGGGTATTTGTGCCCCGGCGCTTCCGGCACCAAACGGCGGCTGCATTTAAGTTATCTGTTGTTCTTATAGGGAGTAGTGAGGAACGCTGTTCTTTGCTACTCTTTTAGTTTTGGTGGCACAGATAACAGAAATCCCAACGCAGGAAATATCAGACGACATCCGGTGGAATCGGCTCTTGCTTCGGAGGTTTGAAGTATATATTGCCGAGGCGTTCACAGAACTTCGTTTGCACGGAATTGAGCCGATCCTTATCAAAGGCTGGGCGGCCAGCCAAAATTATCCGGTCGACCGTCCCCGACAGTTCAGCGATATTGATCTCGCCGTCTCATCGAAAGATCATGATCGTGCCTTTGAGCTTTCGCATGCCGCACCACTGAATCTGCTAAACATCGATATTCACCGCGAACTTCGACATTTAGACACGGTCGCGTGGAACACGCTTTTTGGCCGTTCCAAGCTTGAAACGATCGATAATACGGAAATTCGAATTCTGTGCGCTGAAGATCATTTGCGTGTAATGTGCGTTCACTGGCTCGTCGACGGAGGGCAGTACAAGGAGCGCCTCTGGGACATCTATTATGCGGTGATGAACAGGCCGGCAGATTTTGATTGGGATAAGTGTTTTGCAGACATTTCGCCGACCCGCCGGAAATGGATAATAATTACCATCGCGATCGCAAAAAAATACCTGGAGCTGGATGTTTCCGGGCTTCCGTTCGCCGGCGAGACCGATACTATCCCGAAATGGATGATTCGCTGCCTTGAGAAGGAATGGGCATCGGATGTCCGGCTTCGCTCACTACACACCTGCGTCAGTGATCCGAAACTGTTTTGGCAACAAATATTGAAACGGATCCCGCCAAATCCGATCGAATCAACGGTGGAGATGGAAGGCAAATTTGATGATTCCCTCCGTACGAAATATCAGATCGGAAGTATCTTCGCCCGTATAGTTCCGTCGATCCAACGGCTCGGCCCCTCACTATGGCAACGGATCACTAAATGAAAACCGGAGCGATCCTGTCAATTGAGACGGCCCTCGATGGAGGCAGCATTGCCGTGTCGAGATCAGGCGAAATACTTTACGAAATGGCCGGCCGTCTCTCCCGTGCTTCCGAACTCGTCGACGCGATCAAACTCGCAATGGAGTCGGCAAATCTGTCGACTAAAGATCTGCATATGATAGCGGTCTCGACGGGCCCGGGGAGTTTCACCGGTATTCGAGTGGGTATAGCGACGGCTCTTGGAGTAGCACGTGCGCTTGGTATCGCCGTGTCGGGAATATCGCTCTTCGACGCGATCGCTTTTTCGATTGAAGTAGACGAGGCGGCCATCGCAATTCCATTAGGACGCAGCCGATTCGGCATTCAAAGCTTTCGCCGTGATGAATCCGTCCTACAAGCCGTGATCGATCCGACATCAATGACCGAGTCCGCCTTATGGGACTTGATAATCGAAACCCCGAATTCACAATTCCTCATTCACGGTAATAAGGCATTATTTACGGAGCGCGAACCAGCAAGTAGAATTCCTCCAAATGTGACTTTTATCAATGCAAATCTGGCCTCATTGATTGCCAATCGTGCTGCCCAGTTGGATTGTCCCGGAAGCCTTGCGCCGATCTATTTAGGCCGATAGATGAGTATTCAAATATCCCTATGACGATTCGTCGTGTTTCGCCTAATGACATTCCCGCCATCATTTCGCTCGCCGCGAAAAGCAAATTAAGCGATTGGCCGCAGAGCGACTACGAGGCCGAGGTTCTCAGAAAGGAATCGATCTTTCTTGCGTCGTTCGACGACATGCAGCAATTAGAGGGTTTCGTCATCGGTCGGTTGGTTCCTGGAAATGATCAGATGGATTCTGTCGAAGCGGAGATCTACAACATCGCTGTGCATGCTGAAAAAAGGCGGCGCAGCGTCGGTTCTTGCCTTATTAATGCTTTTTTCGACGCTTGCCGTACTCACGACGTGCAAAACGTGCGTCTTGAAGTTCGGGCAGACAATTATTCGGCCCAAAAGTTCTACGAAATGCATGGTTTTACTGCTCAATTCACCAGAAAGGCCTATTATCGCGACCCGGTCGCTGACGCAATCATAATGCGTACAACACTTTAGAAGCCCGCCATTTGCGATGTGTCAAATTGCTTGAATCGGAGCACTTTTTGAAGTAACATTTTGGTTACACCAACTCCCCACGGGCCGAGAGGTCGGCGCGGGTGCAAAACTTGAAAAGTGAGGACGAAAACGCTATGGACATTGCGACTTCTGATACGGTCAAGGACGAATTGATAAAAACAAACCCAACGTTTCGAGATCTCGCCCACCAACATCAGAATTATGAACAAAGATTGACGGAACTTTCAGGCCTTACCTATCCCAACG
>QHXS01000137.1:0-1578 GCA_003223975.1 Acidobacteriota bacterium
GCGAGCGCGGGCGAAACAGGCGTCCATCAATGACTGACCAACACCTTGTCCAAGAAATCGCTGGTGAGAATAGAGCCTTGCGAGTTCGATCGGCCGTTCAGCCTCGATGCCAGTCTCGATATTGTCGATGATGATCTTCGCGTAACCTGCGGCTTCACCGTTCAGTTCTGCCACAAGGAAAATACTTTTTTCTTCGGCGAGTTCAGCAGAGATCTGTTCCACACTAAATGCCTGCCGCATGTAATGGTTGAGATCTTCAGGGGCGTTCTTAGGATGATGCGCAAACGCGTCCCAAAATGTGGTGTAAGCAAGATCGGTGAGGAGTTTTGCATCATCCGTAGTGGCTTTGCGGATCGAAAGTGCGTGCATCACGTTTGAAGGTAGAATTGTGTTGATCCGAGCCGATATTAACATTACACGTCGTACAAATTAAGAACGGAGAACAAAAGTAAACGAAAACGTGGCCGGAATTGTTCGAACGCGTTTTGGATATCGCTTCATACTCGCGGATCGGATACGATCCAGAACTATTGTGGCAAACCGATGCGCCTTGCCAGATCGACGAAACGGGGATCGTTGCGGAGGTTGTCCCATCTCGGGTCGAGTTTTAGGAATTGCATCTGAAAAGCATGCTCTTGATATCCCTTTTCCAACCATTCTATCGCATTCCCTTCTTCGCCGAGACCGGCATACACGATCGCGATCGCGACGGGCGAAATGTACTGTTGATCTCTCAACCCAATCAGTTTAGAGACCATCGCCCTCGCTTCCTGCTTTCGACCAACAACAGAGTAAATGTATCCGGGCATCCCGGTCGAATCGAGTTCTGCACTTTCAGGCGCCTCCTTTAACTTGGCTATCGCGAGTTCGAACATGCCCTTTTGCACATAGACCAGGGGCATATATTGGACTGCCGCCGGAAAATCCGGGTCAAGATCCAAGGTCTTTTGAAGCTGTGCGGCAGCCTGATCGTAGTCTCGTGCAAAGTAATAAGCCTGCCCTAATTCAAAGCTGGCGATCGTCGAAAGCGGGTCTAATTCGAGTGCTTGTTTTCGCTCAGCAATGCCCTCGTCCAACCGGCCCGTTCGTTCAAGGAAGCCGCCATACCATTGATGTGCAACCGCATAGCGCGGGTTAAGATCCAGGGCTCGTTTGAATTCTTTTTCCGCCGCGGACCAATTCCAATCGTAGACTTGCAAAACCCTGCCGAGAGACGTGTGCGCTTCTGCAAGGTTGTCGTCGATCTCGATTGCACGCATCGCTGCTGCCTTAGCTTTAGGCATCGCTTCGCTCGGCGGAACACGATTTGCGGGAACAACGTATGCGTCTGCGAGCCCGGCAAAAGCGAGTGCAAAATTCGGGTCCTTTCTTATAGCATCTTCGAAACTATCGATAGCTTTCCGAATCGAGCCTGGGGATCGTCGGCCCCAGAAATATCGTCCTTTCAGATAAAGCTTGAACGCCTCCGGATCCGTCGTTTCCGTTTTCGTGATTTGTTTTTTCTGATCGCCGGTCAATCTAATCTTTAGTTTTTCAACAACCTCGCGCGCGATCGATTGTTTTACGGAAATCACATCC
>QHXS01000137.1:1590-21109 GCA_003223975.1 Acidobacteriota bacterium
CCCTCGTATTCCTTGCCCCAGAGTTGGACGCCATTGGATGTATCGATCAGATCGACCTGAACGTCAAGTCGATCGCCGATCTGCCTGATCGTGCCAGTAAGGAGCGCACTTATTCCGAGCTCGCGTCCGATCACTTGTGGGTTGAGCTCTTTGCCCTTGTACCTAAACGCGGTACTGCGTGCAGTTACTTTAAGCTGCTGAAGATCGCTCAGATTGTTGATCAGCGACTCGGCGATGCCGTCGGACAAGTACTCTGCATCGGTATTACCACTCAGATTCTGAAAAGGAAGAACAGCGATCGAGTCGATCTGTTTCCGAGAGGGGCCGGGGTAAAACCAATAAGCCGCGAAAGCCGCAAACAAAGCGAGCATGCAAATCGATGCGACTGTAACCCGTCGCTTTTTCGGGTCACGATGCTCGGATATTTGTGGTCCTGAAGGATACTTTTCGGAAGGAAATACTGCGGTAGCGCGCTCATCCTCACCAGGGCCGTAGATCAATTCCGCACCGTCATCGAGACAGTAATTTAACGACTCATCCGTGTAAGTCCGCCTGCAATGGGGACACTGCTTCATTCGTCGTTGGATCTACCGCCAGATCATTTTTTCGGCATGATCAGTTTTGCGATCGTCTGCAGCTGCATGTTAGACGTACCTTCGTAGATCGAGCCGATCTTCGAGTCGCGCCAGAATTTTTCTACCGGATAATCTTTGACGTAGCCGTAGCCGCCGAAGAGCTCGATCGCTTTTGAGGAAACGCGTTCGGCGCAGCGAGATGAGTAGAGCTTCGCGATGGCGGCTTCTTTGACGAACGGTTTACCGGCGTCTTTCAAACGGGCTGCGTTGTAGACCAACAGTCGCGTCGCTTCGATCTCGACTGCCATCTCCGCAAGTTGAAATTGCACTGCCTGAAAGCTGTTGAGCGTGGAACCAAACTGTTCACGCTCGGCCGTATATTTCAATGCAGCTTCGTATGCTCCCTGTGCAATGCCGAGCATCTGTGCAGCGATGCCGATGCGGCCCTCGTTCAAAGTTTCGATAGAAACTTTATATCCTTTACCTACCTCGCCCAGAACGTTTTCTTTCGGCACCTTACAGTTGTCCAGAATAAGTTCGGTCGTAGACGAAGCGCGGATGCCAAGCTTGTCTTCTTTCTTTCCCACCGAAAATCCTTCGAATCCCTTCTCGACGATGAAAGCCGTAATTCCCTTGTAGCCCGCTGCCGGATCGACTGTGGCGAAAAGCAAAAATATTTCGGCTTCGTTGCCGTTCGTGATCCAAAGCTTTTGGCCGGTGAGCTCGAAATGATCGCCCTTATCGAAAGCCCGGGTTTTCAACGCAAACGCATCTGAACCTGATCCCGCTTCGCTCAATGCGTACGCTCCAACGCGTGACTCGGCCATTTGCGTCAGGTATTTTTTCTTTTGTTCATCCGTCGCCCAGCGCATAAACGCGTTCGTGACGAGCGTGTTATGCACGTCGACGAAAACGGAAACGCTGGCGTCAATACGCGCCAATTCCTCTATCGCGACGATCGCGTTGAAGATCGTCGATCCCGCTCCGCCGTACTCCTCGGGCGATTCGATCGCCATCAGGCCGAGCTCGAAGCATTGCCTGATGATCTCGGGATCAAGTTTCGACGCATGTTCCATCGCCTCGACCCGCGGGCGAACTTCGCCCTCAGCAAACTCGCGCACCGACGCGCGAAACAATTCCTCGTCTTCAGATAAAATGGTCAAACCCGCGTTTGATAACGCGGCTCCGGTTGCCGTGGTCATAGTCATTTCCCGTCAACTTTTGTTAATAGTGTCCGAATAAAATAACATTTTAGTTAGGTTTTCGGCTTTTCACAATGCAAGCAGGTTCAAGCGCCGAGTCGGGCGAACTCCAACAAAAATCGGACGCGAGATCGAAATGGCTGAGGGCTCTCGGGCTTATTGCCACGTTCGTCGGCATCGGCCTGTTCTGGTTTCTTGTTTATTCGGTCGGATTGGACGAGATCGTCGCAAACATTTCGGAGTTTGGTTTTCCGGCCTTTCTTGCTTTATTAGCGATCTATTTCGTTCGAATTTGTGCACGCGCGGCAGCATGGCAGCTTTCGGTTCCGACGCCCTATCACCTCAAGTTTCAGGATACGATCCCCGCCGTTCTGATCGGCGAAGCAATGAGCAGTATCGTGCCGCTCGGCATCATGATCAGCGGAACTGCAAAGGCCGTCTCGGTTCGAAAAAAGATCCCGTTTGTGATCGGCCTCTCATCAGTTGCGACGGAGAACATCTTTTACACGTTCGTTACAAGCACTTTTTTGCTGGTGGGCGCATTGACGCTTTCGCGGATCTTCGTCCTGGACGAGGCATGGACCTGGACGGTCAATATCCTCATCGCGGGAATTGCGATAGTCTTTGGCCTCGTTTTGTTGATGGTCATTCGACAGTGGCACTTCGCAAGTTGGATCTGCGAGCGGCTCTACGAAAGAAAGTTTTTTGGTTCGGTCTTGGAGAACGGGCGGCGAAACGTGCGGTTGTTCGAAGAACTGATCTACAGTTTTTATCGAACTTATCCGGGCAGGTTCGGGCCGATATGTTTATTTGAAAGTTTTTATCACGTCCTGGGCATCGTAGAGGTCTACTTTATACTTTCCCGCATTTCCGAATCGCCAACGTTTCTTAATTCGTTCCTGCTCGAATCCGTCAGCCGAACCATTACGATCGTCTTCAAATTCGTGCCTTTCATGATCGGTGTAGACGAGGCTGGCTCGCACTTCGTTGCGAAAACAGTCGCGCTCGGAACCGGCGTTGGTGTAACGCTAGCAGTGATCCGAAAAGGCCGTATCTTATTTTGGGCACTCATCGGCCTGCTCATAATGACACGACGTGGCTTCAAGTTCGCACACATCTTCTCAGGCCAAGAAGAACAAGAGTAAAAGGGAAAGCGGCGAACGTTCACCAATTCTTTCCCTTTTTCTCAGTCAGTTACTTCGCAGCTGGTTATTGCGCAGCGCCCGCGATCGGAATGTCACCCGGAAGTCCCCAACCTGTCTGCTGTATAGCTCCATTCGAACTCTTGATTATGTAGTAATTCCCGTCTGTCGGCCGCCAAACCGCAAAGTCCGTTCGGCCGTCCTTATCGTAGTCCCCGGGAACCGGTTTATCGCCGTTAAGTCCCCAGCTCTGGACGTTGAAAGCCCCATCCGAACTATTCAACCTGAACCATTGGCCGGTCGTCGGGCGAAAGACCGTAAAATCGCTCAAGCGGTCACCATCGAAATCGCCATCGACAGGGATATCGCCCGTCAAACCGAAGCTGCGAACATCGATCGTGTTCGATCCGCTGTTGATGATGAACCACTGCGATTGGCCATTACCAGGTCGATAAACGCTTAGATCCGCGGTTCCGTCACCGTCGAAATCGGCGGGATGATGCTGCGACGCACGCGGTTCGCCGTAAATGAAGTCGTCCATCGCGACGACGTCGATGATATCGGCCAGGCCATCCGTATTTCCGACACTAAGCGGTGCATTGCCCAGAACGATGACGACCCTCGAAATGCGAGTACCGTCAGTGAAAGTAACGCCTTCGAACGAAAGTCCTTTATCAGCGATCGGGACACTGCCGCTCGGCTGGAGCAGGATCCGCCCGTTCTGATCGTAAAACTGCATATGTGTCGCCGGCGTGTCGACATCCGTAAATACCGCACCGAACCCGTTCACCGTTGCCGGAATGTTCGTGCGCGGAATGAAGAACGTGATCTCCAGCACATTGCTCTCCGGCGATGTTGTGAATATCCGCTGCTCCGAGAATGCCTTGAATTCGTTTGTGTACGTGGGGTTGATATTGCCGAACCGGGTAGGAACGCCACTGGCCGCACTTGCGCTCACCTGCATCGGCTGAGCGATCGTGCCCTGTACGAAAGGGCCCGCCGTCGAGCTAAACATCACGCCGCGCGGACTGTTAAAATTAAAGAAATCGGGCAAGATCGCGTTGGGCGAAGACGCGCCATCCGCCACGCCATCCCAATTGATCTCACGACGGCCACTTTTGAATGAATTACCGTTATTTGGATTTAATGTGCCTAGATCGGCTCGAAATTGATCAACAGCGGCCTGTATCGAGGCCGGCGTCGCTCCTGCCGCTACGCGTTCGATCGCTTGTGCCGAGCCGATCCCCATAAATGTTGCCATCAGGAACGAAAAGCATAAAAATTTTCCAAAGAAATTTAAAGAGAAAGACATTATGATTACTCCTATCTGTTTGAAACAAATAACTTGCATCTACCGTTACAACTCGAGTAAATAACCGTCGGAAGTTCGAATTAAGAATTTGTTCAGAAAAGGAGCAATAAGGTCCTGTCCAAACGCGTTGCCTTCCGTTATCAATAGACGGGTTAAGCGTTTAAATAGGGACACGTAGTCTGACATCTCTGCATTTAGACGTTTTTAGTTTTTACGATATAAACTTACCCGTATGAAAAAGACTGCCGTTATCTTGTTTGTCCTGCTGTTTTGCGGATCGTTCAGAGCACAGACTCTCGAAGAAAGGATTGCCGAGATCGACGCTTATGCTCAGAAAGTAATGACCGATTGGCACCAGCCGGGAATGGCGATCGCCATCGTAAAAGACGACAAGGTCGTATTCGCAAAAGGATATGGGACACGCGAGCTTGGTAAGAATGATCCCGTCGATGCGGACACCGACTTTGCGATCGCATCGAATTCAAAAGCGTTCACGGTCGCGAGCCTCGCGATCCTGGTCGATGAAAAGAAACTCGCCTGGAACGACAAGGTCACGAAATATCTGCCGGACTTCAAGCTTTATGATCCGTATGTCACAAGCGAACTTACGATCCGCGATCTCGTAACGCACCGCGTCGGGCTCGACACATTCAGCGGCGATCTCCTATGGTACGAGACCGATTATTCCTCGGACGAGATATTGCAGCGGGTACGTTTTTTGAAGCCCGTCTCGGGTTTTCGAACACAATTCGGCTATTCAAATCTGATGTTCATCGCCGCCGGAAAAGTGATCGAAAAGGTAAGCGGCAAACCATGGTGCACATTCGTTACCGAACATATTTTGTCGCCGCTCGGCATGAACCGCACGACCTGCAGCATCAAAACGCTTCCTGAGAATTCGGCGTGGCCGCACAATGAATCGGGCGGCACGCTGCGTGTTCTTCAACGCGGGAATGTCGATGGTGCATATTCGGCTGCCGCTTTAAATTCGAACGTAAACGATCTTTCAAAATGGATGCGTCTGCAGCTCGGCAAAGGGAAGTTCGAGGGCAAACAAATTTTCAGCGAATCGCAGGCGTGGGGAATGCATCAGCCGTATTTAGCTCAGCAGATCTCGGAAAATTCGTTCCGCGGGAATCCGACGCGTCATTTCACCGGCGTCGCCTCGGGCTGGTTCGTTTACGATTATCAGGGTCGAAAGATCATCAACCACAGCGGCGGCCTCGACGGCATGCTCTCATACACGCATCTTATTCCGGAAGAAAATCTCGGCTTTGTAGTGCTGACCAATTCGGAATATCCGGTGTTCACGATCATGGCGAACAAGATTCGCGATCTATTCGTCAACGCACCGAAACGCGACTGGAACGGCGAAGCGCTCGAACAAGCAAAACGTAATAAAGCCGCCGAGGCCGAAGCAATAAAAAACGCCGATGCCGCTCGCGTCCCGGATACAAAACCGACACTGCCGCTGACCGGTTATGCCGGCTCGTATTCCGACGAACTTTATGGCGCCGTGAATATCGCAGAAGAGAACGGGCATCTCATAATGCGGTTCTCACATTCCCCGAATTTCGTCGCCGATCTCGCGCATTGGCACTTCGACACGTTTCAGATCAAATGGCGGCCGTCGGTCGCATATAATTTTCCGCGCGGATTTGTTACGTTCACCATCGACAAAGACGGCAAAACCGATGAGCTAAAGATCGACCAACCGAACAGCGACTTTTGGTTCTATGAATTGCATCCAAAGCGTGTAAAGTAGGTTTCGATTCGACAAAATCGTCCGAAATATGCCAAAATCTCTGTTCGATTAACACTTTAGAGTAGAATTAGACCCGAGGAGAATTCGTTTTTAGATGTCAGAAGAAGCAGTACAAACCGCCGAAGCGGTAGAAGAAAAGCCGGTCGCGGCCGAAGCGAACCCGGCGGAAGCCACGGCCGCGGAAGAGGTTGCGAACCCCGAAGACGTTCATTATCAGGCAGTTGAAAAAGAGGGCGTCGTAACGGCGATATGGGAAATGCAGGGCCAAAAGCACCTGCGAACCATCGATCCCCGCTCGAACGAGGGCAAACAGATCCTCGCGCTCTTCGAAACCGCCGGCTAAGATCTTCGCAACGAATAGGCACGAATGTTCACGAATACAATTCGCGGGGCGTTTCGTGTTTTTTTCGTGTAACTTCGTGGATCAATCCTTTCGAAGAATTAGCGATTCTATCGCATGATCGATCCTGTCCATCTTCCTTTTCTCAAAATCCGCAACCGCGAGAATACCGATTCCGGCTGAAGTCAAAAAAATTGCATCGGCACGATTAATTTCATCAATTCCGACCTCGACCTCTTCGCATTCAAGATTTTCCAGAATATATTCGCGTGTCGTTCCCGCAAGGCAACCGGTGCGTAAGCTCGGTGTGAATAACTTTCCATCTTTCGTCCAGAACAGATTTGCCATGCTTGCCGAAGCAACCTCGCCGCATTCGTTCAAACGGATAGCTTCATGAAAGCCTCGGCGTTTCGCTTCGTCGAGCGACACTAAGTGTTCAAGATAATTGCAGGATTTGATACCGACGAGTGGTGAGGTCCTGTTCACCCGATTTGGTGAAACCGTCAGTTTGAAATTGTCGGGTATCTCGCGGCTCTTCGCAGTAATGATCGAAAGCGAAGTCTTCCGTTCGCAGGAATCACTCCAAATCTCGCTCAGAGATTCGTCTGAAAATGTTACCCGCGCACGGCCCGCGGTCACTTCTTTTTTCTCGATTTCTAACGCTAACGCCTCGAGGATCTCTGATTCGGAGAATTCCGAAATATCAATATCAAGTTTCGCTGCGTTTGCAGTCAGACGTCGCCAGTGCTTTTCCCAAAGAAGCGGAGCACCGTCGACAATCGCTATCGTGGTGAATATGCCTTTGCCGTAGAGATACGCAGAAGAAGCCGAGTCGATCATTTACGATTGGATCCGCATGACGCCGGAGTTCTCCTTCCTGATCTTGCCTTTTTTGTTATTACAAAATTCAGCAGTCAACTCGGCAACTATTTCGCTCTTTTCTTCCGCCGGGACATGGCCGCAATCGCGGAGAACGACGAAACGCGAATGCAGGATCTTGTCATGGAGACAATAACCGTTATGAATACCGACGACCTTATCGGCTTCGCCCCAGATGATCAGCGTGGGTTGGTCGATCAGGTGAGCGTCCATTTCCAGTCGTTTCGCTCGCCAGTTCCGCGACGTGGCGAGCACCGAATGATGCGCGTCGGCGGCAGCCAAGGGACGCATCACATTTTCTACGCGATGCTTATCGATCAGGTTGTGATTGAGCGGCGATAGGGTGTTTCGCATTCGCTGACGCAGCATCGCCCGCGAATCTACAAGGAACGGCGTGATCGCCTCGCCAATAACGGGAATGGCCGCAAGACGCAATATCGGATGACGCAAAACTTCGTCATTGCAAACTGCATCGATCAGAACGAGCTTCTCAACACTTGCTGCGTAATCAAGCGCCAGCGTCATTGCGACCGCACCGCCGTACGAGCTTCCGACGATCGTTGCCCGGCCGATGCCGAGCCGCTGCATAAATCGCGAGACCATCCGCGCCTGCGCGCCGATCGTATATTCGAACCAACGCGGCTTCGATGAATAGCCAAAACCAACAAGGTCCAACGCAATGACATGAAAGCCCGCGTCCGCAAGCATTGGTGCGACCTTGTGCCAAACAAATAGCGACGCGGTGTAGCCGTGGATCAAAACGGTCGGCGGCTTCGACGCCTCGCCGAATTCCTGATAATGCACACGCACGCCGTCAACATTCACGAAATGCGAATGTTCCGAATGCACGACCTGATCGGCAACGTTGTCCCACTCGACCGTTTTCGCGCGGGTAAACATCTTAACGGCAACGGCCGCTCCGATCCCGCCGCCGATCGCAATTGCAAGGTTTCGCTTCTTCATCCCTGGGAGTATTTTATACCAAAACGATCTTCGGCCGGATGCAGCTTTCGTCCGCATCGAATATTCCGATAGCGACAATTTCGCCATTCGGGGCTAACATTTTTACAGATTCGCCGTTCTCGAAACCGTCTTGATCGATACGAGTCGAAAGACCGCGGATCGTTTTTTTGACGCGGGTCTCTTCGAGAACAAATCCCTTAATATGCCCGACTACTTCCTCAAGCGGCAGCAGAAAAGCCGTCGGATCGTCAGACTTTTCCATGTCGCCCAGTGTCGTTGCATCGGCAATACTGAACCTCCCTGCACGTGTCCGCCGCAGCGCATCGAGATGCGCGCCGACCCCGACAGCCCGGCCAATGTCTTCAGCCAATGTCCGGATATAAGTTCCGGCGGAGCAAACAACGCGAATTCGAACTTCGGAAAATGGTTCGATGATCTGGGTCGGATCGACGATCTCTAGCTTCCGAATTGTGATCTTCACAGGTTCTCGGGCGATCTCGACACCCTTTCGCGCATGCTCGTAAAGCTTCCTTCCGGCAACTTTCTTAGCCGAATACATCGGCGGAATTTGTTCGATCTCGCCGCGAAATTGCCGCAATACTGATTCAATATCTTCCTTTCTTAGAGACTTTGGGCTTTGGACCTTGGACTTTGGACTGCCAGTTCTGTCGCCCGTATCGGTCTCAAAACCAAAGCGGATCACGGCCTCATATTCCTTCTCATCCTTGTCCACGAACTGCGCGAGTCGCGTCGCCTTGCCGACCAACATCACGAGCACGCCGGTCGCAAACGGGTCGAGCGTGCCCGTATGGCCGACCTTTTTTGTTTTTAGTATCCTGCGCACGCGGTTCACGACGTCGTGCGACGTCATTCCGGCGGGCTTATCGGTTATGAGAATGCCGTCCATTTTTATTGTGTCGAGATCTCGGCGAGCAGCGGCAGGTGGTCGGTTGCCTTTGCGGGCTCCTTGATATCGTTTACGACATCACAGGCGGATATCCGATCTGCGAACTGTGCCGGCGTGAACAGGTAGTCCAGCCTCACATTCGGGTCCCATGCCGGAAAAGTAAACCCAAGATCGGTATGCAGCCGTCGGTAACTGTCGACGTAGCCGGCATCCAGCATTATTTGGATCGTGCGATAAGTGATGCGGCCGCCGAGCAGCATCGCAAGGACCCGATAGCGCCAGGGAAGCTTTTGCAAATTCAAGAGCTCGCCCGGAGCAAGCGTGTTGAAATCACCGACGAGCACGTGAAATTCGTTGCTCTTTTCTTTTATCCCGTCCAGCAGTGCTCTGACCTCGCGCATCCGGCCGCGTTCAGTGTAATTCGAGTGCGTTGCCCTGAGATGCACGCCATAAATGCGGGCACCGGCGATATCGATCTCCAAAAACGCGCGCTGCAGTTGCGGGTGATAATGCCATTCGTAATTTTTAGCTTCGATACGGCTGATGAATGCGACGGAGTGATTAAGCTTCGCGGTCCAATGCGGCATTTCGCATAGATCGGCGATGCGTTCGACGACCTCAGGCCTCGTGGCTTCCTGCAATACAACGATGTCTGGCTCGCATTTACGAATGACCTCGGCAAGTCGCGCCTCGCGGCCGACGCCGCCGAAGCGGATGTTATAGCTCATTAGCCGCACGGTCATTCGTCTTCGTCCGGTTTTCCGACCAACGTCAGGTAGGGCTGGCCGAGCCATTCTTCGCGGAAACGATAGTAAAAATCGCGTGACG
This sequence comes from Acidobacteriota bacterium, assembly GCA_003223975.1. Lineage (GTDB taxonomy): Bacteria > Acidobacteriota > Blastocatellia > Pyrinomonadales > Pyrinomonadaceae > OLB17. The sequence continues at coordinate 11,504 of QHXS01000137.1, forward strand.
CCTGGATAGTGACGGGCCGTCCACCGGCGATCGCCTGCAGTTTATGCCGCAGCTTTTTAAGCGCCGGCGAGGCAATATCGTCGTCGCCTTCCTTTACCGGATGCGAGTGGATTCCCGGGATCCAAAACCCTTCGAGCGAAAAATATTCGATCGCCTCGGGCCCGACAAGCGTGATATCGAGATCGCTCGTCATAAACCCCTCGTCGTCAAAAGGCTTGCCCTCTTTATAGCTGAATCCGGTGACGGAACTGCCGCCAAGGACCGCTGCGGTTTCCGGCGGAATGTTTTCGGCAAGCGCCCTGCAAAACTCGTCGAACTTCTCTCGTTTGCCGCTAAACGCGAGCCTGATCGCATTTTCGCGTTTCTCGTCGTCGGTCAGATTTGCCTCGATTTCCCTGAGCTCGTCTATATCAACCATATCTCTGTGTGGTATTCAGTATAACAATGTGGCGAAAGCGAAATGTTTCCGACAAAACATCCGAGCGGTTCGTAAAAGATGCCGAGCGTTCACGCGAGCGGACAATGAACCGCGCCATCAAGCTGCTTGCCGCAAAACCGCGCTCGGTTGCCGAATTGCGAGAGCGTCTTCTTGAAAAACTTTGGACCAACGAGGAGATCGTTGACGCGGTGGTCGAAAAGCTAAAGGAATACAAGTATCTTGATGACGAGCAATTCGCGCGCGACACCGCAATTTCAAAGCTCCGGCAAAAGCCGCAGGGAAAGAGGCGTTTGCAGCTCGCGATGTCGCAGAAAAAGCTCGACCGCGAAACCGTAGAAAACGCAATAGCCTCAGCCTACGAAAAACACCCTGAAAGTGAATTGATCGACACCGCCATCGAAAAACGAATACGCATCAAGGGCAAACCGGAAACCCGCGAAGAAGAAAAGAAATTCTTCGACCATCTGATGCGTCTGGGTTTCGGCTACGGACTGATCAAAGAAAAGCTCGACGAGATAAAACGGCAAAGCATTTAGCTGGGATCGAAGGACAATCTTCCGTCGTCTGGATAGGTCAATTGGAAAAGCCCCGCTCGGTCGGGGCTTTTTGTGAATTGGATATGCCTATTTACTACCGGCGACGGCCGAGAAACTGTCTAAAGGTTACCGTAACCGGGGGCCCCGGCTCGATCACGAGAGATTTATGCTCTTGCGGACTGCCCAGGTTGATCGTAAAGCGATCCCCGAATGTCTCGACGCTCGAAATCGTCGAGCTATCTTTTATATAGCCTTTCATCAGAACTTCGCCCCCGATCAACTGCGGCTTCTCGTCCTGAAAGTGATAATAGTAAGAAATCGCCATGGTCGTACCTCCTAAGATTGTTATGTCATCGCGAAGATATTCGTTTCGAAACTGTTTTTTGGATTTTTAGTCTAGCATGACTCATCTCAAAACCGAGTTGGACGCCGTACCGTGTGCCATGTCATCGAAGCCGGCAAAGATCCCCGCGACTCACTTTATTATCGCGATCACACCAGCTCCAAGCAGAATATCCGCAATGCGTCCCCATGGTGAGCGTTTTTTGGTTTTGAGAGTTGCTATCAGTTTGTCCTGGGCGGCGATCGCTGAGTCTTTTGCGGCAATAGTTTCGTTCTTTGCAGCGACGGTTAATTTCAACGCTTCGGATTCGGCGCGTCGTGTTTCGTTCAGATCTGTCAGCAATTCATTCGCGCGTTTTTCGGTATCAAGCCGTGCACGCAACGCCGCATTTTCTGTTTCGAGCGCACCGATCAGTATCCGCGATCAACGCAGCTCATCCGCTGCCGCATTGCACGCCGAAAAGATCTTTTCCTGCCCACCGCCGTCCGTCAACCGCCTACTGGCATCCGTGCCCGAGCTCGGCGAGCTTTCGGCAGACCTCGCCGGCAGTTGCGGCTGCTGAGCTGATGCGGCGAGCACGCTCAACATCAGCACGAGCACGGCCGGTAGTAATTTCGATATTTTTAAGTTCTTCATCTTGTTTCTTTGCGAGCGTTTTCAGCTCGGCCAAATTCGATTCCAAATATGCGATCTTTTCCTCGTACTTGCGCGACTGCATCTCAAGCTCGTTCGCTCGTTGCTCTTGAACCTCCGCTTTTTGCTTTGCACTCGCCGCCGCGGTTTCTAATTTTCTGATCTGATAGTTCGACCAGGCCGAATATCCGGTGACGATAAGAAATGCTGCAACTGCACAGGCAATGTAAATCTTGATCTTTGTGGTCATTGATTCGCGTTCACCAGTTCGCGACCGCTTTCGGTACTGCCAAACTGGCCGCCCGCTAACGCAGGCGGTTCTGACAGCACACTCCCTACTGGTCGCGTTTCTGCCTTCGTTTGTCCAGGTAGATCTGCAGCACAACATCGATCGTTTTGCCGACCGTAAAAAACAAGATCGGAAGTACGATCGCGGAAATTACCGTGATCAGCGTCCGCGTTTCGACCGCCGCAAAAAGCGACGGTGCCGTAGAAAAATATGCGATAAGAAAATTTTTGAAGTCGTTCATGTATTTTAGTCAAAAGCCAGCCGATACTTTCTTCGTTTCGGTCATCATTCGAAATGCCAGTGACATTGCGTCGACCTGGTCGTCGTGGCCGCCGTTTGGAAAGCTGCAGACCTCTTCGATGAATTCCTCGATCCACGGACCGCGGACGAGAATGACGTTTCCCGCTTCCGCCCTTGCCGACCAAACAAGAGCACGGGTGACCTTGTCTTTGTCTGCCTTGATCGCCCGAAGCGCGCAGCGAAGCAAATTCGTTTCGCGAAGCAGATCCTGAACAAGTGCCTGGCCGTGCAGCGCCGATTCGATGCAGTGGACGGTGTCTTTTTCTTCTGTCATCCGTTCGATCACATAACGACGCTGTTCGGGAAATTCGATCCGGGCACGGTACGCATCTGCGATATAGATATTTTTTTGACTGTCGATCGCGCAACGAATACTGGCGGTGAAGTCGGCCGTTGTTCTTGTCGACACTGCGAGATCGTAGCCGCGAAACCATTTAAGATTTGCCGGCGCTTTATCAACGACGCGTGTGAACCACGACCGTTTGAAAATGCCGCCGTCGAGCGGAACGGGATTTTGCTGATAAAGCGCCGCGAATGAATACGACCCGAGCTTTTTCTCGATCCGGCGCAGTGCAGATATGTCATATCGCTCAGGGCAAAGCGCCTCGCCCTGAGCGCGTCCAAGCGGATCGACGCAGGCGGAAACACGACCGATAGGGAGTGTGTCTCTTCCCCGTGACGACGCAACACCCTCGCTATCGCTTGGGTTTCCGCCTGCGATGGCTGGCAGGCTCACAACCTCCCATTGCTCGCCGCCGTTCCTCATATCGTTCAGCAGCCTTCCGGCCAGGTCGTCCTCGTGCCAGCGCGTTTGGATCAGGATTATCGAGGCGTTCGGCTCAAGACGGGTATAAATATCGTCGTTGAACCAATCCCACGTATTCTCGCGGTACGCCTTACTTTCCGCTTCCGAGCGATTTTTCACAGGGTCGTCGATGACGATCAGGTTCGCGCCAAAACCTGTCACGCCCGCACCGACGCCAACCGCACAAAGCGAACCGCCGGCCGCGGTTTCCCATTCATCCACGGCCTTTCGCTCTTTCGAAAGATCAACCTTTTCATCAACAAGCTTTCGGATCTTTCGCGAAAACCTGTTAGCTAATCTTTGGTTGTACGAACCCAGAATTACGTTCATTTTCGGATCGCATATCAAACGCCACGCCGTATATCGAACCGTAACGGTCTCTGATTTTGAATGTCGCGGAGGCATAAAGATCATCAATCGTTTTTTGAAAGCGGATGTGACACGATCGAGCCTGTCATAAAGATATAGCTGGTGCTTCCAATTCCACGTCCAATTCGGCGCCGTCGTGCGGACCCAATCCCGAAAGTCGGGAACGTTTTCTTCATTCATCACGGCGCCGGATCAGAGTTAGTTCGAGATCGTGACAGTGGCCGATCGCCGGTCTGCACAAAGGCGCGCCATTCGGCGGCAGTTATCGAAGATCTTTGAGGTGACGATGCTGCTTTCGGGCGGGTCGATCTCGACAAGTGCGGCGGTCCGTGCGGCTTTGATAAGCCATGCATCGCGAGCAGCCGCGTTTATGTCATAGGTCGGCGACCATCCCTCGGACTCGGGCGTCTTGCCGTCGTCATCGGGCAACGCGGCTGATGCGAGCATGTCTTCGAGTTCGTCTTCGGTGAGCGCAGGATCGTCTTCCCAGGCAGTAATAAGTTTGAGTTTGTCTAAGGCGGTCATATTTTTCGAAAAACCTTTCAACGCGGATCGAACGGATCGGGCGGAAAAAGCCGTATTCAGTAAGAATTGATTCTCTGATCCGTGCAAATCCGCCGGATCCGCTTTATCCGCGTTCAAGAAAAGGCCTAACTCTTATTGGCTATAAGACACGCAAGGGCGGTCGGGCGGACGACCTTTGCGCCGTAGACGTGAAGTCCTTTTACTCCGTCGCCGAAACGCTTTTCGGGCTTGTACGTCTGCAGATCGACGATCTGTTCGACATAGGTTGTCGCGATAGAGTGGCCAGCGATGATCTTGTATTTCTCCGCCGTGGTGTTAGGCACGTTGTTCGATTTCAGGATCGAGAATCCGGCCGCCTCACCGACCGCGCCGTTCGCAAGCGCGCGGTCCGAACGCAGCGTTCCCGCCTGCACGAACCGTTCGTCCTTCAGAAGCAAGCCGTGAAACCACGCAGGCACGATCACGAAACGCCCTTCGAGCGGCGTGTTCGATTCGTCCAGCAGCACGCCGAGATCGACGAGGTATTCATAAGCATCGTCCTTCGTCGGAACCTCGGGCGTGCCGACCGTACCGATCTTGTTGCCGCCCGGAACGGCCGCATCCATCAAAGCGGCGATATATGCGTCGGCCTTTTCGCGAAGTCCCCACGCGGAATGCCGCATCGCCGTGTCGAGCACGTTCACGTTTTGCTGTGCGCGGTCGATGCTGTCGACATAGAAATTGAAGTACTTCGCCTGGTCGATGGTGAGCGATTGCTCGGCATCGGTGAGCGTTTCGGGATCGGCAATGTCCATGTCCTTTGTGTAATCGTCGATGGTGACCTCGCCGACCGACCCGATCTTGACCGTATTGCCGGCTTCTCGGATCTCGCCTTCGTAGTCGCGATTGCAAACATTTACTTGCCCGTAAACGAGCGATTTCTCAAGGGCGGTCAACAGCCGACCGGCCCAAACGGTGGGTATGAATGTGAGTGACATAATTTTTTAGTTGATAGTGGAAAGTGGATAGTGAACAGTGAGGTGAGATGAAAGGTGATCGATGAGAAATGATAAGTGAAAGGTGATAAACGAGCCCTACGATTTGATCGAACGTTTTTTGTTTCTCATTTCCTATTTATCAGTTCTCATTTCTCATTTTTCATTTCAGTTCGATAGAACTGCCCGGACCTCGTTCCAATCGAGCCGTGCGATCTCTTCGGGCTTCATTTTTGCGAGAGCCTCGCGGGTAAGGAAGTTGTTGGGATAGTTTTGCGTCAGCTTTGAGATCACGGCCGCAATGTTCGCCGGCTCGCCTTCATCGTCAAATTGAATTTCTTTTTCAGCCGCCGCGATCAAAAGCTCGGGCGAACGAGCCCCTGATGCGGTGAGTTCTGCAGTGAGAGCGGCCCTTGCTTTCCCAAGCCTGATCTCTTTCTTAAGTTCTTCGTTTTGTTGCCGGAGCGTTTCAAGCTCCGCGCTGCTTTCGGAAACCATCGGCTGTTCGGCCGCGTCGTCCCCTGCGTCGTGTATAATTTCGTCGTTCATACGAGAACCGACTTTAAACGAACAAGGTCGAAATTTGAATGGCAACCTTTGAGCTTTAGTAAGGTTCGTCCGAGTAGTGAAATTTCACAGGTTGATTTCCATCCCGCGCGCCCATTTCCAGAACGAATCTTCGTAGACCAGCCAGCCCAGCCTGGTTGGCCTGCTACCTGCGGTTTCAAAAGTTCCGTCCTCGCACATGCTCTGGAGCGTCTGCCGCGAGAGGCAGGGCACGATGATCCTGTATTTTTTTATCAGGCGTTCCACTTCGCCGAGGCGTAATTTAGCCCGAACCTTTACATCTGCCGTTTGTTGTACACTTTTTATGCTGGTTTTTCCTGTTATCTCGTCCATATCCATCGATCTCTCCCAAATCTCAAAAGTTACCGTCGTATTTATTCATCGCATTCGCTAACGTGATCATCACGGCCGGGCGGTATGTAAGCGGCGAAATAAATCTCATTTAAGGCTTCGCCCATTATCGCCCGAACGTTTTATATTACACAACGTATGTATTATATGCAAGAGGAAATTTCAGGCATGAAACATCCCTCGTTCTCCGTAGAGAACCTGCTCAAAGCAATGGCGATCGTGAATATTTTCGAGACCGGGAAACCGTTCGGCGAATTTGCCGCGGTAGCGGTATTGAACGACGGAGCGGGTGTCTCGTATGGCATCAGCCAGTTCACGCACCGGTCGGGTTCGCTCGCCGCGGTCGTAGAGAGATACCTGAAGCTCGGGGGAAACATCGGTAGGACATTATTTGAAAACGCTCTTCCAAATCTGAAACGCGCGGAACCGGTCGTCATAGGCGCCTACGCCAGGGATGAACGATTTAAGAAAGCTCTTCGCGCAGCTGCGGTCACGCGCGAAATGCGAGAGGCGCAGCTGCAGATCGGATTCGAACGGTATCTAAAGCCGGCGATGGACGAGTGCGATCGGCTCGGATTTGTCCTGCCCCTGTCGCTCGTGGTCGTTTACGATTCGATCACGCACGGCTCGTACGAAAAGATCCGCGATCGAGTAAGCGTGACGGCTTCGACCGAAAAGGCGTGGGTCACCGAATATGTTCGCCAGCGCGACCGTTGGCTGGCGTCGATCCCGCGGCTGCAAGCAACGCGTTACCGCACGCGCTTCTTTTTGAACCAGATCATGCTCGGCAGTTGGGAGCTGCGGCTTCCAATGAACGTCAAGGGCTTTTGGCTGCGCGACGAGCACATCAACAAAATTCTAGACTTTGCCGATGAAAGCATCGGCACCCGATCGGCGGTTGGGCCGAATTTCGAACCTCACAAACAAGACCACAGCCTCGAAACACCTGCATCATCCTCTTCGACTCCCGCCACAACTCCGCAGGCCCAACCGCCGCTTTATTCAGCGTCACAGGTAATTTGGTCGAAGCTCGACCAGGCGGACCGCGTGATAACGAACATTGCCGTGCGGACCGATCAGGTGAAATCGCTCTGGACGACGGTCGTCGGTACGCTTTGGCAGACGGCGTGGGCGATCTTCGGATTTCTCATCGGGATCCCGCGCGCGGTGTGGCTCACGGTCGCCGTCATAGTCGCCGTTATTATGCTGGTCTATCTTTATCGGCAGATCGCTCTTGGGAAGATCAGGGAAACAGTTGGATCGCAAACGAATTTCTAAATCGCAAAAACGGACACCTTAATGACGCAAATTCAAACTTAAAATGCCTCGCATGGGGAATAAAACCGCACAGATCTTCATATGAACATACACATCGAACAGGCACTTCATAATTTTCGAACGAACGGCGCACGGTATCAGCGCTTCGACCGTTATTACAACGGCGATCACGACCTGGCGTTTGCCAGCGCGAAATTCGAGAACACTTTTGGCTCGCTCTTTCGCGAATTCGCGCTCAATCTTTGCCCGGCAGTATGCGATGCCGTTGCGGATAAGCTGAAGATCGAGGGATTCAGTGTCAGTAGCCCGCGCGTGAGCAAGGGCGCCCGCGATGATGAAGGCGCCCTTACTGACGTGCCGGCTACTGACACGGCTGCCGAACTGGACACCATCTGGCACCGCAATCGCATGGACGCACGCGCCGGCGAGGTGCATCGTGAAGCGCTGAAGAACGGCGACGCGTACGTGATCGTCTGGCCCGATGCGGACGGCAACGTGGCCATTTTTCCGAATTCCGCAGCAAACTGCATGGTCGAATACGACGAAGAGCAGCCCGGAAAGATCGTCTCGGCCGCAAAATTCTGGCGTACGAGCGACAAGCACACGCGGTTGAATCTTTTCTATCCCGACCGCATCGAGCGCTACATCACAAGCAAACCCCACGAAGGCGTTCTGCCCGACGCGAGGGACTTCATCCCAGTCCAAAGTCCAAAGTCTAAGGTCCAAAGTGAGGACGCCGATCCGACGCGACCTTGGACTTTGGACATTGAACCTTGGACTATTGAAAACCCTTACGGCGTTGTTCCCGTCTTTCACTTTGCCAACAACGCATCGATCGGCACTTTCGGGCGCTCCGAATTGGAGAACGCCATACCGATCCAGGACGGGATGAACAAGTCTGTGCTCGACATGCTCGTCGCGATGGAATTCGCGTCGTTCCGGCAGCGTTGGGTCGCCGGTATCGAGGTCGATTACGACACCGAAGGCAACCTCGTCGCCCCGTTCAAGAACGGCATCGAGAATCTTTGGATCTCTGGCAATGAAGGTGCGCGGTTCGGCGATTTCGAAACCGTAGATCTCGAACAGTTCCTGAAAGTGAAAGACGGTTTCCGCATCGACATCGCTTCGGTCACCGGCACGCCGCTTTATTACCTGCTGCCGCACGGGCGCGGGTTTGCTTCGGGGGAAGCGATGCGCAAGGCCGAATCGCGCTTTATCGCCAAGGTTCGAGACAGGCAGACCGCCTTTGGCCAGGTGTGGGCCGACGTGATGCAGTTTGCGCTTCGTATCGAAGGTAAGCCGGACGTATTTCTCAAAACACGTTGGGAAGACGCTGCCCGTCTATCCGAGAAAGAAGAACTCGAAAATCTTCTGCTCAAAAAACAGCTCGGGCTTCCGAGCACCGAAGCGTTGAGCGAAGCAGGGTATTGAAAAGCGCAGCGCCGGAGCGGAGACTCAAAGCTCTCCTCCTTACGAAGGAGGAGTACCGCTTTAGCGGGGAGGTGGTTCTCTGCTTTCGTGGACGGGTGCAGAGAACCACCCCGTCATCCGAAGCGGATGCCACCCCTCCTTCGTAAGGAGGGGAGCTTTGTTTGGATCATTGACATGTTTCGCCGCAGTTCGTAATCTCTATTTTCGCTACTTCCGGCCGAGTTCTTTCTTCCCCGAGCAAACTTCTCCAAGCCGAGAATTCGGTTTGGGGCATCTAAAGATAAAATGAAGAAACTCGTTTTTCGACTGACCATTGCCGTCTTGGCATTCGTGTTAGGGATTGGTGCGGTCGCGCTCTTAATTCTTAACCGTTCGTTGCCAGTGATCGAGGTACAGAAGGCCAAAGAATGCGCTTCAGAATCAAACGAGAAAATCACTTCACGTCGATCAGCACTTTCAACCGAATTGCTTGATACCTTCGCGGAACCTCCACTCGACAAAACAAATCCGGCTGTTGACGAATCGCCGGTTGTTGATGGCGCGGCTTGGATACTGGAGGCCTCGAAAGACGGCCGTTACCATTTTGTTCACCGAATCTCGCCGTCGGATCAGATGGCTGATATCTTTCGGAATTTATTGGATCTCGCGGACAATCGAATCGAATACGAGGATTACCTTCCTCAACACTAAGACTACGGATTTACTATCTATTAAACCGACCTTTTCGCACTGTCACAGATACGGAGATAACGAAAACGCCTAGCGG
>QHXS01000138.1 GCA_003223975.1 Acidobacteriota bacterium
GAGCAAGAAACTGCATCGCCGCAGGGTCAGAGGCCGTCGCTGAAACGACGATCGTGTAATCCATCGCGCCGAAAACTTCGAGTTTCTTCACGACCTGCGCCACAGTCGAGGCTTTCTGCCCGATCGCGACATAAACGCAGATCACGTCTTTGCCCTTTTGGTTAATGATCGTGTCGATAGCAACAGCGGTCTTCCCCGTCTGTCTGTCACCGATGATCAGCTCGCGCTGTCCGCGGCCGATCGGCACCATCGAGTCGATAGCTTTTAGTCCGGTTTGAAGCGGTTCCTTCACAGGCTGACGGTCGATAATTCCGGGAGCGATCCGCTCGACCGGGAAAAACGTGTCGGTGACGATCTCGCCTTTTCCGTCGATCGGGTTTCCAAGTGCGTCGACCACGCGGCCGATCATTGCGTCGCCGACGGGAACGCTCATGATCCGCTTCGTGCGTTTCGCCTCGTCGCCTTCCTTGATCTTCTGGAAATCGCCGAACAGCACCGTTCCGACCTTGTCTTCTTCAAGGTTGAGTGCAAGTCCTCGAACGCCGTGCGGAAATTCCAGCAGCTCGCCCGCCATCACCTTTTCCAGTCCATAGATCTCGGCGATTCCGTCCCCGACCTTGATCACCGTGCCGATCTCGTCAACCGTCATCGACGCGTCAAAGTCTTCGATCTGTGCCCGGATGATCTCGTTTATCTCGTTTGCTTTAATTGCTTCCATTTCATTTAGTGGTAAACAGTGAATGGTGAACGGTAAATGGCTTCGAATTTACCATTCACCGATTACCGTTAACCATTCACAAGTTGCTCTCTTAAATTCTCGAGCTGCGTCTTCACCGAATTGTCGTAAACGGTGGAGCCCACGCGTGTAACAACGCCGCCGATAATGTCCTTGTCGATCCCGAAATCCAGCTTCACCGTCTTGCCGGTAAGCTTTTCGAGATTTGCCATCAGTTCCTTTCTCTCTGCATCCGAGAGTTCATGCGCCGAGATCACTTCGCCGGAGACCGCACCGCTTCGTTCTTCCAGCACCGACTCGAACTTTTCATTAACGGCGGAAAGGTCGGTCAGTCGGCCGTTTCGCAACAGCACGCGCAGGAAATTCGAGGTGGTTTTCGAAGGCTTTGTCTTGCCGAGTAAACCCTCAAGCACCGCTTCCTTTTTTGCCGCGGCGATCGAAGGATTACCAAACGCGCTTTCCAGCTCGGGATTGCCGGCGATCAGTTGTTCCCAGATCTTTAATTCCGACTTTACCGAATCGGTTTCGCCCGTCTTTAAAACGACGTCCGCAAGTGCTGTGGCGTATCGGCGGGCAACGGTTTCAATACTCATTTAGTTAAGCCCTCCGATCGCCTGGATGCTCGATTTGATCAGTCTCGCATCCGTTTTGTCGTCGACACTCGACCGCAGCTTTTCTTCCGCAAGGCGTAGGCTTTCATCAACCGCAAAACGCCGAAGTTGGAATCGCGCGACAGAAGCAAGCCGTGCGACCTCGCCCTCGGCCTGAGCTTTCAGTTTTGCCGCTTCGCTCGCTGACTGTTCGGCGAGCCTTTTCTTTTCGGCTTCGGCCTCTTCACGAGCCGACTTCAAGATGGCGGCTTTTTCTGAGTCGATCCCGACAAGTTTTGCCTCAACCGACGTAAGGATCGAAAGCGCCTGCTGCTTTTCCTCCTCTGCCTTGATCAATTCCGCGCGGATAAAGTCGCGTTTCGCCTTAAAGGCTTCGCTTAGCGGCTTCCTGACGAGATAAACCAGGACCCAGACGAAAATGCCGAGATTGATGAACTTCCAAAGCTCGAAGCCCGGATAATTGAAATAGTGGTCCCAAAACTCCCTGAAAGCAGCCCAGTTTCCCTGCGACGGCCCGCTTTCGGCAAGAAATAAAAATATTCCTAAAAAAGTCGACAACATACTAACCATTCAAAATATTTGAAGTGATCTTTTCGGCCGTTTTGTTGGCTTCGAGAGCGATCGCGACCTTTGCCTCTGCAACCTGGTTCTTGATCGATGCTTTTTCGTCCGCGATCGCTTTTGCGGCACCCGCTTTTGCATCACCAACGGTCTTTTGAAACGACTCGACTGCTGCGAAACGCTCTTTTTCGATCAGGTCGTAGCTTTCATTACGGGCCGCGAGCATCGCCGTTTCGTATTCCTTTTGTTTTTTTGAAACTTCGTCGAGGATCTCAGCCGCTTCGCCGCCTTTGCCGCCTTTCTGTTTTTCGCGCGATTCAAGAACAGCGTTTACGGGTCGGAAAAACGTCCGGTTGAGGACGTAGATCATCAACAGGATCAGCGCGACGTGAATTAAAAGCGTGCCGTCAGGAAAAAGCTGGATACCTTCGGCAAAAGCCAGCACAACCATACTAGTGTCAGTAGCCCGCCGAAAACACGGGCTCGGATCAAACCTAAAACTCTAATTAAGACCGATAATTGCAGGACGAAAGCCGCCCGATGCTCAAAACATATAACACTATCATGCGCGATTTTGACGGTCAAGGAAGCCTGCCCTATGGCGGGGCAGCACGGCAGTTTGGGACAAGCGACGATTCAGTTTTGCTTATTCCTGTTCTACATTCACAATTGAGGTATGCGGCGGCGTAAAACAGCCATATTCTTTGTTGCGTTGGGTATCGCCCTTTCGGGGCTGGCGGTCGCCTTGAATGTCGGCTGGATCTTGCTGAATACCCGCGAGGTCGTCCTGCTGGTCATCGGCATCATATTCTTCGCGCTGATAATCACCGGCCTGATATTGAACACGATTTTTCTGGTTCGTGAGATCCGTCGAAACGAACAGCATGACACGTTCTTGAATTCGGTCACGCATGAGCTGAAAACACCGATAGCCTCGATCCGGCTGTATCTCGAAACGCTTAAGACACGCGATGTCGACGAGGCTAAACGTGCCGAGTTTTACGACGTGATGCTCAAGGACAGCGACCGTTTGCTTAATACGGTCGAGCAGGTCATGCGTGCGGGCCGGATCAAAGAACGCGCGGTCATTGCAGGCAGCGAATCGGTCGAGGTCGACTCGGTCTTGAGCGACGCCATCGCGATAACCCGTTCGCGAAACAACCTGCCCGAGAGCTCGATCAAGTACTCTCCTGGGGCATCAGGCCTGACGATCAAGGGTGATCAGGAAGAACTGCTGTCGGCGTTCCTAAATTTGCTCGATAACGCGGTGAAATACAGCGACACGGAGCCGAAGATAACCGTGAAGTCGCAGACCGGCGGCTTTAATAACCGGATCGCGGTGGTAATAAAAGACAAGGGAAGGGGAATTCCGGCGGCCGACCTAAAACGTATTTTCAAACGGTTCTTCAGGTCCGGCGTGAATCAAAACGGCGCGAAAGGAACGGGCCTTGGCCTGTATATCGTAAAGTCGATCGTCGAAAAACATGGAGGTAAAGTGATCGCCGAAAGCAAAGGAGAGGGGAAAGGAAGCACCTTCCTTGTTCAACTCCCGAAATCCTGACGAAATACGAGAATGCGTATCCTGATAGTTGAAGACGAAGAACACATTGCCGACGGGATCAAATTCAACCTCGAGGCCGAAGGGTTTGAGGCGCTCGTGGTCGACACGGGCGAAGTCGCACTGGAAGAGATCGGGTCTACAAAGTTTGATGCGGTGATACTCGACGTCATGCTTCCGGGCATCGACGGGTTCGAGGTCGCAAAACAACTAAGAGCAGATCAAAATTTCGTTCCCGTATTGATGCTCACGGCGCGGAGCAGGCCCGAAGATGTATTGAAAGGCTTTGAGGCCGGTGCCGACGATTATCTTCCAAAGCCGTTCGAGCTTGAGATCTTTCTCGCGCGGCTAAACGGGCTGCTGAGGCGAAACGAGTGGGCACGCTCGGTCCCGAAGGCGAAAGACGGCCGCGAAACGATAAACGGCCGCATTTTCGACCTTGCAAATCTACAGCTTCATACAAGCGACGGGGTCCAAAACCTGACGCTGATGGAGGCAAAGCTTCTTGCATACCTGATCGAACATGAAGGCCAGGCGGTTTCGCGTAAAACGATCCTGGAAGACGTCTGGGGCCTGCAGGAAGATACCGACACGCGGGCGATAGATAATTTCATTGTCCGGCTGCGAAAGATCCTCGAAGACGAGCCGAATGACCCGAAATTTCTAAAGACCGTACGGGGCATCGGCTACCGGCTTGATCGAAAATAAGCGTCCGGAATCTCTCATTCCGAATAATTTCGCCTGGCGATCACCTTTATTTGCGCACGCCAATTCTCGTGCAGTTCCCACCGCCAAAGTTCGACCTCGGGATGCAGCATGCGTGCAAAATATTCGAAATCGAAATGAAAACTTAACGCGGGTGCGACGACGTATATGAGAGCCGGTTTGTCAGCGATCTCGATCGACCCAAATAGCCGGGCTTCATCGAGCACTCCTCGCCGCCGCTGCAGTTCGATCTTTTGCCAGTAGTCGGCGGCCTGAAAGATCGTTTCACGGTCCGGCGAAGTTTTGATCTCGATGATCACCAGCCGGCCATCCTTTCGGATCGCAAGCAGGTCGATCTTGTCGTTCGACGAGCGAAATTGATTGTAGATCGGCGATAGTATCAGGTTTGCATCGAGCAGCTTGATGTTGCGGCGAAGGATCGATTCGAGCCATGCCTCGGAAGCAAGTCGGTACCAGTCGTGACGTTTCGAGGGCGGCTCGCTCTGCCGATGTAGTTCGAGCGTGTCGCGGAGTTCGCGAAACGAGCGTTTCGCCGATTCGTTTATCGGCCTCCTGACTTTGCCGACGCCGAACCAGGATTTTTCGCGGCCCATTACGTTGCGGACGCGAGCGAACGGCATCCCAAGAAAACGAAGCGTTTCACCGTTCTTTGACACTATGAGATCGGTCTTGTCCGGCGACAATTCGATCATCTTTTTTGCTGTGGTACTTGGCTCGATCGTTTGCGGAAGCTTCAGTTTGCGTGCCCGCCGGCGCCAAAGGTCAGCCAGCTTTAACCGTCGAAGTTCCTTTGCGGTCGGGACAACGGGTTTTCGATCGATCTCGAAAACGGACACGGCAGCGCTCGCGCCTTTGTTCAGGACCGCGATCAACTTCTGCAGGTTTCGTGCCTGTCGTTTTTCGGCAATGATAGCGACATTGTTGATCGGATTCTTGCGCCGCATTCGAAGCTCGTCCTGCAATTTCAGAGCGGTCGCAAGCAGCGACTCATGCGTCAGGCTCGATGTGACGTCAGCGATCGCAGCGATACGTCGCTTTTCCGTGTTCTCGCTCTCGATCTGTGCGATCCGGCCATTTCCGGCATTCAGCGAAACGCGAACGATCTTGGCCGCGGCCGTGCTTGTTGCGAAGATCTCCGCGATCTCATTCGCCTTTTGCAGCCGCGCAAGCTCGATATGTGCGCGAAGTTCCGCTGCCGATTCTCGAGGCACGAGTCGCACGGTCTCGGATTCATTCCTGATCGTTGACCACAGGGAGACGACCAACTCGAGGTCTTCGAATTCATAATTCTTGATCCGCCAAACCGTGATCCCGTTCTCGCTGACAAAACTTAGCGTCGATCTGCCGTTCGAATTCGATATTTCGATCTCCGAGCTTAGCATCGGCAAAGTTCGTCCGCTTTCGCGAACGATCAGCCATTCCAAACGCGAGCTGATAATATCGGCAATGCCGTTCATTTGCGGCTGTGATCTTGCCATTCGTAATTCTCGTCAAAAAATTTCATCATTGCCTGCGACCAGTCTGCATAGCCCTGCTCAGACGGATGAATGCCATCGGCAAAAAAGCCTTCGAGGTTCACTTGGGCAGGCTGGCGATAATAATAAACGCCCGGCATCTCACGCGTAAATTCGATTATGTTGGCATTATGCATTTGCGAAAGGTGCCACAGTATCGCCTTGGTCGGCTGTGGAATGACGGGCGACATTCCGATCATCGGGCAATTTGAAAGAAAGATCGGCACGCGCGGGTGCTTGTCGCGAATGCGGCCGAGCAGCTCATTCATATCGCGTCGCCATTTTTTTGGGCTGCTGATCTTCATCACGTCGTTGCCGCCGAGGCCTACGAATATGTAATCGAACGGCTCGTCAGGCATTTGCGGCAGCAGTTCGTCGATCGTACGTCGGGCAGTGACGCCATTTTTGCCGACGACGTGCCAATGCACGGGCCGCCCGATCCTGTCACTCAATTGCTTTGCAAATTGTCCGGCCAGCGCAAGTTCATGAGTGCGTGCGCCGAGTCCGGCGACCGTCGATTCGCCGATAACGAAAAGCTTTGCGGGTTCTCCGCCGGCATTTCCCGCGACGCCGGTCGTTTCTCCACCAGCACCTGGGAGAACGCCGACCTTCCAACGCGTGATCTGTCCCTGCAGATAAAGCAAGGGAGCGATCGGCAGCAACGCAGCACCGCCGATCACAAACCTCGCCTGCCATCTACCCAAAGTCATACGTCAATACCTGCCCAAAAATCGTTATGCTAAACTTCAATCACGCCGATAATTTTGTCAAATTTGTGATGATGCCTGCACCTGAGATCTCGGAAGAAATAAAGGAATACGCCAAGAATTCGCTCCGCAGCATGCCGCTTGCGCAGCTTCTTGGAATGGAATTGATTGATCTGAGCCCCGGCAAGGCGGTGGTGAAGATCGAGATGCGTGACGAATTGCGGCAACCGAACGGGATCTTGCACGGCGGCGTGACCGCGACCTTGATCGACACCGCGACGGCCTTTGCCGTGCGAACATATCTCGAGCCGAAACAGCCGACCGCGACGATCGATCTGACAATTCATTACTTGCGGCCGCATATTTCAGGTACTGCAACTTGCACGGGAAGAGTTCTCCGTCCAGGCAAACGTATTTTTACAGTATCGGCCGACGTCGTGAACGACGAAGGCAAGCTGATCGCTACCGGACTTTCGACCTACACAAAACTTTAAGTGGAACAACTTCGAAAATTCGCACGCTATTTCGGTCCATACCGCTGGTATCTTGCCGGCGGTATAGCGTCGATCGCGGTCTCGCTTGCATTCGGTTTGCTCGTTCCATATTTGGTCGGCCTCGCGATCGACGACCTCGGACAGGGCGTGACGTGGGAAAAGGTCGTCTTCTATCCGTTGATCATCTTGGGCGCGAATCTGATGAGCGGCCTTTTCCTTTTCAGCCAACGCCGGCTGCTTATTAACACCTCGCGGCATATCGAGTTCGACATGCGAAACGATTTCTACGCCGCGCTCGTCCCGCAGCCGCTCGAATTCTTTCATAACAACCGCATCGGCGATCTCATGGCGCGTGCGACCAACGACCTCGCCGCAATTCGACAGATCGTCGGGCCGATGATCCTTTATAGCTGCCAGGCTATTTTTGCATTGATAATCGTTCTACCGATCTTGCTGAATATCTCGGTGAAGCTGACGGTATTGTTGCTGATCCCGATGCCGCTGGTTTCGCTGACCGTGAAGTATCTCGGCGGACAGATCCATGTTCGATTCGAAAAGATCCAGGAATTCTTTTCCGACATTACCGCTCGTGCCCAAGAGAATCTGACGGGCGTGCGTGTCGTTCGCGCTTATGCGCAAGAAGACGCCGAGATAGCACAGTTCGAAAAACTCAATCGTGAATACGCCGATCAAAATCTGCGGCTCGTAAAATTCGCAGCGGCCATGCGCCCGATGCTTTTCTTCTTCATCGGCCTAGGATTTGTGATCATCGTGGCGGTCGGCGTCCCAATGGCCGTTCGCGGCGAAATTACGGCGGGCAATTTCACATCGTTCATTTTGTATCTGCAGCGAATGATCTGGTACCTGATCGCGTTAGGCTACGTTGTCAATCTTTACCAACGCGGGACTGCATCTCTGAAACGATTCAACGCGATCCTAGAGACCGAACCGACGATTCAAGACGACGAAATTGCGCATGAGCAACCGACGATAAAGGGTGCGATTGAATTCCGTGATCTTTCGTTTGCGTATGGAAACATAACCACCAAGAAAACAGAGCATATAGAGAAAGCCAATGGAAATAACTCCGTGTCCTCTGTGGGCTCTGTGGTGAGAAATGTACTTGAAGACATCAGTTTGCAGATCGCACCGGGCCAGACGGTCGCCTTTGTCGGAAAGACGGGCAGCGGAAAGTCTACGCTGATGAATCTTGTGCCGCGACTGCTCGATGCGCCGGATGGAACTGTTTTGATCGATTGCAAACCCGTTCGCGCATTTCCGCTGCAGCAACTTCGCCGAGCGATCGGCTTCGTTCCGCAGGAAACTTTTCTGTTCAGCGATACTCTTGCCGAGAACATCGCGTTTGGAGTCGACAGTGGAAAGTTGAAATTGGATAGTGCATCGGCGAGCGGACCGGACCAACTGTCGGCTATCAGAGGCCAACTCAGCGTTGAGAGCGCGGCGGCGACCGCGGGCCTTGCCGATGATGTCCGTTCGTTTCCGAAGCAATACCTGCAGTTAGTTGGCGAACGCGGGATCACGCTTTCCGGCGGACAAAAACAAAG
>QHXS01000269.1 GCA_003223975.1 Acidobacteriota bacterium
AACTCCATATTTGCTAAACAAACAGCTCCTGAAACGAAAGCTTTATCCTTCGTTCGCGACAATTAGAACGTCAAACGCAAGCCGAACTGGATCTTACGCATTGGCCCTGCGGTTCGGATCCTGCCAAAGTCGCCCGGTGAGGCTATGTTGGCAGGTGCCGATGCGTTCGGTTGGTCCAAATTCGGGTGATTGAAGATGTTGGTACCCTCAACACGGAATCTGAGCTTCCAGGTCTCGCCGAAACGGAAGTCGCGCGAAAGTCCAAGGTCTACGCTTTGATAGCCCGGACCGGTTAGGAAATTGCGAGGCGAATTACCGTTTGTGATAACGCCCGGTACTGCAACGTTTCGCTGGAAGGCGAATATGTTAAACCATCGGTCCGCCGTCGGATCGTCGAGGTGCGGATCACCTATCACCTGTGCACGGTCATTTGTGTTGCCGTCAAGATTCGCATCGACGTTGCCATTTGTGACCGTAAAAGGCCTGCCGCTGCGGGCCTTGATGATCGGAGAAATACTCCATCCGTTTAGGATCGCACGCACGACACGATTGTCACCGTGGTAATAATCCGGTTGGAAATTCATGCTCATGCTGAAGATATGACGCTGGTCCGTATCGGCTCAGCCAACTTCGTCAGCAAGCCTGCTGTAGTTCTGCGCCAATCCCTGCGTCGTATTGTTGTGAAGCTCGACGCTGCTGATCGTTTTACTCAGCGTGTAATAACCGTTTAGCGTAAGCTTGTCGGAAAATCTCAATGCACCGGTGACTTGCAGTCCATGGTATGTAGCGTATTGATCGGAATCAAGTTCCAACACCGCTCCGTACGCAAGGTTGGGCCGACGTGTATTAGGACCGTTCGGCGTGGTACCGGTAGCACCAGCAGTTAAGAATGGGTAATTGACGTCACGGCCGAACGGAAGGTTGTTGGCAAGTGTTCCGACATAAGCGGCGCCAAGCGTTAATGCCCGGGTAACCTGACGCTGGAACGAGACGTTCATCTGCGTCGTCTTCGGCCATACAAAATCCGGTGAAACGGCGAACAAGCCGCCGCCGGCTACAAACGCTCCATGGTACGGGAACGGATTTCCGCCGGGGAACGCGTTGTACGGGTTGCTAAGCGATGCTCCGAGCGGCAAGAGAGTCGTCGAGCTTGCCCGCCGATTGATATTGGTAAAGGTCAGTCGAGTGGCGAACGGCTGGAAATTCGTCATGGTATTCCACTCATTGCCCGAGATGCTGCCGTAAAAGTATCCGATCGCCGCGCGGATCGACGTTTTGCCGTCGCCAAACGGATCCCATGCGAACCCGATTCGCGGGGAAATATGCGAGTAACTCACCGGAATCCCGCCACGCTCCACGCCGGGGTCGCCATAGAAAAGAGCACCTGCGGGTGCCGCCGGATTGACGATGGATTGCTGTCCCGGCACGTAGTTCATAACACGGTTGTACGGATCGGTCGGCGGTGTTTGGACGTCCCAGCGGAGACCCAAATTAAGGGTCAACCGTGAAGTCACACGGAAATCGTCCTGTATGAACGCTGAGGTGTACCACGTGTTGGTATAGGCAGTGACCGGTGCATCCTGCGTCACAGAACTTGGAATACCGACCAGAAAATCTGCTAAGCCATTTCCCGTCGACGTGTTATTGAATTGAAAAACTCCATAGTTGTTGAGCAGCGTATCCTGTATATCCTTGTTGAGCGAAATTTCCCCACCGATTTTGAGGGAGTGGTTTCCTTTGACCCAACTAAAGACATCACGAACCGAGTAGAAATTGGTGCCCGCTACGATCGCATTGGTCAATGTGAACCAGCCTGTGACCGTGATCTGCGGAAGTGCCGAAGGGCCGTCCGGTGTGAACATCGAGCCGAGGTCTGCCAACGACGTAGCAGATTGATTCAAACGACCGCCGAAATTACGGCTGTAAGAAACCCAAAACTGGTTTATTTTGTCGGAATCGATCACCCAAACGTCGCTTACGTTTAAGTTATGCTGTCTCCACTCGAAATCCTGTGTTGCCCACGGGAGATTCCCGGTTCCGGGAAAAACCGTCGTTTTTCCTGCAGTTGTAAAATAAGTAAAAGTCAGTCGGTGATCGTCATTAAGCTGATGATCGACCTTGCCCAAAAACTCATTGGTGTTATACGGATTGGGAACACTGCCCTCCCACATTTCCAAGCGGCCGGTCGCTGGGTTCACCTTGTTCGGAAGCGGAATGAAATCATTGAGTATCCGCGTTGCGACCGGATCGATACGATTTGGACAAATAACGTTTTGGACACCGAGGCACGTAAACACCGTAGCAGTAGCAAGGCTAGTCCCCGTTGCAGGATCCTTTGGTTTAGCACCCGTACCCGGCTGCCTGAAATCACCCATGCGTTCCAATGCTGTAGGCACGATCGCAGTGTTCATGAAGGTGCTTGTGATCTGTCGCAGGCCGGAGTACGAAGCGAAGAAAAAGGTCTTGTCTTTTTTGATCGGGCCGCCGATCGTGCCGCCGAATTGATTGCGGTGATACGGCGCTGTTGGCAATGTGGCTCCCCATTCATTTGCATTGAACATGTCATTACGAACGAATTCGTACAGCGAACCGTGAAACTTGTTGGTGCCCGACTTTGTGACCACGTTAATTATGCCGTTCGCAAATCGTCCGTATTCGGCATTGTAGGCATTGGTCTGAACTCGGAATTCCTGGATCGCGTCCGGGCTCGGCAAAATGTTGCCGGTGTTGCGGAGGTTAGTCATGTTGCTCCCGCCATCCAGAAAATAGTTCACGGAGCCGGTTCCCCCGTCTGTGCCGCCGTTGATCAGCGTACGCTGCTCCGGGAAACCGAGACTGAGATTACTTGTCGTGACCGACGCCGTCGCAACACCACTATTGTTTGACTGCACGCCAGGCGTGAGATCCAGAAGAGCAAACACGTTCCGTTCCACCAGCGGAAGGTTTTCGATCTCCTTGGATTGGACGGTTCGACCGAGCTCGGCCGACGTGGTATTCACTTCGGGCGGTGCTGTCGTGATCGTAACCACTTCGGCTACATTTCCGACCTCGAGTGCGAAATCCAGACGCATCATATCGTTCACGCGAAGAACAATGCCGTCTCTGTAGGCTTTCTTAAAACCAGAGGCCGCTGCGACCTCGACCACGTAGTTTCCAACCGGAAGATATTCGATCCGGTAATTACCGTCGTCGCCGGAAACAACGGTCCGTTTAAGTCCGGTGTCGACGTTTCGAGCGGTAACAGTCGCCGCCGGCACTTGGGCACCGCCCGGATCTGAGATCGTTCCGACGATCGTCGCTGTCGTTATCTGCGCGACCGCCGGCATTGCAAACAGAGCCATAAGGAGAATGCATATCCCTAGCCCTCTCGATCGGCAAAGCCTTTTTGAGATAGTCAAAATCTTGCTCAAGTCTTTCATTTTCAATTTCTCCTTATAGATGCTGTCACTCATATTTTCTAGAAATTCAGCCCCGTGATATTTGTTCAAGATCTGTTTTTTCAAGCGACCTTTGGGGCCGCATATGCCGGTGCTGTTACCAAAGCGACCGCTCCGAGAAGACGCGGATGTTCCGTTGCAGGAACTATCCTGATCGGTGTCGTACCGAGCTCTTTTGTTAAGGTCCTTTCTTCGATCGCTTCACGCACCTGAGGCTCGATCATGTCCCATGCTTCTGTAATTTCACCGCCGATATAAACTGTCGAGGGATCGACCGCATTTATTACCGACGCCAACCCGAGGCCGAGGTAACGAGCGGTCAGATTTAATGCCGCCAATGCCTTTCCGTCTCCGCCGCGTGCACGCGAGATCAGATCTTCGATCGTAAAATTGGAGACCTCGATCGGCTGCGGCTGTTTCAGAGCGGTATTTTTCCCAAAGTATCTTGAAAGCGTCGCAATGTTTGACACGTATGCTTCCCAACAGCCGTTGGCTCCGCAAGAACAGATCGGACCGTCAATACTAAGGGGTACATGGCCAAATTCGCCGGCGGTATTATGCCTGCCGCGTACCAATTCTCCGTTAATGAAGACGCCAACACCGAGGCCGTCCGAGACGCTCACAAAGACGAAATCGTTATGTCCAGAACCTGCACCGTGCGTTGACCAGACTTGCGAGAGTGCGCAAGCCTTGCCTGAATTTTCAAGGTGTATCTCAGTCCCCTCAAATTCTTTTTGCAGCCGTTCCAGCAGATTTACGTTTTTCCACCCAAGCGCCGGGGCATTTATCACGATGCCGGATGCGCGATCCACCATTCCGGGGATAACGATGCCGATCCCGTCGCATGAAGTTACACCTGCCTGTTCGCTTATAGCTTTTCGCGCCTGCCAGCCAAAAGAGGCCGCAAATTCGTCCG
>QHXS01000055.1 GCA_003223975.1 Acidobacteriota bacterium
CGGATGTTTTACCGTTATCTCTTTTGGAAGATCTTCTCCTCTAATTGCTTTCGCAAAAAGCTCCAACGTGTCGTCGGATTCGCTTCGGCCCTCGACCACGCAGTCGATGCCGAGTTCGTCGTACATGTCGGTCTGGATTATCTGCCAGCCGCCCGAGCCCCCGACGATAACCTTAAAGTTTTCGCGATGAGGATTCGACTTGATCTGTGCAAAAAGCTCGCGTGAATAATGCGAATTGATCGGCATTTTCGACGAACCGAAGATCGATGTGTAAACACCGGCTGCGAACGTCACGCCGAGCGGGTTGTGTGTTGAAACCGCAACGACGCGCGTCCGCGGCCCGACGAACTTTTCCAGGTCCTGCGGAAAACAGCAAACGATATCGCCTTTTGTATAAGCGCGTTCGAGCGATTTTTCAACGAGACGGACGCCGGCCGGCATGTATTTCGCGGAACCGTCCGGGTAATGTTCAACTTTGCGCCAATCCGGATATTTGCGATTAAGAATTCCTTCGAGCCAGATCGGCAGCGAAGCCATGGCCATCTGAATAAAATAACCGGCATGGTCGATAGATTCGGTAAGCGGCGCCGTTAGGACGATCAGTTTTCCCTGATCGCTCGGTGCCTTGGAACCATTGCCGTTCGCTCCATTCGTAACGCTCATAACCAATCCGAACTCCTCGAATAAAGACAGGTTTGCGATGTATCTTAAAATCGGATCACGGCGTCGGGACCGCCCTCGACATGAACAGTGTCGACAAAACGAATGCTCTTCGAATCAGTGGTCATCACGACCGAGTGCGTTCTTTTGCCCGAACCGAAGAATCTTACACCTCGAAGCAAAGCTCCGTCCGTAACACCCGTAGCAGCGAAAATTATTTTCTTTCCGGGCGCGAGGTCGTTCGTATCGTATATCTTATTTGGATCGGTGATGCCCATTTCGTTGAGTCGTCGCATCACCTCATCTTCCGGAGGCACCTTGTCCCGATCGACCCCTAGCCGTGCGGGATCGTAAACAAGTTTCGCTTGTATCTCACCGTTAAGGCACTTCATCGCGGCGGCGGTGATCACACCTTCTGGGGCACCTCCGATACCCATCAAGGCATGGATGTTTGTACCGGCTACTGCTGCTGAGATCCCTGCGGAAAGGTCGCCGTCCGATATTAGCCTTATCCGAGCGCCGGCGGAACGTACCTCATCGACCAGCTTCTTGTGCCGTTTGCGGTCCAGACAAATAACCGTGAGGTCGTCGACATCGCGGCCCAAGCGGCGGGCTATATTTTTGAGGTTGTCTTCGACTGGTGCATCGATATCGACGGCGCCTCGCGAAGACGGCCCGACGACGATCTTGTCCATGTAAATGTCGGGTGCATTTAAAAGGCCGCCGCGCTCGGCAGCCGCGAGGACCGCGATCGCATTGTTTGCGCCGAGAGCACATAGATTTGTGCCTTCGAGCGGATCGACGGCGATGTCGACTTCGGGAAAATCTCGCCTCGCCTCGTCCGAATAATTTCCGCCGCCGACCTCTTCGCCGATGTAAAGCATCGGTGCCTCGTCGCGTTCGCCTTCGCCGATCACGATACGGCCTCGCATCGGCACGGTATCCATCACCTCGCGCATCGCCTCGACAGCCACATGGTCGCTGTGCTTGCGGTCGCCCTGGCCCATCGTCTTGGCCGATTCGATCGCCGCGGCTTCAGTTACACGAAGAAAATCTAGAGCCAACTCGCGTTCGGCCTTGATATTTTTCATCTATGGTTCCCCAAAGAAATCGAGACTATATTCAGTAAACATCGCATTTTAGCATTTGTTTTACCTGATTTGACAAGTTAACGGCCGAATATTACGGTTTTAGTTTGACTCGCGCTTCGTGCCCCGGAGGAGACCCGTTTTTAGATGACCTATATCGTTGCTGAACCTTGTATCGATTGTAAGTACACCGACTGCGCCGCCGTCTGTCCGGTGGAGGCTTTCCACGAGCTTCCGGACAAGTTATTGATCAATCCCGACACATGTATTGATTGCGATGCATGCCTTCCGGAGTGCCCAGTCGAGGCGATCTTTTCGGATATGTCGATCCCGCCGGAGTATATGTCATGGCTCGAGATCAATGCGGATGCGGAAAATCACCCGATAATCAGTACAAAGCAACCGGCACTATTTGGCCCGACCTGCAAAGGCCAACCTGAGTAACTTCAGGTTTATCGTTTATACGGACGGCGGCCTTTCTTGGTCGCCTTTTCTATCGAACAATCTTGTTCCTAGAAATCGTTGGTTGATATATCATTGAAGTGCCTTCCGGTCTGGAACCTTTCTAAGTACCTTTCTCAGTGAGTCATATCAAATCCGAGGTATTTTATGATTCTCATCTTTGGTCCTACTTTTGATTTTCCGTGGTGGTTTGTTCTGGCTGTAGTGGCGTTATGGCTGATCGTTCTTGCGATCGGCCTGGCCGCAACATACGTTTCGATTCGAGGCGTCTACCTGCTCCTTTCGGCGCAAACCACGGCAAAGGTCAAACTGAACGCCGCTGTTCTCGGTATTTTCGTTTCGATAGTGTTGCTGCTCGCGGCTCTGGGGGTTGGATATTTGAAAAGTTCAGAAATGGTCACTTTGGTTCTGAGTGTTCCATTTGGATTGTTCGCCGGGCAAATTCTTTTTCTGTTGATCTCGGCCGGCAATTTGCCGTCGTGGATCGTAAGCGCACTCTTACCGTTCTTCACGGTCTTGAACATTTTCCTGAACTACACTGGATATATAGCGATCGTGGATTTCTTGAAGAAACGATCTCTAACGAGTCTCAGCTAAACGTCCTTGCCTCCTGTAAAATCCTGCATTGTGACAATTTTCAGCTTTACAGCTTAAAATACTCGTAAATGACCTGGTTGAAAATAATATAAGATGATCGAATCAATTGACCCAAAGATCACTGATAAACCGGCCGTTCGCTGCGTGGAATGCGATCGCGAAATGGACCATTACAACACTTTTGTTTCGCCGACGAACGAGCGAACGAACGTATGTTGGCAATGCCTTGCACGTCAGGAAAAGGGCTTTTTCGCACATCGTGATTTCCGCCGCGGCGCGCGGACCGGATATATTCCGAGATAGTTTTGTGTCAGTAGCCCGCGTAAGTAAAGGCTCCTCTTAGTGATGGTAGCCCTTACTTACGTGCGGGCTACTGACACGTGTTTATGACGATCAGAAAGATCACAGAATATCCTGAAGCAGTTCTCAGCCAGGTCGGACAACCTGTTACTAAGTTCGATCAGGAATTGGCCGATCTTTGCGCCGATATGTACGACACGATGTACGATTCAGAGGGCGTCGGCCTTGCGGCCCCGCAGATCGGCTTGAATCTCCGGCTGTTTGTGATGGATTGCGCGGGAATTAAACTGATCGCCGCAAACCCCGAGATCATTCATACAGAAGGCGAACAATCGAGCCAGGAAGGCTGTCTTTCCGTCGGCAAAGTCCCGGCTGTCGTCGCTCGCCCCATGGAAGCCCGCCTGAAAGCCCAAAACGAAAAAGGCGAGTGGTTCGAGCAGGATGCCGAAGGCTACGCCGCCCGCTGCTTTCTACACGAAACCGACCACTGCGACGGCAAATTGTTTATCGACCACCTTCCCAAACTCCGCCGCGATATGGTGATAAAGAGATTCAAAAAAGAAAAAAGTTGGGAATGAAGTATTTTATGCAGAATGCAGAAGCCTGACCATGAGGGAGGCTAACGGGAAGACGTTGAGCGTTTAGCCCTCCCTTACGGTCAGGCTTCTTCAGGACACTGCGCTTAAACCGCCCCGTTTTCTCTATAAAAGTGCCCTTTTGGGGTATAAAAACACCCGCTTTTTTCACCGACACCGTCTTGGCAATTGCCGCTTCGCCCGCTTCGCGGATCTCAACTGCATCGCTGTCGCTTCACAAATTCCAATACTGTTTTTCCGAGCTTTTTTTTCGTGTTTATTCGTGTGGTTTCGTGGTTACTGTATTTTGGATCAAGTAAAGTAACCACGAAATGACACTAAACAACACGAAACAAAGATCCCGAAATCGAAATCTCGAGTCCGCGTCTCCCCGAATCGTTTCCTGTCAAACAGAAAATGGACGCGATGGGTCATCCAGGCCAGCCCGTTTTGCAGGCATTTTGGAATTCGCGTCGACACAACCACGAAATTCATCTCGTCCGAGATCCGCGACGGTAAACTGCTCCTCAAACTTTCAGAAACCGTAAGCGTAAAGCGCCTGAACCCGTATCGGAAGAAAACAAATAAGGATCGGTGATTTGCTATCGCTGGCGACATGCTCTATATTCACGAGTGTCCCGCTAAGTCTCCCGAAATCAATAAGTTGGATTTCACTTGCTACCCCGCAGGGTCGTCGTGCGCGCTTGATCGGCCACCTTGGGTAGAGAGGGCCGAGATCGAACGGCGGGCAGTTTGATGACAGAAGTAATTTTACCCATGTTAAGGAGAATCAATGTTCAATAAGTTAGTTTTAATGTTCGCCGTTGTTGCGATATTCACCGTCGCTCCGGCGTTCGCGGCACCCACCGGGTGCAACAAAATAAAGTTCCAGGGCACGTACACGCGGGCCGCTGTAAACCAGGATGTCTTGGGCGATCAGACGGTCTTTCATAGTTGGGTATTCCAGCTCGAGATCCGCGGCGACGGCACCGCGGCGATGAACTCGAGTGCCTACTACGACTATTTCGTCAATTTCGGCAGCAACTCCCCCGGAATCGGCACCTGGACTTGCAGGGCGGACGGGAAGCTCGTCGTTACGACGCTTGCCGGATTGTTGTTCCCGATCGGCCCCGGAACTAATGCACAATTGCCGAGTGCGGACGTTTCGTTGGAGCAACACGTCAGAACGACCTACCTGTTTTCGGTGGACGACGCCAACACAATGACACAGATCCAGTCACGCAGCAGGTTTTACGACTCCTCGCAGGACCCGACGAATCCCGCGGGCGGCGGCCTTGGTATTCTGAGCACCACCCCAAGGGTGTACACGAGGTTCACGGCCTCGGATGCAGATCTGCTTCTCCCATAACTGCGCCACGGGCATGGAATGTAAGACTGAAGCGCAGGCGTCCCGCCTGCCCCGTTGTCAGAGCACAAAGGCTTCGTCACCCGACGAAGCCTTTTTGTTTTGTCCGCATTTTGAATTCGCGTTGACACGACCACGAAATTCATCTCGCCCGAGATCCGCGACGGCAAACTTCTGCTCAGGTTTCCGAACTATAAGTGTCAGTCGCCCCGGTTAAAAATCCCGACGTTATTTGGATTGCGGCAGGTCGCTCAATTCTCGATCGGCAAAAATGATTTTCGAGATCTGATCGCTTACCTCAACGGCACCTTGTTCGAGGTTCAGAGAATTGGTTAATAAGATATAAACCACATCTTCATCTACGTACCGCCTGAAGTCCGCTTGAAAGACACTATTGACGTCGCCGTTGTGACCTATAAGCTTGGTTTTGCGAGGAGTGGAAAATACCGTCCAGCCGTATCCGTAAAATGATTTCGCACCTTTGCCCTCAGGCACGTGGGAAGCAAAAATTTTTTGTTTGACGTCATTTGGGAATATCTTTTCTCCTTCGAGCGCCTTGTGCCATTTGTATAGATCCTCGACGGTCGAAAGTATTCCACCGTAGGGTAAGCCACAAGGCTCACCCTTCAATTTGGTAACGGGAAGTTCCGTATAGCCCCACAACTTATCAAAAAGAAAACCCCATCTCTGGCCATCGCGATATCCCGTGGCGATATCATCCATCGAGTACTTCGGAAGAAACACGCCGGTCTTTTTCATCCCTGCCGGTCTAAACAGATTTTCGTAAAGATATCGCTCATACGATGTGCCAGAAGCTATCTTGACGATAGCACCAAGCAAAGAATACCCGTGATTTGAATATCGATAGTCGGTCCCGGGTTCAAATTCGAGGGTGGAGCTCAGTACAACCTTCGCAAAATCGTCGATGGTTGGTTCCCCGCCACAGCGTCCGGCTCTAAAGGGAATTCCCGAAGAGTGTGTCAGCAATTGATGAATTGTGATTTTCGATTTATCCGGCGGAACGTCTCTGAAATACTTAGTTATTGGGTCATCGACATTTAATTTTCCCTGCATCTGCAACTTCATGATCGCCGCCGCCGTGAATTGCTTGGTCACGGATCCGATCGCAAAAACAGTCGATGTCGTCACCGGAGCTTTCTTTTCCCGATCAGCAAATCCGTATCCTTTGGCAAGAATAATTCTGTCTTTCTGGGCAACCAGCAGCGCACCGGAGAAACCCTTATCTACAAGCTTGGATAAGTGATCGTCGAGCTTTTTTGCAACCGTGCCGTGAAGTATTGCGCCCTTTTTATTGCTTTGACCGGTTGCGCCATTGGTTATAAAGCTGACGGAAAGAGCGGCGGCTAGAATGATCCTAAACATAAGTTCCCCTTACAGGCGAAAGATATTTCGCTGCTGCCGCAGCTTTTGACTCAGGGTGAGGGCGTCTCCCGTTTTTCGCCGGGGCGGAAGCGGATGACGGCCTGGGCGTTTATGTCGGCATCGGTGAACGCGACTTTTTTGACTTCGCCTTTTGCGAACATTTCGGCCTGGTCGGAATACCAGGGTGACGCAGTAAGTCGGCTTTCGCCGTAGGCGAGGACGGAATATGCGCGCGGAGTGTCGCCGAATTCGACCGCCAGGATCCAGCCGTCGCCGACGTTTGCCGAGAGTTTTCCATCCGGATCGCGATTAAAACCCAAAATGCGAAAACATCCGAGGTCGTTGCCGCAGCCGCCGACGGCAACGTCAACCTTGCCGCGCCGAACGCGGTGAACGTCGCCCCAACTTATGTCAAAGCTGCCGTAACGTCGCTTTGTTTCCTCGACTGCCCATTTGAAAGCTTCGACAGCGCGGGTATTATCCGCCAATCCGCGCGGAGTATTGAACGGATCGGCGACGTTCCATACTTTCGCAAACCGTTTATCGTCGGGCAGTAGAACGTTGTTTCCCGGGCGGATGCCGGAATATTGAAGCCACCAGATCTCGAATAACGCAGATCCGCGGCTTTCGGGCGACGCGGTGTTGTCCCAACGCTCGACCAACTCGATCGCAGAAGCGACATCGCCCGTTGGATTCGTCGCTTTTACCGCTTCGACCAGATCATTTTTCACGCGGTCGGCAAGCAGCATGCGGTAATTGTGTTTCAATCGCAAAACGTCTTCGAGGCTGACCTTTTCATCGCCGCCGATAAGCTGAAGCGCGAGTTGGCTGCGAAGCGAAAGACGCGGTTCTTCGAAATTAGGGTAAGCGTTTTTCGTGTTCACGCCGCCGCGGATGTTCGTAAAATGCGGCGAACTGTTTTCATTGTGAATGTAGCCGCCGGGCGGGTTTAGAAATTGCGGCAGCGATTCGAACGGAACAAACTTCGTCCAGACGTCAGCCTCGCCTTTTACCGGCACGGCCGCGAGATCGTCGCCCGGCGGTTTCGGCAGCAGCGGCAATGAAGCATTCCAAAGAAAGTAGATGTTTCCGGCTCGGTCGGCATAGGTGAAGTTTGACGTCGGACGCGCCCGCATCTTCATCGCGTCTTTCCACTCGTTTAGCGATTTCGAGCGCATCATCCGAAGGAATTGTTCGCCCGCACGATATTCGCCATCGCCGACGAACTTGTAAACATAGATCTTGCCGTTCGCACGGTGGACCACGGGCCCGAGCGGCGTCGACCAAAATTCGCGCGTCTCGGTCGAAAGCCCGTCACCGTTCTTAAAATCAACGGTCAGGAGTTCGCGTTTCAGCGGCACCGACCTGCCGTCAAACAGGTAACTGTCAGGCGTTTTCGGATCGACATCGAGCGAATAAAAATCGTCAAGGTCCTGTGAATTATTCGTCGTCGACCAGCCCAGATCTTTGTTAAAGCCCCCGATAACCGTGAACGGCCCGCCGATGCGGAAATCGCCGTAGAAATCGACGACGCCGGGCACGGTCATGTGAGCTTCGTAATATCCGGCGGTCCATTGCAGGTGCGGATTGCGAAGCAAGATCGCTTTGCCGGATTTCGTCCGGCCCGGCGCAAAAGCCCAAGCGTTCGAGCCCTCGTCCGGCCCTTCTTCGTCATTCGCGCTCTGCGGCGGCTGTTGGTTGTTATTCGCCGGAGGATTTAACCGATTCAGAAAATTTCGGATCTTTCGAACGGACGGCGGAATGATCTCAGTCGACGCGACATCGATGCCCGTGAAATCCGCAGGCATTCCGGCTGGAAAATCTTCGCGATGAAGTTCGACATAACGGTTTACGCCGGCCGCAAACCCCTCGTAAATATCGCGAACACCCTTTGAGAGCAAATGGTAATTCTTTGCGATCTTTTCACGCTGCCGAAGTACGAGAAAATCGGATTCGATCCGCTCGTAACCCGAGACGGATGCCGAACGGCCGCTCGCTTCGAGCACGTCCATCGGTGTAGCTTGCCCGTAATCCTCCGATTCGACCCACGCGAGAGCGTAACCCGCGGCGCGAAGATTTTCGGCGCGGATGTGCGGCACGCCGTGAGCAGTGCGAATGATCTCAACCCTTCGCCAGAGTTCCCTGTCCGCGTCCGATGTCTGGCCGAATGAGTTCGCGGCAAACAACGTGCAGATCGCTATCAAGGCAACCCAGGACGGCGTAAAAGTTTTTCGTTTCATTTCAATTAGGATCGGCGTCAAGCGTTCGGAAAAACAATTTGCGGTATACAGGCAGCAGCTTTGATTCAACGGCCTGCTCCCGCTCGGTTTTCAACGGCATTGGATTTTCGACCGTCGAAGTTTCCGAAAATCGTCCGTCTGCGCGAAAGAGCCCGAATATTTCTTCCGCCAGGAATTCGATGTCCGTCTGAACAAAAACCCTGCCATTCGGAGCAAGATGCTGGGCGATCGAATCGATCATTTCCACGTTGACCATCCTTCGCTTTGCATGTTTCTTCTTGAACCAAGGATCGGGAAATTGGATCGTCACGACCTGCAGAACGCCTTTCGCGAGCTCGGCAAGCAGACGGTCGAGCCAGATCATTGCATTGCAGAATACGTAATGCACGTTGTCGAGGTTTTTTTCGTTTGCGATCTCGTTCGCCTCGATGACGAGCGGTTCGCGGATCTCGACGCCAAGAAAATTCCAATCCGGCTGCATTTCCGCCATACGATATAGAAATCGTCCCCGCGCGCTGCCGATATCCAAAAGAACCGGGCGTTCCGGCGCGACAAAAATAGAGTTGATATCGACAGGTTTTGGCGCCTGTCGAAAATACGGCGCGAGCGGATTGACGTGTTGATGTACGCGAACACGCGGCATTCCTAGACGACCCTCAATGTGATAAGAATGCTAAAAAGGCACGCGGCAAGATAGATGCCGAGAACTCCGAGGCCAAGCATCTCGATCGTATGGCTGACAGTGCGCGGATCGACATTTTCATCTTTCGGAATTTGAAAAAGACCGTAGACCGCTCCGGTAATAAACCCGCCAATGTGGCCAAAGTTGTCGATCACCTGGTAAAGCACGAGCCCGAATATAAATATGAAGCCGATATTAATGAGAAGACTCTTTCGAAATTCGTATGAAATAAATTGTCGGCGTCGAAATGAATACACGGCGAGGTATGAGATCAATCCGACAATGCCGCCGGATGCGCCGACGGACGAACCCTCGGGTTGAAAAACGAGGCTAAGGATTCCGCCGCCGATCGCCGACAAAAGAAACACGATCGCGAGGTGAGCTCGATTCGAGAGAAACTCGACCAGCCGGCCAAAGCTGAACAGCGCGTAACCGTTCATCGCGACATGGATCACGCTTCCATGAACAGCAGCACCGGTCAGGATGAGCCAATATGAGCCGTCTCTGAACTCAGGCTTATTGAATGCTGCCGCGAATGCCTGCTCATTATTCAGGCCGGTATACATCTGCGATAAGAAAACGAGAGCAATGCCCGCCAATATCGCGACCGTGTATATCGGGACCGGGATCTTTTCCGGCGCAGGCGTCGGGGGTTGTTCGTACGAGTGATCGTCGGGTTCTTCGCGGTATTCCAAAGACATAATTTGCGGTCACATCGCGAGGCCGCCATCGGCTTGAATGACTTGGCCCGTAATGTAGCGGGCAGAATCGGAAAGTAAAAAACAGGCGATGTCGGCAACTTCCTGGACGCTGCCGAAACGCGCCAGCGGGATCGCAGCAAGTATTTTTTCACGAAATTCCGGATTCATTTCTGTGGTCATCTCGGTCTCGATCATCCCCGGCGCGAGGGCATTCACCGTTATTTTTCGGCTCGCGATCTCTTTCGCGATGGATTTTGTCAGGCCGATCATCCCGGCCTTTGAAGCCGAGTAATTTGATTGCCCGAGCATCCCGACAACTCCGGAGATCGAAGAGATGTTCAGGATCGAGCCGCCGTTCTCATTTTTCATCATCGGCCGCAGTGCAGCTTTTGAAAAATTCCATGCGCCTTTCAGGTTCGTGTCGATCACCGCGTCCCAATCGTCTTCCTTCATCCGCAGCATCAACTGATCGCGCGTAATACCGGCATTGTTTACAAGAAAATCGACTGTTCCAAATTCAGCCACCGTCGCCTTTACAAATTCGGCGGCCGCCTCGGTGTTTGCCACATCGCATTGAGCGGAATATGCCTTCACGCCAAGTGTTTCGATCTCGCCTTTCAATTTCACGGCCTCGTCGGCGCTTTTTGAAAAATTAAAAGCAACGTTGCAGCCGCGACGCGCTAACTCCGATACGATCGCCTTGCCGATGCCGCGGGTGCCGCCTGTTACGATGGCCGAGCGGCCTTCAAATTGTTTTTCGCTCAAGTTATTCTCCAGAAAGGTTTGTATCGATTTTAGTTTTTGCTGCGCCGATGCGTCAAAGAAGGTCCGAAGCTGGACACCATTCAATGAACGAAGACGATGTAAAGGCGTTTTACACTCGCCCGTGGGTGATGGTCGCGAGTGACGGCGGTATCGGCAGCCGGCATCCACGAGGGCAGGAACATTTTTACGAGCGTCCTTGCAAAGTTTGTGCGGGGAAAAATTGGTTCCGGAATTGAGGAAGCCGTTCGAAAAATGGCGGCAATGGCGGCAGCAGGACTCGGACTCAACGATCGAGGATTGATCAAACCGGAATGAATGCCGATCTCGTTTTGTTCGATCCAAGAACGTGGCCGACCGACCAACATTGGTGCAGCCGCAAACGTTCTCGACCGGCATTCAGGCTGTTTTTGTAAATGGAGTGAAGGTATGGGACGGGGCAAAGATCGCGAACGCTACTCCAGGCGCGATCCTTCGCCGTAAATAAACTAAACCGCCAAGGCGTTTCTTTGGATCTCGAATAATTTGTTTACGCCGATCTCGCCAAGCTTTAGCATTTCGTCCATCTGATCTCGAGAGAACGGCTCGCGTTCCGCGGTGCCCTGAATCTCGATGAACTTGCCGGAGCCGGTGCAAACGAGATTCATATCGACGTCGGCGGACGAATCCTCGGTATAAGCAAGGTCCAGGATCGGCGTGCCTTCGATTATTCCAACGCTTACCGCTGCGACTTCGCTCAAGATCGGATTCGTCTTGATCATGCTGTTCTTCAAAAGTTTTCGGCACGCCAGAGCGAGAGCGACGTATGCACCCGTGATCGAAGCGCAGCGCGTACCGCCATCGGCCTGAATCACGTCGCAGTCCAGAAAGATCTGCCGTTCGCCAAGCAGGTTTGTATCGACGACCGCGCGCAAACTTCGGCCGATCAACCGCTGAATTTCCTGCGTGCGTCCTGAAGGCCTCTGCGTTTCGCGCTGCGTTCGCGTGTTCGTTGCGCGCGGAAGCATCGCGTACTCGGCAGTTACCCAGCCGACGCCTTTATTTCGCAAAAAAAGCGGCACGCGATCTTCGACCGACGCCGTGCATATAACTTTCGTCCCGCCGACCTCGATCAACGCCGAGCCTTCGGCATACGGTGAAATATTCGGCGTGATCTTCGTGTTTCGGATCTGATCGACCGTGCGTTTATCAATGCGTTCGTAACTCATCTAATTCTTCCGCAGTTCGTCTCCACCGTAGAGCTCAAGGGCCTTCAATTTCGACGGCGAAGCTCCGAGAAACCGTTCAGCTACCCGTGCAAAACGTTCGGCCGCATCGGTCACATAAAAGTGGTCCATGTCGTCACAAAGCTCGCGAGAACCGGAAACTTCATTCGGGTTTTCGAGCCCTTTTGACGTCAGCAATTTCACGACCTCATCGGCCGTCGCCTCGCCTGAGTCCACAAGCTTAACATCCTCGCCGACCGTTTGCTGAATGACGTCGCGCAGGATCGGGTAATGCGTGCAGCCGAGAACGAGAGCGTCCGGTCGAAAGTCGCGCATCGATGCAAGCAGCTTGCCGGCTATCGAATAAGTCTCTGACTCATGCGTCCAGCCTTCTTCCGCCAGCGGCACAAAAAGCGGACAGGCTGATTGTAAAACGATAGCGCTTTCACACGCCCGCCGGATCGCCGATGCATACGCGTTGCTCGCAACTGTGGCTTCGGTTGCGATAACACCGATCTTTGGATCATCGCACTTCGTGATCTCAACCGCCTTGCGTCCACCCGGACCAATCACCCCGACGACATCGAGCCCGATCGCAGCGCGTATCGCTGGGAGAGCCAGGGCCGAAGCCGTATTACACGCCACCACCAACAACTTGATTCCCCGGCGAACCAAAAACTGCGAATTCTCAAGCGCGTAACGTTCGACGGTCGAAAGCGATTTCGTGCCGTAGGGGACACGTGCCGTGTCGCCGAGGTAAATAAAATGCTCGTTCGGCAGCCTATCGTGAAGCGCGCGGTAAACGGTCAGGCCGCCGACCCCTGAATCGAATATGCCGATCGGCAACTCGTTCTTGGCATTTTCACTCATCTCGATCGAACGATAAAGGCTACATAAATATGCAGTTGCAGGCAAGAACAAGCCTCTAAAACCGGTTTTTGTAAGATGGAAGACAAAGTCCACACCGCCGTTCTGCCAGAATCCTGATCAGTCAGAAATGGTCATCGTTTCCCTTTTCCTGAAACTCATTGATGAGCGGGAACCGATGAGGTATGAGCAAGAACACTGAATGCTATAAAACGTGATTTCACCACCCGTCGCGTTCAAGATCCGGAGAACAAAAATGAACATGGGAATCAAGTTTTTACTGGTATTACTGTCGTTTACGCTATTTAATACGGCCGTTTTCGCACAAACATTCGGGGGCCGAGCAACAGGTTTGAATGGAACCTTGACGATCAATGGAACGACGACCACCGATATCAGTGCCGACACGGGCGAACTCCCGAGGTTCGGGGGAAATATTTCTATAACCGCCCCCTCGACATCGAGGGTCGGGGTGTTTTCCACTGGTACGCTTTTGTCGAGCACGTCAGGATTTCTGAGGGCAAGCGCTTCAACCAGTACGGTGAACGACCTTGATCTCTTTCTGCCTGGCGTACGAATTCAGGCAAACAGGGTGACCGCAAATGCTACATGCGTCTGTTGTCCGGGCGGCGGCGAGGGCTCATGCAGTGGGGGCACAAACTTAACCTTTTTGACATTGACGGATGCGGCCGGCAATCGGACGGCGGTACAGGTAACGGGCCAGGCTAATCAGGTCGTAAACCTTCCGAACGGCCTTGGCACGATCACCATCAATGAACAAACCAGCGGACTTGAGACAATGACTGTGAACGGTCTTCACATCAACGCTACCTCGCAAAACGGTAACGTCTATAATTTGGTTGTCGGAACTTCGAGAGCTCAGGTTTCGTGTCTATCCGTGTTACCCACGCCAGCAAAGGTAACAGTTTCCGGCAGGATCATGACGGCGGCAGGCGATCCTCTCGCCAAGACAGCCGTAACGCTTACTGATTCAGCCGGCAACGTTCGGTCTACGTTAAGCGCCTCGGACGGAACGTATTCGTTCCAGGAGGTCGAAGTCGGCCGCACCTATATCATTCAGGCAGCTAGGCGGGGATTGACGTTCGAGGCGATCATATTGAACCTCCTTGACTCAACAGTTGTGGATATCACGCCATCGTCGTAAGCCATGAACTTCGTTTTGAAGGCTCCGGTCGAAGGAAGCGATTTTCGGATCGCTTCCTTCTTTTTTGTGGACACACCCCGAGTAGTGAAGCCTGAACTCCCTTATCCGGTGGGAAACGCAAAAGCCGCGCTATAATTTCGGCACTATGAACGCTGATCTTCACTTTCGCTTTGCCGCGGTCTTGCTCATAATAGCTTTCATCACAATGCCCGAATCGTTAATTAGCCAACGCACGCAAAAACCGGTGCTGTACGGCCGTCATTGGGTTGCGGTTACCGGCAAGCCGATCGCCGCTACCGCAGGTGCAAGAATTTTTATGAAGGGCGGCAATGCCGTCGACGCGGCATGCGCAATGATCGCGGCGACCTCGACTATGTGGGACACGCTTTCGTGGGGCGGCGAAACTCAGGCGCTCATTTACAATCCTAAGACCGGCAAGGTCATTGGCATCAATGCACTCGGGGTCGCACCAACTGGTGCGACCGCGGCTTTTTACAAGTCGAAGAACATGCAATACCCGCCCGAGTACGGCCCGCTGGCAGCGGTCACACCGGGAACGCCCGGCGGCATCCTCGTTATGCTCGCCGAATATGGCAAGCTTAGCCTGAAAGATATTCTCGAACCGGCGATCGAAATGGCCGACGGCTACGTGATGGACAGCGAGACTTCGAACGTCATCGAGCGGCAAAAATCGTGGCTCAAGCAATGGAAGTATACGAAAGCAGTAATGCTGCCGCACCCCGGCGAAAAGCACGAAGGCCCGGCTGCAGGTGAGATCTTTCGACAGCCGGAGCTTGCCGCAACGCTGCGAAAACTAGTCGATGCGGAGCAAACCGCCCTGAAAGCCGGGAAGGATCGAAGGCAGGCGATAATGGCCGCTTACGACCGCTTTTACAAAGGCGACATTGCAAAGGAGTTAGTGCGCGGCACGCAGGAGGAAGGCGGCCTTATCACGCTCGACGACCTCACGAAATGGCAGGTCCATACCGAAGAACCGGTAACGACTAATTACAAAGGAATTGACGTTTACAAGCTGAATGTCTGGACGCAGGGTCCGGCGATGCTTCAGGCCTTGAACATTCTCGAAAACTACGACCTGAAATCGATGGGCTATAACAGCCCGAAATATATTCACACCGTATATCAGGCAATGAATCTTGCATTTGCCGACCGGGATTTTTATTACGGCGACACATATGCAAAGCAGGTCGCACCCGTCGCGACACTTCTGTCGAAGGAATACGCAAAAGAACGAGCGAAGCTCATTAACCTCGATCGCAACAATGCCGAAGTAACGCCCGGCGACCCGTACAGATTCATGAATGCGGAAAATCCGTTTGCGGCGCTTCTCCAAAATTGGCAGGTGGTGCCTTCAGAAACACAGACAAGCGCTCCGCAACCGGGCAGTGTCGCTCGCGAAATGATGCTTCGTGACGAACTGGAAGATAGTTTTCCTGCTGACCGTTCTTTCTATGGCGGCACGACATCGGTAGAAGCAGCAGATGCCGAAGGCTGGGTCGTGTCCGTCACGCCGAGCGGTGGCTGGATCCCGGCGGTGATCGCCGGTAAAACCGGCGTCGGCTTGAGCCAGCGGGCGCAAAGTTTTGTTACGGATGCTGCCGACGGACCTTACAATGTGATCGAACCCGGCAAACATCCGCGCGTGACACTCACGCCGACACTTGCGCTAAAAGAAGGCAAACCGTATTTGTGTTTTTCAGTTCAGGGCGGCGACAGCCAGGACCAAAACCTTTTGCAGTTTTTCCTGAATATGGTCGAGTTCGGAATGAACGTCCAACGCTCAACCGAGGCTCCGAATATCAACAGCTTCCAAATGCGGAGTTCATTTGGGATGCACGAGATACGGCCCGGCCGCTTGCTGCTCGCCAATTCGACTCCGCAGGCAGTTCGCGACGAGCTTATCAAAATGGGTTACACTCTCACATTCGAAGAGCGCACATCGGGCCCGATCAACGCGATCTTCATCGACCGCGAACACGGAACTTTCTGGGGCGGTTCATCGAATCACGGCGATGACTACGGCATTGCGTGGTAACTTCTAGCCTTTTTTCTGAAGCTCCTTCGAGACCTTTTGCACTTCGTCGAGAACTCGGAGAAGGTTGCCGCTCCAGATTTTGGCGATCTGTTTTTTCGTATAGCCGCGACGCACGAGTTCAAGCGTGACGTTGAACGTTTCGCCCGCATTGTCCCAACCTTCAACGCCGCCACCACCGTCAAAATCGGAAGCAATACCGACATGATCGATACCGATCTTTTTGACGAGATAATCAATGTGGTCGACGAAGTCGCTCACGTTCACGTCCGGTGCAATGTCTTTTAAACGCTCGTTGATGATCGGCGTGACCCGTTGCCGAAAGGCGCGCAGCTTTGTTTGGTAATCGGTTCGCTCGGTCGGTGAAAGCTTTGCAACGTCGGCCTGGCCGAGAACCGTAAATCCTTCGGCCGCACCAAGCTCGCGCAGCAGATCGGCAGATTTTGCAGTTCGCGTCGCAGCTTTGTCCACTTTCACATACGCCCTAAGTGCAACGGCCTGCACCACGCCGCCGTTTTTTTTGATCGCCTCAAGCTGTTCGTCGTCAAGGTTGCGGCTGTGATCGGCTATTGCCCTCGCGCCCGAATGCGAAGCGATCACCGGGGCCTTCGAAAGCGCGATCGCCTGCAGGTTTGCCTGCTTTGACGGATGGGAAAGGTCGATCATGATCCCCCATTTGTTCATCTCGGCGAT
The DNA here is from genome assembly GCA_003223975.1 of Acidobacteriota bacterium. Lineage (GTDB taxonomy): Bacteria > Acidobacteriota > Blastocatellia > Pyrinomonadales > Pyrinomonadaceae > OLB17. Next base: position 16,800 of record QHXS01000055.1, read on the forward strand.
CGCCTGTTTACCAAGGTCGCTCAGTCCGTTGTTCAGCCATTTATTGTCGCGTTCGCCGGTGTTCGAATCGGCGAGTTGGCTATGGCCGTTATGTGCAAGTGACATGTAGCGGGCACCACGCGCGGCAAAATCCTTGATAAGCGAAATGTCATTCCCGATAGGATAAGCGTTCTCAACGCCGATCATCGCAACCTTTTTGCCGGACTTGATGATACGGCGGACATCGTTCGAAGTTAGAGCAAGCTCTATCTTGTCGGGAGCGATCTTTTCTGTGAGCCGATGAATAGCCTCGAATTTGTCGATCGCGTTTGCGTAAGCTCGTTTATAGCCGTCGTCCGTCAGGTCGCCCTGACCTGTGTAAACGATCATCCAGGACACGTCCAGACCGCCGCTGAACATTTTAGGCAGGTTGACCTGCGTCGGCAGGTCCTGCGTATAGTTGATCGCTGTCGTGAAGTTCGTTGTGTTGATGTCGTTATGGGTATCGAGCGTGATCACGTCGGCATGGATCTTTTGTGCTTTAGCAATGAGCGCATCGTCGGCAGCAAGCTTTTGGGCGTCTGTGCCCAATGGCGAGAGAAAAACAACGGCCGAGAGTACAGCGGTGAGGAACGACTTCATAAATTTGTCTCCGAAAAATAAGTAGTGGTGGCTAGATTATCGCGCAGGAAAAGTTTCAGCCAAACTGGCTTCGCGCTTCGCAGGTGTTGTATTACGATAATCGGCAACCTTTCCTGTCAAATATGGACAACGAAACAGAAACCGGAGAATTTCGGCATGAAGAACAGCTTGTCGAAAAGCAAAGTGCTGTATTCAAAAAAGAGCTCGGCCTTACCGATCTTGTCCTGACGCAGATATTGTTTATCGTCGGTTTGCCCTGGGTCGGCGTTGCGGCAAAGCAAGGCCCGTCGCACATTGTTCTTTGGCTTGCGGCCATCCTTTTGTTTTACATCCCATCCGCGATGGTCGTCATTTACCTGAATCGCGAAATGCCGCTCGAGGGCGGCGTTTACCAATGGGCAAAGCTCGGTTTGAATGACCTTGTCGGTTTCATGGTCGCCTGGAACCTTTGGCTGTTCGCGATACTGAACACCTCGGAGATCGGCCTGCAGTCCACGCAGTATGTTTCGTACATCATCGGGCCTGACGGTGAATGGCTGAATTCGAGTCCGCTGTTCATCGGCTCGACAAATATCCTGATAATCGGCGTGCTCATCATGATCACAGTCATCGGGCTTGGCGTCGGCAAATGGGTTCATAAAGCTGGCGGCGTACTGATGCTCGCGATCTTCGCGACCATTTTGATCCTGCCGCTGCTCAATCTCGCGAATGGTTCGTTAAAGGAATACCATCCGTTTCAAACTGAATTGCCGGTAATTTCGCTGATGACGCTGAACCTGCTCGGCAAGATGGGGTTCGGAGCGCTTGGCGGCTTTGAATATGTCGCGATTCACGCCGGTGAAGCTCGAGACCCGGTGCGAACCATCGGCCGGTCCGTCATCGTTGCCGCTCCGATAATTGCACTGCTGTTCATTCTTGGAACAAGCTCGGTGCTTTCGCTCATTCCTCAGGACCAGATCGATCTGATCGCGCCGATACCTCAGGTTTTGAGCGTTGGATTTGGGCCGCTCGGTTTTGTCGCGGGAATTGCTTCATTGACGATCATGGCGATCCTTTCGATCCGGCTCGCACAGTCGAGCGTGATGTTTGCCGGGAACACTCGATTGCCGATGGTCGCGGGCTGGGACAATCTCTTGCCGAGTTGGTTCACGAAGCTGCACGATAAATACAAAACGCCGGTCAACTCGATCCTTTTTGTCGGTGCGGTCACATTGTTTATGGGAATCGTCGGATTGATCGGCGTCGGCAAGCAGGAAGCGTTTCAGATACTTTGGAATGCGTCCGGCGTTTTCTACGCGCTTACATATCTTGTGATGTTCGCCATCCCGATGATCGGATTGCGTTCGTCGGGTGTATACGTTCCGGTCTGGCTAAAGATCGCGGCGTCCAGTGGATTCGTGATGACCCTGCTTTACGTCGGCCTTTCGATCGTTCCGATCATAAAGGTCGAGAGCCAATTGTTGTTCGCGTCGAAGATCGGCGGCTTGATCCTCGTTACCAATCTGATCGGGCTGGGTGTATATCTATTTGCTCGGCAGCGAAGAGAAAATCAGGCTTGACCCTTTTTCCTTGCACGCATCACTGCCAGTGGCGTCACTGTTTCAATTCCCTTCAGTTGTTCGAGGATCTTTTCAACGTTTCGTGCGATCGATTCCTCGGTCCGGAGAGCGTTTATGTATCTGAAGATCTCTTTCTGTTGTGCAGGCGGAAGCTCAGCGAACGCTTTTCTCGCCTCGATGTCATTTTTAAAAGCCACATGAAGACTTTCCGGCATTTTCACTTCGCGTGGACGCGGATCGAATTCGATCTCGACGTTCGCTTCATCGCCCGCCGTTAGACCCGACGCCTTTAGCATTTCGCCATTGAGGTACAATCGCCATCTGCCATCGTATTTAACAAGGGTCTGAATGAATTCGGCACCGTTCAATTTCCCGCGTACCGGTATCGGCCCTTTCGACCTTCCGGCGGACTCAAAGATCGCATCTAAAACGTCCGCAGGCGGATCGACCACGGGATTTATCCCGATCTTGAAAATTTCAGCAGCAAATTTCAGACGCTGCGGCATATCTTTCGAACCCTCACAGGCAGTTGGTCGTAGCTATCGAGAGGACTATTATAGCTTATTATGTTTTGCCCGAAATGCGGCTCGACCCAGCCGGACGATCTCAAATTTTGTAAACAGTGCGGCGCAAACCTTTCCGTTGTGCGAAAGGCGGTCGAGAGGCCGGAGGATGTTGGGAAATTTGACTGGAACAAGACCTGGCTTGCCGAGATGCTGATGTCCGGTGAAGAAGCCGTGAAGCGGTCAGCTGAGATCGAACGGCTCCAGGGTTTGACGCCGGAAGTAAGGCGCCGGAATGAGATCAAAGCCGGTGTAATAACGACGTGTATCGGTGTCGGGCTGATGGTCTTTCTCTATATTTTCATGCAGGGCGTCATCTTAAGCGGCGAAGTAAAACCGGGTGAAGCAGAAATACTCAGCCGTATTTGGATCGCTGGATTTATACCGATCATGGTCGGGCTCGCGCTTATCATAAACGGGGTGATCGTCAACAAATTGTTCGCTAGCAAAGATCGATACGTGGAGCCACAAATGATGCATGAGCTTGGCGACAAAACGGCCGCAGAATATCTTCCGCCTGCAGACACAAACGAGTTGTTTCCAGCCGGCTTCAGCGTAACCGACCAAACAACCCGCCATCTCAAAGAATCGGCAATTCCCCGATCGAAGACCGCAGATCCGGAGTAGGGTTGAAATGAAATTGCGGAGCCTTGCAATTCTGCCAAGTTCCGCAATCTGATATCTGTAATTGAAGTGGTGGAGGCGGCGGGAATCGAACCCGCATCCAAAGGTTGCGACCAGTGAAATCTACACGTTTAGCCGCTTTGCTTGGTTCTCATTCTCGACAGGTAAGCAAAACGGCGTACCCTGTCGAAAACCAGCCTGACTAACATATTCAGGCGCGTCCGCAGGCGGTGGACGTGCCCTAGCTTAGACTGAGTTATGCCCTTTAGGATCGCTCCAAGCTGACTTACCCAAGGACATTGCTGTTACTAAAGTTAATTAGGCAGCAAGAGCTAATTCTTGATTAGCATTTGTGTTTTGCAAGTTTTGTTAACGAGCTCACCTACAAAAAGCCCGACGTGCATTCAAAGATCTATACAAGCCCCTGTCGAAGCCTGTCGCCCCCAAAGGCAGAACCACCAGCGTAAGCAGGCGGATCCTAGAGTCTACGGCATTTAGATGAGATTTGGAAGCGGCCCGTTGCGGGCGTTTTACGGGCAAAAGCGTGAGCCGTGAATAGCATCTCAACCCGGTAAATTAAGCCTTTTTATGAGAATGATCATCCTCCTTGCCTTGATCGCAGCATCGGCCGTCTCCGTCATTGGTCAACCCGCGCGGCGGACGACGATGAACATGAAAGTGTTCGAGACGGTTTGGTCAACGGTCAACAAGGAATTCTACGATCCTAATTTCAATGGCGTTGATTGGAAAGCCGCCCATGAAAAGTACGCCCCGCTCGCACGCGCCGCGGCATCGGACGACGAACTGTATAAGACGATCATGGAGATGCTCGGCCTGCTAAAGGTCTCACACGTGGAGGCCGGGCCTGCGTCAGCGGTAAAGACGGTTACATCAAAACCTTCGACGGTGGGCATCGGCCTGAGAATGGTCGAGGGGAAACTGACTATCACGCGCATCGTACCAAGGTTCCCCGCGGAGCATGCGGGGGTCCGCACCGGCTTTATTGTCACCGCGATTGACGGTAAGACCGTCGCAAGTATCGACGAAGCAAAAAAACTATTGGCTGGCGAAGCCGGTTCGACGGTTCGAATAACCTTTCTGGATAATATCGGCGAGCGCGAGATCGCCTTGGAACGGCAATCGCTTGCGCCCAAAGATGGCGGTAAGATGGCGGGGTTGAATTTCTACGCTCTCTTCGATTCGAAGATTGTCGAAGGAGATATTGGCTACATCTCCTTTACAAGCTTTGTTCCGTTTCTTAACGAGCAGATACATAGCGCAATGACTTCCATGAAAAACGCGCCCGGCATGGTCCTCGACCTCAGGGGAAACGGCGGCGGTGATGACAATGTCGCTCTGGGAATCGCAAATCGCCTGTTCGCCAAACAAACCCTCCTGATGGTGACCAGGCGGCGCACTTATGAAGATAATTACTACAAAACCAAGCCTGTGAAATACCCGTATCTTGGCAAGCTCGTCGTTCTCATTGATGAATTCAGCGGGTCGGCGACCGAACAACTCGCGGCCGGTTTGCAGGAATCGGGTAGAGCATATGTGATCGGAACGAAAAGTGCCGGAGAAGATTTGGATGCCAATATCAAGATGCTGCCCGACGGCGGGATGCTGGTTTATGCGTACGGGCTGCCCCATACGCCGAAAGGGTTCATTATCGAAGGTCGCGGCGTGATTCCGGATCAAGTGGTCGAACTCAAGCGCGCAGATCTGCTTGCAGGACACGACACACAGCTTGATGCGGCGATCGCTTATCTCCGCGGTCGCAATTAGTCAAATCTTTCTTGAATCGTACCCCCAGTGAAGAATAGCCTGACGTTGACGAGGGCGGCAGTCAAGGGCTTTCGGCGGACAGTTATTCTTTAACTGCGAAATGTGGCGGCGAATGGCCCGCCAGCGGCGGATCTGACGTTCGTCGTCGGGGCAGCGGCGGCCGGAATAATACCTGCAATACCACTGAAACCAGCCGCGGGGATCTTCGTGATAGATCCATCCTTTTTTGCGCCATACTGTTAGCGGTTGCGATGCATTTACTTGGAAACAGTTCAACTTCGGATCGTGCCGCTCCGGACACAGCTTCGCTTTTTCGAACCAGTGGGCCGGAAACTCGTCTCGGCAATCTGTCATGTACTTGCCGCCGAACACGCCCAGCTCAAGCATTTTTTTCGGTGTGAGCGCGGGCTTAAAATCCGCGTGGAAATTCCGCCCCGCAGGTTCGGTAAGCAGGTAGGCATAGTTCGCCTGCATCTTATCGCTCACTTCAACCCATTTAGGTTTCATGTCGTTTGGAATCGCGGTTGGCGGCAAAGGACCGAGATAACTAATTCTTGGTCGGTTTCTCCGCAGCCTTTTCCTTGGCCTCATCTGCAGCGGTTTCGGCCTTTACTTCGATAACGGCTCCTGTCACGGCATCGATATTAACTTCTTTGATCTTGCCGCCGGCTGTTTGAATATCGAACGAATAGATCATCTTGCCGTGTTCTTTTTCGAGTTCAGAGCTCTTGATCGTGCCCTTCACATGCTGATGCGCGATCTCTTTCGCCCGTTTCATACCGATATACTTCGGCTTCGCCGAAACGGCTGAGAACGTAAACAGTATGGTTGCGATCATTAAAACGAATGTCTTCTTCATAAGAGCCTCCAATAATGAAAATAGTATTTCGACTATTATTTTACACCACGCAAATATTTAGTCCCGTTCCGTATCTGAGGCAGTTGCTTCTTTGCGCGAATTATCCATAATTGGAAAATGATCAACGCAAGCCCCAAAACATTCGCAATTATTTGTCTCGTTCTAGGCATTCTTGCTGCCGGCGTTTCGGCCCAATCTAAGACGAACGGCCACTACCATTTGCTAAACACGATAAGTGTCGGAGGCGAGGGTGGTTGGGACGCTCTTACGGTCGACAGCGCGGCCCATCGACTCTATGTTTCCCATGGGACCCACGTGGTAGTGATCGACACTGCCACCGACAAGGTCGTTGGAGATATACCAAATACAAACGGCGTTCATGGAATTGCGATCGCTGAAAAGTTTGGACGCGGGTTTATTAGCAACGGCCGCGACAACACCGTCACTATCTTCGATCTAAAGACGCTTCAGCCGCTCGGAACGGTGAAGACCGATAAAAATCCGGACATTATTATTTTCGACCCGGCTTCGCGGCAGGTTTTTTGTTTCAATGGCGGCAGCAACAATGCGACCGTCATTGAAGCGGAAACCGGAAAGATTTCGGGCACGATCGCGCTCGGCGGTAAGCCCGAATTCGCCGTCAGCGACGGCAAAGGCACCGTTTTTGTAAATATCGAAGATAAGAGCGAAGTCGCCTCGATCGATGTAAAAAAGCTCGTCGTGACGACTCGCTGGCCGATCGCTCCCGGCGAGGAACCGACGGGTTTAGCGTTCGACTCTAGGTCAAAACGCCTATTCATTGCCGGCTCGAATAAAAAGATGATCGTAATGGATGCTGCAACCGGAAAGGTGGTCGCCGACTTGCCCACCGGCGACGGCACCGATGGAATGGAATTCGATCCCGGGACAAAACTTGCTTTTAGCCCGAACGGCCAGGGCACGATGACGGTTGTTCGCGAAGATACCAAGGACAAGTACAGTGTCGTGGAAAATGTATCGACGAAAGTAAGGGCACGCACCATGACTATCGACCTTTCAACGCACAAGGTCTATTTGCCGACCGCCGAGTTCGGACCGGCTCCGGCGCCAACCACGGCACAGCCGAGGCCGCGGGCGCCGATGGTGCCGAACAGCTTTGTAATACTGGTTTACGGACAATAGCAGAACTGCGAATGCGATCAGGTAAATAGATGGGCGACGAAACTTACAACGCAATAAGCAAGGTTCCGCAGGTAACGCTGATTTTTTGGATCATCAAGATCCTTGCGACGACACTAGGCGAAACTGGCGGCGACGCGGTCACGATGTCGTGGCTGGGCGAGACGACCGCGGAAGCGACCGGCACCGGCTACCTTATAGGCACCGCTATTTTCGGAACGATCTTTATTGTCGCGGTACTAATTCAGATCAAAGCGGAAAAGTTTCATCCGTTCCTTTACTGGTTCACCATCGTCGCCACGACCACTGTCGGCACGACCCTTGCCGATCTTCTTACAAGATCGGTCGGCATCGGCTACACCGGTGGCTCGGCGATCTTGCTAATCTGCGTCATCGCGTCGCTTTTGATCTGGAAATGGTCGACCGGCAGCATCTCAATTGAAACGGTCAACACGCCAAAGGTCGAGATATTTTATTGGGTGACGATAATGTTCTCGCAGACGCTCGGCACCGCGCTTGGCGATTGGGTCGCAGACAACGACGCTCTCGGCTACCTGGGCGCAGCCGCGATATTCGGCGGCATCCTTCTCGTCCTCGCTCTTTTGTATTTTTTTACGAGCGTCTCGCGCGTGCTTTTGTTCTGGATCGCATTTATTACCACGCGTCCGCTTGGTGCCGTCGTCGGCGATTTTCTTGACAAGCCGATGGAACAAGGCGGCCTGGAATTGAGCCGACTTGTCGCCACTATTGCCTTGCTCGTTCTGATCGTTGTTCTTATTTTCGTTTTTCCGCAAAAGGCTGCCGAGGAAGCACACTAGTAATGCTTGAGGCGTCGGTTCGCTTGAATTTCTTCGCAGGGATCGTGCTTCTGCTTGCGACATCTTTTTTTTCCGCCCATGCGATCGCTCAGGGCGGCCCGCCGATGATCACGGACGACACCGGGACCGTTCCGAAAGGCCATTGGGAGATCAACACGGCCTTCGTCGTTGAACGCACCGCCGACGGACGTACGTTCGGCACGCCGCTTCTCGACGTCAATTACGGACTAAGCAAAAACATGCAGCTCAAGGTCGAGATTCCCTGGATCGTCCAACACAAGAACGGGCAACGGGGCATCAACGGCCTGGGAAATACGAATATCGGTTTTCGTTGGCGTTTTCGCGACGAAAACGAGCACCACCGCGTAGCTATCTCGATGTACCCGCAGTTTGAGTTCAATAACCCGACGTCGTCCGTTCGACGGGGGCTTGTGGACAAAGGGCCGGAATTCCTTATGCCGATTCAATGGGAAACTAAGGTCGGAAAATTCGGGATCAATGGCGATGTTGGTTATCGATTCAAGCGTGGCCCGGACGAGTTGATGTACGGAGTGGTCGTGGGACGGGAATTAAATGATCGCCTTGAGCTGCTCGGAGAAATTCACGGCACCGGTTCGCGGTCGCACCTCGTCGATAGCGAGGTCGTGTATAACTTTGGAACCCGTGTGACGTTGGCGAGCCATCTGACGCTGCTGATGTCAGCAGGTGCCAGTATAACCGCGAACCGCGATCCGCGTTTCATCGCATACGCCGGCATTCAGACAACTTTTTAGATCGCTAGTTCGCAAGCAGCCATTTTTCGGCCGATTCTGCGTTTTCGAAGATGCGCATTTTGACGTCTGTGCCGTAGGAAAGCGATTTTCCGAGTTCACTGATGACTTCGTGGCCGTATCGATCAACGTATGCCACGGTTTTGCCGCTGAGCATCTTTAAGATCTCGGGTCCGGCTACCGCAAGCGCAGTGGTGGAAAACGTTTCGGGAAAATTCTTTTCGATAAGGATCTTTTCTAGACCGACCTCATCGCATTCATCAATGATCTCGCGCCAGTAGTCCTTTGCCCATTCGGGCATTACCTTCAGCCCGCCCACGATCGCATAAAAATATGTGCCGCGGTTTTCTGTTTCGATCTCGTACGGTTTTACGTCATCCACGCTTTTTGTATATTCCATCGCCCCACGAATTTCAAGCACGAAGTGCAAAATTCGTGGCTACTGCTCTTCCTCGGACATAGCAAGGCTTTCGATCACGTGCTCGGGCTCCTTTTCGATTTGTACGACTTCGTTTCGCGCGCCTTCCACAGCCTTTACAAGTTCGTCAAGCTTTAGCTGGGTCGCTTTGTCGTCGTGCCGTTGAGAACGCTGCAGAAAAAAGATCGCTAGTACGGAAATGACGCCAAGCACGGTGACCATTCTCGATTCCCACTGTGGTGAAAAGTTGAAATAGATACCGGTCCCTATAACAGCGGCCACAAGAATTGCGAGGGACCAAACCGATCCGACAAACCCGGAAACGTGGCTGGCAAGGATTGAATAGTACTTATCGATCATCGCTGCGGTGGATCAGGCGGACATACCGTTCGCGATAAGCGTTGGATATTTTCCGGTCCAACATGCGGCGCATGAGGAGCTTTCTTCGATACCGATCGCAGCGAGCATTCCCGCCAGCGAAAGATATCCGAGCGAGTCCGCCCCAATGTACTGGCAAACTTCGCCTATCGACTTTCGTGAGGCGATCAAGTCCTGCCGGTGCGGCGTATCGACACCGTAATAGCAGGAATGCGTCGTCGGCGGACACGAGATGCGCATATGTACCTCGGTCGCCCCCGATTCGCGAACCATCTGGACGATCTTCTTAGACGTCGTACCACGGACGATCGAATCGTCGACCAGGATGACGCGCCGGCCATTAATGAGATCCTTTATCGGATTCAATTTCAGCCGAACCCCGAATGAGCGGATCGACTGTGACGGCTCGATGAACGTGCGGCCGACATAGTGATTGCGAATGATCGCCTGGCGGAAACTGATACCGGATTCGGTGGCGTAACCGATCGCCGCGGCGACACCGGAATCGGGAACTGGCACGACAAGGTCGGCGTCGACAGGATGTTCGATAGCGAGCTGCTTGCCCATCTTGTGACGCGATTCGTTGACCGAGCGGCCAAAGATCGTCGAATCGGGACGCGAAAAATAAACGTGCTCGAATGTACAAACCGCGTGCTGTTTCACCGGGAAAGGTTTGAGGGATCGGATTCCCTGCTTATCGATGATGACCATTTCACCCGGTTCGATCTCGCGTTCGTACTTGGCATCGATCAGGTCGAACGCACAGGTTTCGGACGCAACGCACCAGGCATCGTTTAACTTGCCAAGCACGAGCGGCCGAAAGCCTCGAGGATCGCGAATGGCGATCAGAGAATCGGGCGTCAAGAACAACATCGAGAAAGCACCTTCGGTTTCGCTCAGGACTTTTTCGATGGCTTCGACGGCATTCTTGGCCCGTGTTCTGGCGATGCCGTGCAGGATCGTTTCGGTATCGGACGTTGAGGAGAATATCGCGCCGTCGCGTTCAAGCTCTCTGCGTCGCGCCTCGGCGAACGGCAGATTGCCGTTGTGGCAAACGGCGATGTCGCCGTGCTGGCACGTGACGGCGAACGGCTGGACTTCCTTGATCGTGTTCTTGCCTGTCGTGGAATACCGCGTGTGGCCGATCGCGCTCGCGCCCTTGAGCCGTCGAAGCACATCTTCGTTCAACACGTCCGCGACCAGGCCGATCGAGCGAAACTGGTGCATTTCATCGCCATCCGACGTTACGATGCCGCAGGCTTCCTGTCCGCGATGCTGGAGGGCGAAAAGCCCAAGCTGCGTGAGGGTCGAAGCTTCGGAATGGCCGAAAATGCCGAAAACACCGCATTCCTCCCTGAATTTATCGTTATTAGCCGACATCTATTCCTATTATAATCGATTGGATGCGCCACCTTGAAAGGGTGGACCCCAAAAGTTTTTCGCGACCTAGCTTTGAACCAAAGACTCGATCGAACCGGCAACGCCCTGGCTGTGTTCGCCGAAAAGCTTGCGGCGCGACATGTAGGCGTGCAGATCGCCTTTTAGCCTTGCGTACATCAAGGCGTTATCGGCGTTCTGAACGATCGGCGTGTTCCAATCGAGCAGGATCTGCGCTCCCTCGAGCGAAACGCTGTATGCGTAGGCGCCGAACAGCCTGCCGGCGATCAGGAAATGCTGGTTGAACTCGCGAGGATACAGGTTTCCGATCATAGTGTGATCGAGTTTCAACAGGCCGATAGCGTGCTGGATGTTGTACAGATACTGTTTCATGCTGCCGAACCACGGTTTTCGCTCGACGCCCGACCACCCCCAATAGATAAGGTCGCCGTCCTTGGGCGCGGCCGCCAATATCTCACGGATCGCGGTTTCCTCAACGTCGAAAATGGTAACGTCATCCTCGAATATCAGCGTTCGTTCGAATCGATTTTCTATGATCCGCCGGTAAGCTTCGCGATGACCGAACGAGCAACAGATATGCCCGAGCGTCATCGATTTGTGCCGGCGGTCGATCTCGATCGCCCGTTGCTCATCGTAGATGCCGCGTGCGGCCAGATCGTCTTTGCTGGTGGCATTTTTGTTGATCCCGAATACGAACTCAAAGTTTCCGTCACCGAGTTGGCGGCGCGCGCTTTTCTGTCGCTCATCGAGACCGGGAGCGGTTACGACCAGGACCGCGTTATGAAATTCCCTAAACGGTTGAGGCAGCATTCTTATTTGTTAGCGGAAATGATGCGGCCGCGGCATTCGCCAAGCCCGATTCGGCGAAACCCTTCGCGTTCGCAAAAGCCTTTCCTGATGACCTCGTCGCCGTCTTCGAGAAATCGTCGTGTCTCGCCGGACGACAATTCGATCGGTTCCGTTCCACGCCACGTGAGTTCGAGCATCGAGCCGCGCTCCGACTTTTCTTTTCCGCTGACCGTGCCCGTCGCCATCAGGTCGCCGGTTTGCAGGTTGCAGCCGTTCGACGCGTGATGCGTGAGCATCTGGCCGATGGTCCAGTAAAGGTCCTTTGTGTTCGAGCGTGAAAGCAGATGCGGCTCGATGTTCTCATTCCGCATCCTCTCGGTCTGGATGTAAACCTCGAGATTGATGTCGAGCCCGCCGAATTTTTGATTATGTTCGTCGCTCAAATATTCCAGAGGCTGCGGATCGTCCGCGTCGCGCTCGAATGCTTTCGTTCGGAACGGCGCGAGTGCTTCCATCGTCACGACATAGGGCGAGATCGTGGTAGCAAAATTCTTTGCGAGGAAGGGTCCAAGCG
>QHXS01000139.1 GCA_003223975.1 Acidobacteriota bacterium
TGACAGTGCGTCGTTGGTCAAAGCGATCCAAAAGCTGCAAAAGGCCGAGGCCATCTATTCCGAATTCGGCGAAAAAGAAAAACTGCTGCCGACCGTAACGTTGATCGGAAATCTGCAGATCCGCCTTGATCAAAAGGACGCGGCCGTTGCAACTCTTTCGCGAGCTCTCGACCTCGCTCGCGAATTGAACATAGTGGAGCAGCAGATCGGGATTTTGAGCGGTCTGGGCGAATTTTTTTTCAAGGACGGAAAAGGCACCTCCGTTGACCGCGAACGCGCCCGAAGCTACGTGGAACAGGCGGTCGAGATAATTGAGAGGATCGAAACGAAACCTGATCCGCTGAGCTACGACACCTATGAGCTTCTCGGCAAGATCTGGGTGTCGTTTTATAACCCATCGAACGCACAAAAGACATTCATCAAGGCGGTTCGTCTCAAACTGGATAAACCGCCGGCAGAGGTCCTGGCCTTTTCGAAACACATGATCGAACTTGGGGCGCCCAAGCTCGCGATCGGGCCGCTGGCGGATGCGGGAAAACGAGCCGTCGCGGCAAAGCTGCCGGAAGCTGAGATGGTGGCCTGTTGGGCGATCGGCGACCTGATGGCCGGAAAGTTTCGGGACCTGCCCGTTGCAAAGAAATATCTCGATCGAGCGGAGCTGCTCCTCGGTGCAAATCCGGACGAATCGCTCCGCGCGATGCTGAACCTTTCGTGGGGGAAATATTACTTCGCAACGTTCGACCTGATCAGATCCGCGGAATATTTCCGAAAGGCACATCCTTCCGAGGCGCGAAGCAGGCCATATGGGATCGAAGGCGACGTACTTTTGAATATCGGCATTCTGAATTTCACGATAGGTAGCTATGAAACTGCGGTCAAAATCCTCGAAGAAGCGGTCACGACGAATAGCGGTCCCAGCGAAATTCTTAAGAAAATGGAGTCTTTGCGTTACCTGGCCCGCAGCCTGAATGCGCTGGGCCGCGTGGCCGAAGCGCAGAAGAGAATGGCAGAGGCGATGGCCGCGAGGGGGGATTCGGGACAGGGCTGGTATTCGTCCGAAAGCGTCGCTGTGCTGATCGATAGCAGCAATTTTTTTATCGAATCGTTTCAGAAGGACACGGGAAAGGACCCGACACGCGATGTTCGCCTAGCCAGGGCAAGAAACTACCTGGAGCTTGCGCTCGGGAACGCAAAACGCGAGAAACTGGCTGAATACCAATCGGTATCCGCGCGGCGGCTCGCACTCGTTTATTCGCTGCTGGGCGATAAACCGAAAGCGATCGGGCTTCTGAACGATTCGCTTCTCACCGCCAGATCGGCCGGGCTCCCAGTGCCGGAAGCCGAGGCGATGACGGGCCTGATGGACCTTTCTCTTGCCATCGGCAACACCGGAGCCGCGACGTTTTACGGCAAGAGCGCCGTGAACATTTATCAGCAGCTACGAAAACGCATTGCCGATGTTTCGCCGGAAGTGCGTGCGGGATATATCGCCACCATCGAAGGAACGTACCGAAAGCTGGCATCGCTGTTGATCGATCAGGGCCGCATCGCCGAAGCCGAGCAGGTACTGACGATGCTGAAAGAGGAAGAGCTGATCGAGTACGTTCGGCGGGACGACGCGGTGGCGAAAAACATGCTCGAGACGTTGGCGTTGACCGCGGATGAACGCACGGCGATGACAAAGTACGACCTCATAGCCAACGAGATCACCGCGCTGGGCAAGGAATTCGAGCAGCTGGAAAAGGAGCGGTTAGCTGTCCCTGCGAACCAGTTTGCGAAACAGCAGCGTTACGACGATGTGTCGAAAGAGTTGGGTTACGCGAGAGCGACTTTTGAGAAATTTCTCGACGAACTGAAGCTCAAATTCGGTGCAAACGATAAGAGGGTCGCACAGGTAGATTCGAATCTCAAAAAAGCCCTCAGCCGGATCCCCGAAGCAAATCAAACAGCGAGCGTCTCGACGATCATCGGCCAAGACCGGCTGAACATTATCGTAACGACGAGTCAGACTCAGCGTGCTCATGTCGTACAAGTCACAGCCGCGGAAATAAACGCGACGGTTGAAAAGCTCCGACAGGCATTGATGTCGCCGCAGTATGACCCGCGGCCCATTTCGCAGCAATTTTACAATTGGATCGTGAGACCGATCGAAGGCGACCTGGCCGGCATCAATGCGGATACGATCGTCTGGAGCCTTGACGGTTCGCTGCGTTACCTGCCCCCGGCGGTTTTCTGGGACAAGGAAAAGGGATATCTCGCCGAACGTTTCGCAAACGTAATGGTCGGCCTCGCGAATCTTACATCCCTCGAGCACACTCCCATGAAAGCCAATCAGCTTTCCGTGCTCGGCGTCGGAGTATCGAAACCCACCGATGGGTTTTCCGCCCTCACAGCGGTTCCGGACGAGTTGGACTGCATCGTTTCCGACAAGTTTGCCGGCATCCTGTCCGCCAAACCGCAATGCACGGCGGGCGTGATGAACGGCCGCAAACTTTTGGACGATAATTTCACGCTGGCGAATTTTGAGGGTGAGCTTGGTAGATATCCGATCATACATATCGCGAGCCACTTTAAGCTGATCCCCGGTGACGACAAGAATTCGTTTCTGCTCCTGGGCGGTGGAACAGAGCGAAAATTCTCTGTTGAAAAGCTGCGCTCCAAATCACTTGGCGACCTCGAGCTGATGGTCTTGTCGGCGTGCAATACAGCAACGCCGGCGGGTGCCAAAGCCAACGGGATCGAAGTGGAAAGTTTCGGGACGCTGGCGCAGGAAGAAGCGCGTGCAGTGATAGCGACACTGTGGTCTGTCGCGGATTCCTCGACCAAAGACCTGATGGTGGACTTTTACCGGTTTTACAGTAAGGACGGCCTTTCCAAAGCGGAAGCTTTGCGCCGCGCGCAGTTGCAGTTAATGCATGGAAAACATTCCGCCACCGAGGCGCAGAAAGTGCGCGCCGATGAATTCGTTACCGTCACGGACAAGACCTTGCAACCGTACAAACCCGATCCAAATGCTCCGTTCGCTCACCCATTCTATTGGTCGCCGTTCACACTCAGCGGGAACTGGCGATAAGGATTTTGGAAAAGGCACATAGGAAATGAATTCGAAGATCGCAAGACATGTAGGGAGAATGACGGTTCTGGCAGCGGCGGTCGCTTTGGCAGCGAATCTTTTCGTGCTGGCGGCTCAAACGCCAGACGATTCTCGCGAAGCGAAAATCACCGCGGCCCTCAAAGTATTCGTGGAGGCTTCTGCACTGGTCGCAAAAGGCGATACGGGATCGATCCAGGCTGCTGTAAAAATGCTCGAATCGATCGAGCCGGTTTTCGAAAAGTACAACGATCAGATGAGTTTGGCCAGGACGCTTGTCGTTCACGGCGGTTGCTTGACAAACATAGGCCCCCCGGAAGCCGGTTTGGCGCTGATGAACCGCGGGCTCGCGATCTTTAGGTCGCTTGATTATCCGCCGGGGCAGGCGGGCGCTCTTGTAGCAATCGGCTCCTTCTATTACAAACAAAATGATTTCGAACACGCCCGCGACGCGCTCGAGGAAGCTAGAGTGCAGATCGAAAAGCATCCGGTCGGTTCCTTTGACTTGCCGATCTATCAAGCACTGGGAAACGTTTATATTGCGCTCAACGACCGGACAAAGGCGACCGAAGTTCTTTGGAAGGCATATCAGGTTGCAAAGGACCGTACGCCCGAAGAAGCGATAAACACGCTGATGAATTATGCTGACGCGCAGATCAAACTCGATACACCGAAGTTCGCTGTTGCATTTTACGAAAGCGCGTTGAAACGGGCACAAACAGCCAAACTGCCCAAACTGGAAGTGAATATTTTGAACTCGCTCGCTGACCTCTATTTAAGATTGGGCCAAGGGGCCAAATCAAAACCGCTGCTGGATGACGCACTAGCAAAGCTGGAATTGTTAAGTGACGACTCGCTAAAATGTCAGGTCCTCAAGAACCTCGGATACTTTTCGTACCTTTCGGTCCGGATGCAGGAAGCACTGGAATACGACGAGCGAGCCAGGATATTAGCCGAAAAACTTAACAATCGTTCCTTTATGGCCGCGATCGCGCATGATACAGCGTTGGTATATGAATTTTTAAACGATTACAAACGTTCAGAATCGTATTTTGGTCAGGCTCGGCTGTTAGCGCACGAGAACGGCGACAAGGTTACGGAGCTTTTTGCTCTCCGCGGCCTTGCGAAATCGCAGGCGGTCAACAGCGAAGATGCGGCTGCGCTCGAAAGCTATGTGGCCGCGCTCGCACTGGGTAATGAGCTAATAAAGACGAAAAGAACGAAAATACGAGAGTTCGCCCTAAATTTGATGAATGATTTCGGCAACTATGCTTTCGCTGCTGCTCAGTACGATACTGCATTGATGCTGTTTTCAAAGGCCCTGGACGGTGCCCGTCAGTGGGAAATTCGAGCGTCCGAAGCCACCTTTCTTAATAATGTCGCCAAGATATACGAGATGAACGGAGACAACAAGAAGGCGCTCGACAATTATAATTCGTCGCTCGTTCTTTCGCGCTCGCTGGGAGGAAAATACGGCGAAGCAACAACATTAGGCAATTTAATGACTATCTGGTCGAAGATGGGCAACGCAAATTTTGCGGCGTTCTACGGCAAAAGCTCGATCAATATCTTTCAGGATTTCCGCAAAGGTATGGCGGGCTTGAGCATCGAAGAGCGACAGTCTTATCTGAAATCTATCGAAGGCACGTATCGGGGACTTGCGTCCATCCTCATTTCTCAGGGCCGCATCGCAGAGGCCGAGCAAGTGCTCACGATGCTCAAGGAAGAAGAGCTGATCGATTACGTACGGCGTGATGATACGGTCGCAAAGGAATTGTTGGGGAAAATGGCGATCTCGGACGACGAACGAACGGCGATCCAAAGATACGATACGCTTGCCGGACAGATCACCGCGATCGGAAAACAATTCAGCGACCTTGAAGACGAACGTAAACAGTTTCCCGCGGGCGAATTTCCCAAGCAGGCTCAATACGACAAGCTAAAACAGGAATTAGCGGATGCGTCAACGGCGTTCGAAAAATTTCTTGAAGAATTGAAGACGAAATTCGGCCAAAATGACGCGCGTGTGGTACAGGTCGATTCCGGACTGAAGAAAACACTTGATCGTCTCAAAGCAAAGCACACGGTGGCAGTTTCTACGATCGTCGGGAAAGATACGCTGAACATTATTGTAACAACGAGCAAGACACAGCGGGCACATACGGTGAAGGTCACGGAAGAGGAGATCAATGAGCTTGTCGCGAAGTTCCGAACGGCGCTCACATCGCCGCAATACGATCCGCGGCCTGCGGGGCAGAAACTATACGACCTGATCGTAAAGCCGATCGAGGTGGACCTCGCCGGTATCAAGGCCGATACGATCCTCTGGAGCTTGGACGGATCTCTTCGATACATTCCTCCAGCAGCTTTTTGGAACAAGGGAACTGGTTACCTGGCCGAGCGCTATGCGAACGTGATGGTGAATCTTGCGAGCCGCGATAGTCTCGTTTTTTCGTCCGCAAAAGGGCAACAGCTTTCAATTCTCGGCGTCGGCGTGTCGAAACCGACCGAGGGCTTTTCTGCACTGACCGCAGTTCCGGATGAATTGGATTGCATCGTTTCCGATAAATCTGTCGGAATGCTTTCACTAAAACCGCAGTGCGTGAGTGGCGTTCTGGCGGGGCGAAAATTGCTCGATGAAAAATTCACGCTCAGTAATTTCGAGGGCGAACTTGGCCGTTATCCGATCGTCCATATCGCGAGCCACTTCAAGCTGACTCCAGGCGATGACAAGAATTCGTTCCTGCTGCTGGGCGGCGGAACGGATCGGAAATTCACCGTCGAAAAGCTGCGCAGCGAACCGTTGACCGACGTCGATCTGATCGTTCTTTCCGCCTGCAATACTGCAACGCCCGGCGGTGCGCGCGCGAACGGTGTCGAGGTCGAAGGCTTTGGCTCGATCGCACAAAAAGAAGGCGCAAAGTCGGTTTTAGCGACGCTCTGGTCGGTTGCAGACACGTCGACAAAAGATTTCATGGTCGAGTTTTATCAGCTGTATGGTAAGGAAGGCTTGTCGAAAGCCGACGCGATGCGCCGGGCACAATTGAAATTAATGTACGGGAAATATTCAGCGAGCGAGGCTCAAAAAAGCCGTGCTGACGATTTTGTCGAGGCGGTCGACAAAACCTTGCCGCCCTTCAAGACCGACCCGAATGCACCGTTCGCACATCCATTTTACTGGTCGCCGTTCACATTGATCGGCAACTGGCAATGATCAATTGACCACCTCGAACTGAACGACCTGGGTCGCATACCTCTTGTTTTCTTTTTTCGAATTGTCGATGACGACCAACTGCAGGATATAGTCGCCCGGTTCCATTTCGGCCCCGAGTGAGATCGCACCGGACGAAAGGTATTTTCCCCCCGACGAGCGTAGGACAAGGGGAATCTCGCTTCCGTCAAGGATCAGTTTTCCATCGCGGAAAACTCGTACTTTTCTTGCGAGCATTCCTGATCTAGCGACATCCGGCTCAAGCCCGTATAACTCAAACGCATATTGCAGAATGCTGCCCTGTCTGAAACGGCGCGCCGAAGTAGCATTCATCGGATCGGATTCGATCTTCGCGCCTGCTGATTGCTTCTTCCATTCATCAGGCGTGAGACTTTGGACGACCATGCTAGAGAGGACCAAAGAACCCTTTTTGATCTTTGGTATCTGCACAAACTGGCTCGCGGAACCAACAACGCCGGCAAGATCATCGCGTATTGCCACACGGTACTGAAATCCGCCCGGTTGTTTTACGGGAAATGTGAAGTTGTAAACGATGCCGTCATTCAGGATCTTGCGATATTCTTTCTCGTCGACCGAGATCGTGTACGAATTGGAAACCTGATGGGTCGGCTTTCCCGTGTCGCCAAAACTAGCCGCCACAATGGAGATCGTTGCCTTTCGTTTTCCGTTCGATTCCTCGCTGAATTTGAGGTTTTGGGCATTGATATGGAGGTACGATCTGACGAACGAACCATTGCGTTCGTCATATCCAAAAAGCGGATTAAGTCGCAACTCGATGCCGCTGTGTGCAAAAGGTGAGCCCAACGCATCCATTATCTGCCGGTACGGCGTGGCAGGCGCGCCTGCCTGCGAGTTCCGTTGGTCCGTATTATTGAAGAAACCGCTGCGCGATCTGACGGAGGCACCAGGACGCAGCACATGAACCGATATCTTGTTGAATTTGGCCTTGGCTGCATCAAATGTTTCGTCGTCCGGCTCGTATGCGGCCAGATAGTAACTCTGATCTTCAAGAACGCGACTGACGCCCTCGCTCAGATCGTTGCTGTTTTGGATGGTCAAGCCGCCGGTTTCCTTGGATATTATCGAAAGGCTGTGCTGCGTTTCGAACAGTTCGTCGCTACGGTCGTTCATTGAAGTAGTATTAGCGCCGACGCTCATGTCCGTTACGGTATCGGCGGCGCTGTACCCTGTATAAACAAGCCCGCGAACATCGATCGTGTTAATGACCACGGAAGCGCGGTTGGCCTGATCGATCAATTCGCGCACTAACGCGAGCATATATGTTCCGTCCTCGTATCCGTCTTCGTCGCGAGTAAAGATCCGGAATCCATTGGAAAACAGAATGATGGATTTTCGGCCGGGCAGCTGACTCATCCCGTTGACAAGATAGCGGATCGCCCCGAGCGTTCCGGAAGCAAAAATACTGTTGCGCAGATCATTGAGGGCCGTTAGGCGATTCTTTTCGGCTTGAGCGTCCGCAGCATTACGTGCTATCAGGCCCATCGAGGCCGCCTGCTCCCTTGGCGTCGGCTCGATCGGCGCAAAGGCGCTCAAGCCGCCCGTTCCCAGCGGATTCCAACGTACCTTTTCGATCGCTGCGTATAGAAGCCTCTTGTCGGAAGTGAACTGCTGGAGCGACCCCATACCGGCCCCGGTTCGAATGATCGCGACAAGGTCGCCATTCTGCATCTGCTCGTCGACGAACTTCTTCAGTGCGATCCGCGTGGAATTAGCGCTGTCGAATGAAAGCGAAAGGTCATCGACGACCAGCGCGAATGTTCGCCGCACCTGCTCGGGCCGGATCTCAGAGCCAGGAATTGGCACATCGATTTGTGATTTTTTCTTCGATTCGACAGATTTCGTTATTTCCCTTTTATCGGAAAAGAAATTGAAGCTTGTGATCCGCTGTTTTTTGCCGTTTTCGTACACCTCAACCTCTTCGGGTTTAAGGTCGGTGATGGGCCTGCCCTTCGAATCGGTCACGGAGAAATCCATCTGGATGAGGTTAGTGGATATCTTGACGACCTCGCCTTCTATGGGCGCCGTCGGGCTCGGTTTGGCTGTTTGAGCCGCGGCCGTAAACGCTCCGAGCGGCAGAAGCAAAAGTAAAACAAAATAAGAGCGCATATAAAAAGTTAGATGTCAGGAAACTATTTAGGCTTGTTTGTAATGATATTACAAAACGCTCATCACTCGACTCAGAGATTTTGCCTGCGACATCACCGGTTGGTCACTTCAAACTGAACAAATTGCGATGCGATCTGGCGTTTGGCATTTGCCAGATTGTCGGTAACGATGACCTGCAATACATATTCGGCGGGCTCGATCTGGCCACCCAGACTTAATGCGGCGGACGCACGGACGTGTTCCAGATCTTTCTGATCTGCCAACGGCAGGGCGGTCGGCTTTCCTTCAAAAACAAGTTTTCCGTCACGGAAAACGCGAACTCTCGTCGTCAGGTCAGGCTGCTTGTCCTTATTAAGGTGAGCATTGTAGATCTCGTAACCATATTTCAGGATCGTCCCTGACTTGAATTTGCGCTTTGAAGTATCGCTCATCGGGTCCGAAGCCGAGCTATAAGACTCGCCGCGGCCTGCTTTTTCCCATTCCTCACGAGTCATGTTTTGCAGAACAATGCTCGAAAGCGTGGGTATTTTCCTTTTCAGGTTTGGCACTTCGATAAACTGGCTCGCCGAACCGACTTTTGCCGCGTTGTTGTCGCGAACCGCAACTCGATATTGAAACGCGCCCGGCTTTTTTACCTGAAACTCAAAGTAATAGATGATGCCGCGCTGTCTTAATTCCTCTATCCCGGCTTCATTGTTTGCGGTAATCCCGTAGGAACGGGAAACCTGATCGACCACGTTGCCGGCCTCGTCGAAACTTGCGCCTACGACCGTAATTTCTGCTTTTTTCTTTCCGTCAGCCGTATCAACGAACTTCAGCCCCGCTCCGTCGATGTGAAGGATCGAGCGAACGTAATTGCCCTTCTGCACGCTGTTGCCGAAAAGCGCATTTAGGCTGACGGAAATGTCATTTATCGCAAAGGGCGACATCAACGCCGCGGAGATCTGTTCGTTAAGTGTGGCCGGAGGCGGCGGGGCGGCGGCCAGTTTTTCATTCGACACATTGAAAAAGCCGCTGCGATATCTGACGTGAACGCCCGG
>QHXS01000140.1 GCA_003223975.1 Acidobacteriota bacterium
CGACCGTCTGCATCATGCATACCTGTTTGCCGGTGCTCGCGGCGTGGGCAAAACCACGACCGCACGCCTGCTGGCGAAGGCCTTAAATTGTCATAAAACTGACAAACCCAACATAAATCCTTGCAAAACAACGGACCCGGATCCGTGCCCTTCGTGTACCGAGATCGCCGAAAGCCGTTCGATAGACGTTCTGGAATTCGACGCTGCTTCGAACACACAGGTCGATAAGATCCGCGAGATCATCCTAGAAAACATCAACATCACGCCGGCACGCGATCGGTACCGCGTCTTTATCATCGACGAGGTGCATATGCTTTCGACGTCGTCATTCAATGCCCTTTTGAAAACTGTCGAAGAACCGCCACCGAACGTCGTTTTCATAATGGCGACGACCGAGCTGCACAAGGTGCCCGAAACGATCACCTCGCGATGCCAGGAGTTCATGTTTCGCACGATCCCGCAACCGAAGATCTTCGACCGGCTGAAGTTGATCGCCGAAGCGGAAAAGATCGATGTCAGTGAGCCTGCGCTTCGCGAATTGGCGCGATCGGGAGAAGGTTCGATGCGTGACGCGCAATCGAATTTCGATCAGGTGATCAGCTTTTCGACGGGAACGATCGGGGTCGATGATGTAACGCGTGCCCTTGGGATGGCGGGTCGCGACGTACTTATCAAGTCCGTTCAGGCGATCGCCGACAAGGACGCGAGATCGCAGCTCGACGTCGTCGAACATCTGATCTCTGAGGGCCACGATCTCCGCAATTATTGCCGCGATCTGCTTTCGGTGATCCGTGATCTAATGGTCCATAAAGTTGCCGGAAATGCCGAGGTCTTGCTTGATGCCGCGATGCTCGAACCTTCACAGACAGAACAGCTAGCGGCACATTTCAGCGAAAGCGACCTGCTGCGGATTTTCAACGCTGTCGCGGAAACCGAAACGAAATTAAAAGATTCGACGCAGCCGCGTTACATGCTGGAGCTTGGCCTTGTTCGCCTCGTCGAAATGCGTCGGTTGACGCCGATGGACAAGATCCTCGAACGGCTTACCGCGCTTGAAACAAAGTACGGCATCGCCCCCGAGATTCCCATCGAATCGCTGCTTGCGGAAGCTGCAAGCGCGGAAAAAAAAACTTTAATTCCTGAGATCGTCGAACCGTTCCCTGTCTTCAGCGGTCCCATCGAGCCTGACGAACCATTTTTCAGCGAGCCGCCGCTTGAAACGTTTGACGACGATCCTCCGGAGATCACTTCAGCTCCTGCGCCTTACGACCTCAGCTTTGTAGAGGCATTACCCGAACGGCCGATCGAGATCTCTGCTGATCGGCTGGAGCATTACGAGCATCCGACGCTCGATGACGCTTTCGAAAACAAGCTCTATTTCGCAGGCGACAACCTCGCTCCATTCGCCGCCGCAGACGAAATTGCAGCCGCATTCTCGACGATAAAGCCACAGGCAGCCGCTGCTTCGGCGTCCAACGGCAGTTCTACGAGTACCTTCAAGCCGCCGGTTTTTGAGCCTGACGATGAACCTCAGGACGCCGAAGTTCTCACACTTCGTGACAACCCAACTGAAGAAGAACTCCTCGCTTACGCCGAACACCATCCGTTGATCCGAACGGTAAAACGAGCTTTCCGTGCAAATATCGTCGAGGTTCGAAAAGCTGATTGATTTGCGGAACCCGCGGCCCAAACCTTTCGTAAATCATGAATATTTGACAGAATCGTTCTATATCGGATGATACGGCGAAACAAACTCTCGGGCTCTACGTTTATCGCAGCGGTCGCGATCGTTTTCGCCGCGTTTGGTCTCGTTTTTGCACAGGATCAGCCCTGGGACCCGAACGTCTCTCCGCTTCCTACTCCAACCGGCTATGTAAACGATTACGCCGGCGTCATTGATCCGGGAACAAAACAACAGCTCGAAGATAAACTCAAGGCGTTTAAAGAAAAGACGACCGTCGAGATAGCCGTCGCCGTAGTCCGAACTACCGGCGAACGCGATATTTTCGATTACTCGTTGGCGGTCGCTCGCGGCTGGAAGATCGGTTCGAAGGCCGATGATAATCCGAGCGGGTTGCTTTTCATCGCGATCGACGACCGTAAATATTTCACGCAGATCAGCCGCGATCTCGAGGACGAGCTGCCCGACGCCCTCGCCGGCAACCTGCAGCGGCAATTTCTTGTACCGGAATTCAAAAAAAGCAATTACGCCAAAGGAATTTCCGACACCATTGACGCGTACATACGCACTATCGAGCAGCGTGCAAGCGGCGTCTCGACACCTACGCCGGCTACGGGCGATCGATCCGGCGGGGGCGGTCCATCTTTTAGCTTATTCTGCTGTCTAATTATTATCTTCGTGATCGTGTTGATCATCTTGGCGAACCGTGGTGGCGGTGGTAAGTCGCAAGGCGACCGAAATCGCTGGGGCGGCGGATTTGGAGGTGGTGGAGGCGCTCTTCCATGGATCATCGGCTCCGCGATCGGCAGTTCCGGCAGTTCGTCATCCGGAAGCGGCTGGGGCGGCAGTTCCGGCGGAAGCGATTGGGGCGGTTTCGGCGGCGGCGGCGACTTTGGTGGAGGCGGTTCTGGAGGCAGCTGGTAAAAGAATGGAACATCAATTCAACGCTTTCATTGACGATGTAAGGACGACACACGGAGCGAACCTCGTGTCGATCATCTTGTATGGGTCGGCAGCAGCCGGTGATTTCATCCCGACGCATTCGGATTACAACATTTTGATCGCGCTGAACAAGATAACGCCTGACGATCTTCGAAACGCACATGCCTGCGTTCGAGAATGGCACCGGATGGGCCATCCGCTTCCGGTTTATTTTACTGTGAGCGAACTTCAGGATTCGGCCGATGTGTTTCCCATCGAATTCAATCAAATGTCCAAGGCTCGCAAGGTTCTTTACGGAACGGATGTCTTGGCCGGGTTAAATATTTCCGTAGAATTTCTCCGGCATCAAGTGGAGTACGAGCTTCGCAGCAAGCTGATATTGCTGCGGCGGCATTATATTCCGGCTTCGACGACCGAGGACGGTTTGAAGACATTGATGGCCGAAAGCCTTGCTAGCTTTTCCGCATTGTTCGGGGCCGTCCTGCTGCTTCATGCGATCGAGCCGCCGGTAATTAAGCGTGAGATCACCGCAATGACGGTCGAACGTCTGCGACTGGACGGCGCCGTTTTCGAGAGGATATTTAATATCAGACAGGACAATTATGTAGGGAAAACAGATTTGGTAAGCCTGAATCGCCTTTTCGGCGAGTACATGGAACAGATCGAGAAGGTGATCGACGCGGTCGATGCCATCTCGCGCTCTTGAGATTCGAACCTTGAGGAGATACTAAAAATGAAACGAGCGATTTTGATCGGAGTGACCATAATTTTTGCATTCGGCTTGAGCGGATGCAGCTATAACGAGCTGACCGCCAAACAACAGAACGTAAAGGGAAAATGGGCGAACGTCGAGAGTGCTCTTCAACGGAGAGCGGACCTTATTCCAAATCTAATGACAGCTGCACAGACCGCGGGCGTTCAGGAGCAGGAGGTTTTCGGCCAGATCTCCGAAGCGCGTTCCCGACTGCTGAATGCACAACAACAACCCGCGACCGGTCCTGGCGGCGATCGTACGCCTGAACAAAAGCAGGCAATAATGGACGCGGCAAACAGCTTCGGAGGAACGATCGGACGCCTTCTGAGTTTGCAGGAGGCATATCCGCAGCTTCAATCCGTCCAGGCATTTATGAACGTACAGACGGAGCTTGCGGGAACGGAAAACCGTATCAATACGTCACGGCAGGACTACAATGCTGCGGTGGTGGACTATAACACGGCGCGTAATTCGTTCCCGGCAGTGCTAACGGCCGGACTATTTGGTTTTAAGGAAGAAGTGCCTTTCCAGGCGCAGGCAGGAGCACAGAATGCACCTCAATTGCCCGATCCGAATTCAATGAGGCGTAATCAAAACGGCAGTGCACCGGCTGCGAACGCACCAGCCGCTAATGCGAATAAGTAATTAGAAACCGCGGGCACTGCACATCGAGCAGTGATCACAAGGCTTGCCGTTCGGCTCGAACGTGCAGGCCTTTTCTTTATGGACGCCGGCGAAGATCGCGTCAGCCATCGCCTCCGCTATCTCAAAGCGTTCCTGTGAAGGATGAATTAATTGCGGATTTGAAACTTCAGGTCTCGAATTCGAAACTGTTTCGAGGTTGTCTAGTCGACGATTTATTTTTTGTAGTTCGGCTAAGATCTGCGTTAGATCACCTTCGCCCGCCTTTGAGCGAACGATCTTTTCGACCTTTTCAGCAACTTCTTTTGAATCAATTCCCCTCATTCTTTTCCTTTGGCAATAGATCGATGTAATCGACCACACCTACGATCGCCGAATCGATCGCCGCGCCGGCTTTTCCGGTCGAAGCGGTCGACGCCGACCAGCCTTCCTGGGCGATCACAACGATGTCGCCTTCGCCAGAATTGACCGAATCGAGCGCAAGGCACGTATATTCCATATCTTCGCCTTCGGGCGTGATCTGCCGGCATAGCATCACGCGAGTGCCCTCGTAACGCTGATTCTTTTGCGTTGCAACAACATTTCCTATGACTCTCGCAATTAACATCTAATTCGATGGGTTAAAAACATGCGAATCGGAATCGATTATTCCAACTATCGTGCAATCGGTGGGCGTTTGATCGCGTTTGAACGGAAATGAGGCCTCTTTTCCGCGACACCAAAAAACCAGTTCCCCGACGCCGGCTCCGACGGAATCCAGTGCGATCATCGGCGAGCCTTTCGCTTTCAGATCTGCGTTGAGCGTTTGCACGAGCAGGAATTTCCGCCCGTGAAGCGACTCGTTCTTAACGGTCGAAACGACCGTGCCGATGACGCGTGCGATCTGCATTTACGAAATGAATTCAAAACTGTCGATAACTCCGATGATCGCCGAGTCGACCGGGCAATCCTTATTTCCCTCAGCCATTCGAGCGGACGAACCGCCCACGACGATCACGCGCTCGTGATAACCGGCACCCACCGTATCGACGGCGACGACATAGCCGCTCTGGTCAGTACCGTCCAGATTTATCGGTTTTACGATGAGCAGCTTTTTGCCTAGGAGGCGTTCGTCTTTTTGCGTGGAAACGACGGTGCCGAGGATGCGTCCAATAATCATTTGAGCAGTCAGCTGTCAGCTGTCAGCGATCAGAAACAGCTTTGGCTGAAAGCTGATTGCTGAACGCTGACGGCTATTTCATTACTACTGGAAGAGTTTCGTCGACCGCGTTGTGAGGACGCGGGATCACATGCACGCTGACCAGCTCGCCAACCCGGCGCGCTGCAGCGGCACCGGCGTCTGTCGCGGCTTTTACAGCGGCAACGTCACCGCGTACGATGGCCGTGACAAATCCGGCCCCGATCTTTTCGTATCCGACGAGCTGAACGTTCGCCGCTTTGACCATCGCGTCGGCCGCTTCGATCATCGCCACAAGGCCTTTGGTCTCGACCATTCCTAATGCTTCCTGCATTTGGTTTTGCTCCTAGATTGGATAAATGAAATAAAGACTGCGGCTAGTTTAACCTAATTTCGCCGCTTGGCTCAAAAGCTCGATCAATTCTTCGCGTGTGAATGCGATCTTTGTCCCGTTCGAATGTGAAGCGGCCGGATATTGCACTTCAAGGTCGCACGCAATTCCCGCATCGTGTAAGTAACCACACGCTTGGCAACGGGCGTTTTCTCTCAGATAACCGGCCTTTTCCCGGATGTTTATCAGCTTTTCGATCGCTTCCTGCGGCAGATCGTTTGCTCCACCGAGGGCCTTCGCAAGTATCGCGATCCGCGCTGTATGTTCAAGCGTTTCCAAACGATCAAATGCCTGCCAAAGGTCATCGCCATAAGCGACCGCACCGTGATTCGCCATCAAAAGCGCATTGTGATGAGCCACGTACGGCTTCATCGCCTCGGTCAGTTCGTTGGTCGACGGCGTTCCGTAATCTGTTAGCGGCACGCAGCCGAGCGTTAAAATAACTTCAGAAAGTATCGGCTGATCTATCGCAAGTCCGGCAACCGCGAATGCAGTTCCGTGCGGCGGATGCGCGTGACAAACCGCTTTTACATCTGGCCGCATCTTGTAGATCAAAAGATGCATCGCCAACTCCGACGACGCCCGCTTGTCCGATTTCGGCTTGCCTTCCATGTCGGTAAGTGCAAGCGAATCTTCGGTCATGCGGCCTTTGCAAGTCATCGTCGGCGTGGCGAGCACCGTATTCTCGTCCAGACGAATGCTCACATTGCCGTCGGACGAAACCACGTAGCTTCGCTCGTACAGCAACTTGCCGACCTCACAAATGAGTTTTCGTGCCTGAGATTCGTCCATAAAAAAAGGAAACCACAGATTAACACGATGCTATACAAAGCGTTAACCTGTGGCCCTGATTCGAAAAACTCTACTTTAACGTTCGAGTTACGGCCGGACGAGTAACGGTCGGGGCAACCGGCGGCGGAACGAAGTTCTCGATGCTCGAGCCTTCTGCGAGCTTCGAACCCCAGATCTCGCGCCGTTCGTCCTTGAGCGATTCGATCTCTTGTTTCAAACGAGACCGTTCATTTTTTAGCTCCTGGACCTCGACCTCCAAGTTTCGCCATTCACGTGCCCGGAAACGTCGGCCGCCGCCGAAACTGGGTGCGGCGATCGTGATAAAGAAGCTTGCGATGAAAAGTCCTACAGTGAATGTTAGCAGGAAAGGGACAACACGCTTAAAAACGCCTAAACAGCACATTAATTTCACCTCTAGATTTCAATTACGGATGAATACGTCTGCCTGATGGATCCAGTTTCAAGTCCGGACGAAGAATTGTTCCGCAAGACTAATCATAACTCGTTTGTCGGCTGACGAAAAGGAAAATCTGTTCAATTCCCAAAATATACGATGACCGCCTCCTGTATTTTGTTTGCCGGGCGATTTGGATTACAATCGGCGTTGCACACGTGAAACAATGATCGCTTACCTTTCAGGCACACTTTTAGAAAAAACGGCGAACTCGATCATCATCGATGTCGGCGGCGTTGGCTATGACGTCGTCATTCCGCTGTCGACGTTTTATGATCTCGGCGAGGTCGGCGACCCGGTGCAGCTTCGGATCTATACTCACGTTCGCGAGGACGCGATACAGCTTTTCGGCTTTTCTACCGAGCGGGAACGCGACCTCTATCTGAAACTGATCTCAGTCCAGGGCGTCGGTGCGAAATCGGGCATCACAATGCTCAGCGGAATGAACGCCGACGAAATTATCGACGCGATCCGGAAAGACAACCTCGCAAAACTGATCGCGATCCCCGGCGTGGGGCGAAAAACCGCCGAACGGCTGGTGATCGAGCTTCGCGATAAGGTCGGTGAACTTTCTGCTGCTGCGGCAGCCGCAAACACAGGAGCAGGTTTGAAAACTGCGGGCGAGAGCGATGCTTTCGACGATGCACTTTCGGCTCTTGTGAACCTTGGCTACCAACGCAACGCTGCCGAAAAAGCGATCCAGGACATCCGCCGCGATGGTGCCGATCAGAATGTGCAGAAAATACTTCGTTCGGCCTTGCAGCGACTAGCTAAATAACTTCGCGCGGGGCCAAGGCCCCTTCCTGACTGTCGGTGCTTAAATTGAATGGTCCCAACCGAAACGACCGCTTACTCTGGATACTCGACTGAGATAGTCACAGTCGGGAAGGCGGGCTTGCCCCCGCTCTTTTCTTTTCTTGAGCCACATACTCCATGCTTGAAATCCTAAGTCAGATCAAAACTGATATTTCTAAGCTGGACCGCCGAGCCATCGCCGCGCTTGTTTATGCCGCCGCCGGTCTGACAGGGATCTTCTATTTGAAGAAGCCCGAAGTTGCTGACGCATTTTTCGGCGTGAATTCGTTTTCGAATCCGGCGGACAATAATCTTAAATCGCTTGTCTGGTGGGTCGGGATCGTGACCATTTTTTATTTCATCATACCGGCAGCGATCGTCAAATTTCATTGGAAAGCAGACCTGAAAGATTTCGGACTGCAGTTTTCCATCGAAAATGGATTTTGGAAAGTGCTTGCCGGCTGCGTCGCGTTGATGCTGCCGCTAACCTATCTGATGTCGCTTACCTCAGGCTTTGCGGCAAAGTATCCGTTCCTGCAGATCTACAATGGCGAGCCGTACATCGGGCAAACTCTGCTCATCTGGGAACTGATATACTTTTTACAGTTTTTCGGGCTCGAATTTTTCTTTCGCGGGTTTTTGGTGCACAGCCTGAAACCGAGCCTCGGGCTCTACTCGATATTTGTAATGACCGTGCCGTATTGCATGATCCATTTCGGCAAACCGCCCGCCGAAACGATCGCGGCGATCGTCGCCGGAATTTTCCTGGGCTGGCTGAGCTACCGCAACGGCAGCATCTGGATCGGCCTGATACTGCATTGCACCGTCGCATTTTCGATGGATATCTTGGCCTTGTTTAACAAAGGGTTATTAATTTGAGAATGAATCGACCACAGAGGCACTGAGACACGGAAAATGAGTCATTCTCTGCGCCTCTGTGTCTCTGCGGTAAAAAAATGTCGAACATCGCTGCAGCAAATATCAGAAACGAAGAACTCTCGCCCGAAGAATCAAAATTCGAGGCGACGCTTCGACCGACGCAGTTGTCCGAATACATCGGACAGAAGAAGATCAAGGACAACCTGCGCGTTTTTATGAAGGCGGCATTGAAACGGCGCGAGGCTCTCGATCATATCTTGCTCACGGGCCCGCCGGGCGTCGGAAAAACTACGCTGTCGAATATCGTTGCGAACGAGATGGGCGCGGCATTGAAATCCACTGCCGGCCCGATCATCGAAAAGGCGGGCGACCTCGCT
>QHXS01000141.1 GCA_003223975.1 Acidobacteriota bacterium
TGCCGGGTGTACCACTTTTATCAACGATTTAGACAGCGCGCCCATCTGAGCGCCTTTGCGCAACCCTGAATTGCCCGCCCTTTTCGGTTCCCTTCAGTAGTGCAACGAACATACTTGCAAGACGAGGTTCTTATAATGGTAGCAGTATGACGAAACGGGTTAAAAAGGGCCTAGCGCTCGAATCTGTTAGTAACTATGACGGTCACGTGCCTGGGAAGGAGCCCATTAAATGTCAGCAAATGCGCCCGAGCCCCCGGGGCATGGAAATTGTCAAAATATTCGCGCATTGCTAGTCCACGAGCATGCGATCATTCGGCAGGGATTACGTATATTGCTCGAACAATGCGACGCCGTCGATGTCGTAGGAGAAGCAAAAACCTGCACCGAATCGTTGGAAATCCTGAAAAGGTCGGAAGTTGACATCGTTCTTCTCGACATCGACCTTCGGCTTCCGAATTCGATCGATACGCTCTCAAAGCTTGCCGCCGCTTCGCCAAATACGCGGCTTCTGATCCTTACGGGCGTCAATGATCCGGAGTTGTCCCAGCGCGCCCTAAAATGCGGGGCCGCCGGTCTGTTCCTGAAAGACCAGCGGTGCGACGTCCTAATAGAAGCAATAAAAAAGGTTGCAAAAGGCGAGGTCTGGCTTGACCGGTCGTTAATGGCGGCCGTTCTCATCAATCTTACGCGAGGCCCGTTTCACGAAAATGGGGAGCGGGAAAAGATCGGTAGTCTCACCCGCCGGGAAAGGGAGATCGTCGAACTCGTAGCAAAAGGGATGAGAAACCGGGAAATCGCTGACAGGCTATTTATTGGGGAAAAAACCGTGCGCAATCATATGGCTTCTATCTTTTCTAAACTGGATGTGGATCACAGGCTCGAGCTGGCAGTATACGCAAACAAACATAAATTGGCCTCTGCCGACGACAATCCCTGAAAAGCCGTTCTGTATAACACTTTACAATTTGGGACGTCCGTCCCGGTAAAAATGATTCATTTGACACGCCAGAATTGAATCCTTTGCCTCATGCCGGTATTTTCTCTTCTAAGTAAACTTTTTATTAAAGAAAGCGGTAGCAGATGTGTGTCTGCTAATCCCAGTTCGCCAGAATTCAGCGGTAAATAAATAGCTTGGGCTGATTCGAATTTCACGAATTTAGTCAGAGCCAGGCATTTTTATGCGACTACTTTATCGGTACGCTGCTTCTGCGGGGGTTGTGTCCGACTCGCAGGGGGCGCACCCATAAGAGTGCTCCCTTAAAAAAACTGTTGCGTGGCATTGGAATTTATATAGTGCCCTCCCCCGAGGTTTTACTCCCAATCACCAGCATCGATCCTGCGAGATCCATTCTGTCCGCCAATTTAAACAAATTAGGAGTCGATTATGTACAAGGCGGGAGGCCCATCTGCGTCGAAAAGACGCTCTACTTTCATAACTTCCATCGGCTTATTGCGCAGCGTTTTTATTTCGATACTTTGCTGTGCAGTTTTGTGTTTAGTCACAAAGGCCGTCGCGGCGACGCCGGGCGAAAACTTTCTTTCAGCCAGTGTCGCAAACGGTTTTAACGGCGTTGGAATTTCAAACCTCTTTTCATTCTTTACGCCCCTGTTTTCTGCACCTGCGGCACCCAACAAAATAACGGTTGAAAACAGCCTTCCCGGAAATCCCTCGAGCGAGTGGGATGTCTCCGGCGACGGTGATCAAAGCATTCAGGGTTTCGCCACAGACATGAGTGTGGGCGTTGGCGGCACCGTCGGGATAAAGGTTGATACAAACGCCACTGCATACCATATAGACATTTATCGCCTGGGCTATTACAACGGGAACGGCGCGCGCAAGGTCGCTACGGTACTTCCGTCGGCATCCTTGCCACAGAATCAACCGAATTGTCTTACCGATGAAGAAACCGGCTTGATCGACTGCGGAAACTGGGCTGTCTCAGCGACATGGAACGTGCCGGCGGACGCTACTTCAGGGATCTATTTTGCCAAGCTGATCCGCGATGACACAGCTGGTGCGAGCCATGTCTTTTTCGTCGTGCGTGACGACAACAGCAACTCCGAACTTTTGTTCCAAACTTCCGACACGACCTGGCAAGCGTACAACCAATATGGCGGCAATAGTCTTTACGTAGGTTCGCCAGCAGGACGCGCTTACAAAGTTAGTTACAATCGTCCGTTCACAACACGCCGAACATCGGACGAAGACTGGATCTTTAACTCTGAATATCCGATGGTCCGCTGGTTGGAACGAAACGGCTATGACGTCAGTTATTTTTCCGGCGTGGACACCGACCGCTTGGGCGCAGAGCTCCTGGAACACAAGGTATTTTTGTCCGTCGGACATGATGAATATTGGTCGGGAACACAGCGTGCCAACGTGGAAACTGCCCGCAATGCCGGCGTGAACCTGGCGTTCTTCAGCGGCAACGAAAGTTTCTGGAAAACTCGTTGGGAATCAAGCATCGACGGATCGGGGACCGCACATCGCACTCTGGTTTGCTACAAGGAGACACACGCGGGCGAAAAGATCGATCCCGAGGCAAATGTGTGGACCGGCACGTGGCGAGATGCTCGCGCCTTCAATCCGCAAGGGCCAATGCCGGAAAACTCCATGACCGGAACGATCTTCATGGTCAACTCAGGAACGGCGAATATCCAGGTGCCGTCGGCGGACGGCAAGATGCGATTTTGGCGCAACACGGATATTGCATCGCTTCCTTCCGGGTCGGAAACCACCTTGGCTGATTCCACAGTAGGCTACGAGTGGGACGAAGATCTTGATAACGGCTCCCGGCCTGCGGGATTATTTCGGCTATCGTCAACCACTGTTAATAATGTAGAGCGCTTGCAGGATTACGGTTCGACCTATGGGAACGGCACGGCTAATCATCATCTGACGCTTTATCGCCATAACAACCCGGGCACAACAACCGATCCTTTGGTTTTTGGGTCCGGAACGGTTCAGTGGCCTTGGGGCCTCGACGACCAACACGATCGCGGGAACGGGCCGGTCGACGCGCGGATGCAGCAAGCAACCGTTAACCTTTTCGCGGACATGGGCGTGCAGCCGGCAACACTCCAAACCGACCTTGTTGCGGCTACAGCAAGCACCGACGCCGCGGCACCGACTTCCGCGATCACGTCGCCTACAAATAACTCCACTGTTCCTGACGGAAGCGCGATCACGATCACCGGCACCGCGTCGGATATTGGGGGCACAGTCGGCGGGTTAGAAGTATCCGTCGATGGCGGCTCTACATGGCATCCGGCGGATGGAAGACAGAATTGGAGTTATGCATGGACTCCGCAAACGTCGGGGGACGCGACTATCCAGAGCCGTGCCGTGGACGATAGTGGAAATCTCGAGATCTCTCCCCAAA
Source organism: Acidobacteriota bacterium (assembly GCA_003223975.1). GTDB lineage: Bacteria > Acidobacteriota > Blastocatellia > Pyrinomonadales > Pyrinomonadaceae > OLB17. The sequence continues at coordinate 3,384 of QHXS01000141.1, forward strand.
GCATCTCTGTAACGGTTGGTGGGCCTGCGCCACCAACCTGCCCTTGCGGCATTTGGGACAATTCCGCCACGCCGGCGACGATCACTGAAAACGATGGCGGCGCGGTTGAGCTCGGAGTTAAATTTAGATCGAGCGCTGATGGCTCCATAAGCGGAATTCGGTTCTACAAAGGGAGTCAAAATTTAGGAACGCATACCGGGCACGTTTGGACCGCATCCGGCGCTCAGCTCGGAGAGGTAACCTTTTCGAACGAAACAAGCAGCGGCTGGCAGACGGCTTTTCTTTCGAGCCCGGTAGCAATAACAGCGGACACAACATATATCGTTTCTTATCACGCGCCTGCTGGCATGTATTCGGCCGATCCTAATTATTTCGGCGCTTCCGCCCATATCAATGGGCCGTTGACAGCGTTGAGAGACGGCGACGACGGCCCGAATGGTGTGTACAAATACGGGGGGAGCAGAAGTTTTCCTACCGACACATTCAACGCCACAAACTACTGGGTCGATGTTGTTTTCACAGCTCAAAGCGGTCCTGATACAACAGCACCTACCGTTATTTCGACTTTGCCGGGGTCTAACGCAACCGGCATTAACACGAACGCGAACGTCACGGCAACATTCAGTGAACTGATGGACGCATCGTCGATCAATACAAATACATTCGAACTTCGAGATGACTCGGAAGCTCTCGTCGATTCGACGGTTACTTATAACTCAGAAACACGAACTGCGACTCTTGATCCGACAGTAGCACTGGCGTATTCCACGACCTATACGGTCACTTTAAGGGGTGGTGCAAACGATCCGCGGCCTAAGGATGCGGCCGGTAATGCATTGGCCGCTAACTTTTCATGGACGTTCACCACGGCACCTCCGCCTCCGCCTCCCGATCTCGGCCCTGGCGGGCCGATACTGGTAGTTAGCGCATCGTCAAATCCATTCAGCCTTTACTATTCCGAGATATTGCGAGCTGAGGGTTTGAACGCATTCACGATCAAAGACGTCTCTACCGTTAGTGCTTCAACGTTGGCCGATTACCAGGTTGTGATCGTTGGAGAAATTCCTCTGACATCTTCTCAAGCCGCAATGTTTGGTGACTGGGTCAATGCAGGCGGAAATTTAATCGCTATGAGGCCGGACGCTGATCTTTCCGCGTTACTGGGCTTGACTGGAACCGGACAAACTCTCTCGAACGGTTACATGCTCGTAGACACTTCGACACAGCTCGGGTCTGGAATCGTCGGTCAAACGATCCAGTTCCACGGTACTGCCGACCGGTATACACTCAGCGGCGCGGCGTCGATTGCGGCGCTTTATTCGGATCCGTCCACGGCAACGTCCAATCCCGCAGTTACGCTTCGTAGTGTTGGTAGCAACGGTGGACAAGCAGCCGCGTTCACATACGACCTTGCCCGGTCGGTCGTTTACACGCGGCAGGGAAATCCGGCATGGGCTGGTGACGAGCGCGATGGGCAGGACGGCCCGATCCGCTCGGACGACCTGTTCTACGGAGCAAAGGCCGGCGATGTTCAACCCGATTGGGTCAACTTGGACGAGGTCTCGATTCCACAGGCTGACGAACAGCAGCGACTCCTCGCCAAGCTTGTTACGCAAATGAATCTCGACAAGACACCGCTTCCGCGCTTCTGGTACTTCCCGAAGGGCCTCAAAGCCGTAGTCGTAATGACGGGTGACGACCATGCAAGCGGCGGAACCGCAGGTCAGTTTGACAATTTCAAAGCGGCGAGCCCGTCCGGTTGTTCTGTTGATGATTGGGAGTGTGTACGCTCGACATCATACGTGTTCCCAGCCTCGCCTCTGACAAACGCCCAGGCTGCTGCATACCAGGCAGACGGGTTTGAAATCGGCGTGCACGTTAACACCGGTTGCGCGAACTTCACGCCTTCATCCCTGGAGTCGAATTTTGCCGACCAGATTGCAGACTGGAGTGCGAGGTACACGAGCATCGCCTTGCCAGTTACCAACCGGACCCACTGCATCGCCTGGAGTGATTGGGTTACGCATCCGAAAGTGGAGCTCGCACACGGCGTCAGGCTTGATACGAATTACTACTATTGGCCAGGCGCTTGGGTGAATGACCGTCCCGGAATGTTTACCGGTTCCGGCATGCCGATGCGTTTTGCGGATACTGACGGTACGATGATCGATGTCTACCAGGCGGCAACTCAGCTGACCGATGAATCGAACCAAACCATTCCAGTTCATATCGATGCACTTCTGAATAAAGCTCTAGGGCCCGAAGGTTATTACGGCGCATTCACCGCTAACATGCATACCGATTCATCGAACCACGACGGTGCAAACGCCATCGTTGCATCGGCGGCAAGTCACGGCGTTCCAGTCGTGTCGGCGAAACAGATGCTTACGTGGCTTGATGGCCGCAATGGTTCATCGTTCGGATCGATCAGTCGGAACAATGGTACGTTGAGTTTCACCATTGCCGTTGGAACGGGAGCGCGAAATCTGCAGGCAATGGTTCCAACCGTTGGCTCGCAGGGAATTCTCAATGTTTTAACTCTGAACGGGAACCAGATCCCTTTCACGACTCGGGCGATCAAAGGCGTGTCGTATGCATTTTTCCCGGCAATCGCTGGAACTTATTCCGCAGCGTATGCTTCAGACGCTACGGCTCCGACCGTTACATCTGTGATACCCGCCAATGAGGCAACCGGTGTAAATGTCGGAAGCGATATAAAAGCAACGTTCAGCGAGGCAGTCGATATATCGACCGTGAACTCTGCCACCTTCGAGGTTCGTGACCCTGCGAACAATCTTGTTCCAGCCGCGATCACCTATGACGGTTCTACAAATACCGCGATCCTCAACCCGACAAACGACTTTTCGTCCTCAACGCTGTACACCGCGAAGGTGATGGGCGGCGCAACAGGGATCAAAGACGTTGCCGGGAATCAACTTGCTTCGGACTTTACATGGACGTTTACCACAACGGCCGCTCCGAAAGAGGGTGAATGTCCCTGCACGATCTGGAGTGATTCAACGACTCCAAACGGAAATCCGGCTGTAACCGACAACACGCCGATCGAGGTTGGCGTTAAGTTCCGGTCCAATGTCGGTGGCGTTATTTCCGGAATACGATTCTATAAGGGAGCCGCGAATACCGGCACTCATACCGGTCATCTTTGGACAGCGGGCGGCCAAATGCTGGCAGAGGCGACGTTCGTCAGCGAGTCAGCTTCGGGCTGGCAGACTGTCCTATTCCAAAACCCTGTTCCGGTCACTGCCGATACCACGTATATAGCGTCATATTTTTCCGCCGGCGGATTCTTCGCCATCGACGCGGGATACTTCACGAACTCCGGCGTAACGCGCGGACCGTTAACGGCGCTTCAAAGTGGATTCGATGGACCGAACGGCGTGTATAAGTACGGCGGTGGATTCCCTGATGGCGGAAACACTGCGAACTACTGGGTCGACGTGGTTTTCGAAAACAGCGCAAGCGATACGTCAGCGCCATCGGTCACCGCACATACTCCAGCTAATCTAGAGACCGGTATCGCTCTCGACGCAAATGTCACCGTACAGTTCAGCGAGCCCATGAATGCTTCATCAATTGACTCATCGACATTCAGGTTACGCGCTGATGGTTCACCGACAGATGTCGATGCACTTGTTACCTATTCCGGCGTAACGGCGACACTCGATCCGAACTCCGCGCTCGCACCCAACACGATTTATCATGTAACGGTCTCCGGCACGGTCGCAAATGCAAACGACAGCCAGTTGGGCAGCGACTACACATGGAGTTTTACGACCGGGTTGAACACATTTACCGATACCACCACCGCCGACTTCAGCGCGGGGACGACCGGTACGGACACTTACGTCAGCCAGATCGGAGATGGCGAAGTGATCCTAAATCCGACACTAGGTATCGAATTTAGTGGTTCCGCGCTTCCCGCAGGCTGGACCGGGACCGAGTGGAATCCCGGCGGAGCCGTGACTGTTGCGAGCGGCCAGATTACGGTCGATGGTGCGAGAGCCGTGACGACGACTGACTTCGGGCCGGGCCGTTCGCTCGAATTCGTGGCCACTTTCACCGGGGCGTCGTTCCAGCACGTAGGTCTCGTCACTGATACTGACTCGAACCCGCCGTGGGCGCTGTTTAGTACCTTTAACGGGGACGGATTTTTGTACGCCCGCACCGCAGGTGTGACCACGACAAATACGCAGATCCCCGGAAACTGGTTCGGCACTCCACACCACTTCCGAATCGATTGGAATACGAATGACATTGTTTTCTCCATTGATGGAGTTCACGTCGCGACTCATCCTATAACCATTCCTGGTCCCCTGCATTTGATCGCAAGCGATTTCAATAATGGCAGCGGCAGCGTCTCGGTCGATTGGCTGCGCATGAGTCCTTACGCTTTGTCGGGCACCTTCACGTCACGCGTCTTTGACGCGGGCGAAACGGTAGATTGGGCGACTCTACAGAGTACAGTGCAGAGCCCGAACGGAACCGCTGTTGAATTTGAGACACGATCCGGGAACGCACCAGTCCCCGACGGAACGTGGTCGTCATGGCAACCGGTCAGCGGAGGCACGATCAACAGCCCCGACTCGCGCTATATTCAGTACCGTGCGGCACTGACGACGGCATCTGACCTAATCAGCCCATCGCTCGAACAGGTCACCCTCGGATGGGAGCCGGCTGCGAATCCGGGCCCGAGCCCGACGCCTATACCGACGCCGGCAGGCGTATCGACCATAGGCGGAACCGTGACCTACGCGAACGGAACTCCGGGAACCCCGATCCCCAATACTCTCCTTAGCGCAGCCGGGTCGGTTCCGGTATCGACGACGTCTGCATTCGCAACGGGTGATTATGAGCTTTCGGGCTTCGGTTCTGGATCTTATACCGTAACGCCGACGAAGTCAGGCGACATCAACGGCATCACTCCATTCGATGCTGCTCGGATCGCTCAGCATCTGGCGGGCATCGGTGTCCCGCTGAACGCGACGCAGATCGCGGCTGGGGACGTGAGCAACAATGGAACCCTGAGTCCGTTCGACGCGGCTTATATCGCACAATACCTTGCATCGATTCCGAACCCGGGAATTGTCGGCACCTGGAAGTTCTCACCCGTGAATCGAACTTATCCCGATGTGAGTTCTTCACAAACCGGTCAGGACTATAGCGGCATGTTAATGGGCGACGTAACGGGTAACTGGACGCCCCCGTCGGCCCCGCCTTTCGCACCGTTTGCGGAGAATAGTATTCCAACAATCCGCTCATCGGGGAATCGAAAAATACCGAGACCGAAAAATACAATCGGTGTTTCAATACCGCAAGTCTCGGTGATGTCTGGAAGCGAAGTTTCTATTCCGGTCATGATCCAGGATCTGACAGGTAAAGACATCATTGCCTATCAATTCGACCTACATTACGACCCGTCGGTTTTGGATCCGGTGGATGTTTCAGCTCAACTCTCAGAAACCATAAGTGAAGGGATGAATGTTGCATCGAGTTCCCCGATACCGGGGCTGCTCAGGGTGGTGGTTTTTGGAGTTCATCCCATCAACGGCGAGGGAGCTCTTGTCAATCTTAGGTTCCGGGCCACCGGTCCCGCGGGATCGAAGGCAGCGGTCGCGATCGGCAACTTCATGCTTAATGAAGGCGATCTGCCTATAAACATAACAGACGGCGAGATCGTCGTTGAAAAAGCCGGCGGCCCGTCGATCCAGGGGCAACTCTGCAGAAATATTGGGAAAGCGTTTGTCACGCTTACAAGCACTTCGGGCGAGACCCGCTCAATGCCGACAAACACTTTCGGTTTTTTTGACTTTTCCGGTTTATCGGTAGGTGAGACCTATTCGATTAGCGTGAGGTCAAAACTCTATCGGTTCGCGCCGCAGACTGTCAGTGTGACAAACGGCGTAACGAACATTGAACTCATTTCGGAGCAGTAATTCCGAATGAGGTTTTCTCGGGAAATTGAATTTCCCGCGAGTAACTGAAGCGGGGGACCAAAATCTTCCCTTTTTCTTTTGACAGTATCGGAGATTTACAATGCATTTTATTTTAAGAGGATCGACATTTTTTTTCCTTTTCCTTTTCGCTGGGAACCTTTCAGCCCAGACATTCCAAAAACGCATGCTAGAGGGCGTTTCAAGTAAACATGAAAGATCAGCGCTCGCGACTGAGGGTGGAGTTCCTGTTATAGTTACCGCCTCCTCGGATGTCCATGGTACCGGGGTTGGTTATGACACGATAATTTCCACCTCAAGCGTCACGGGCAGAGGCATAATCAGTGCTGGCTTTGACCTGGTTTACGATGAAACGGTCGTTCAATACAACGGGTGTTCTGTGGCCGGAACGATGGCTCAGAATCTAACGCCTACGTGCAATCTGACTGGCCCGGGCGTGGGCGGGGCAGGTAAAGTGACCATCATCTTGTTTGGGGCAATTCCACTCGCGGACACCACCCCGGGTGTCGGCGGCGAACTGCTCAAGATAAATTTTACGGTAGTCGGAGGCACCGGCGGATCGACCCCGCTTACATTTCAAAACTTTGAATTCAACGAAGGTGATCCGCCAAATACCACAGTTCCCGGATCCCTTGTTGTCCTCGCACCAACCGCTGCTCAGGTTGTGGTTAGTGGGCGCGTCGTAACGAACAGCGGACGCGGACTCGCGAAAACCGTCGTTACGATAACCGACGGGTCGGGCTTTGTTCGATCTGGGTTTTCCAACTCGTTTGGCTATTTCCAGATATTCGATGTACCGGCCGGTTCGACATATTTCATTTCGGCTCGAGCTAAAGGGTACACATTCGCGTCCGAATTACTTCCTGTCGAAGATCAAATAACTGGGCTCATTTTGACTGCGGAGCAGTGAGCATCCTCGACGGAATGCCGACCGGTGGGATCGGTCGGAATTTCCGTCGAGTTCCGTGACGTCGCTGTCTCCCGCTCGGCGAAAAGCTGTGACCAGTGATGACCGAATTCTGAGAGCCAGATAGCAAGCCTGCTCGATGCAAAATATTAAGCGACCTTGCGGTCATAGAGATGTTTTTGAAAATCGAGGGCCCTAAACAGTCCTGCACGATTTCCTTTTGTTTGGAGTTGCTGCTTCGTCAGCCTCGGTGGTTTCATAGCGCGATGGCTTGCAGCTCTGCATAATGAACTTCGCGTGTGTCTCGGGCTCGAGGACCGCGAAACATCGGTCACTGAAAATGATGGGAATCGTTGCAACGCAGTTGCAAATAGTTGCAAATACAGATCACTAGGTTGGTTGCACTTTCTCGCGGAAGCTTCGACGTCTAACACAGAAGAATAGGCATTAATAGCGATCTTATCTATATGACCGAGTTGTTTTGTGAACGTAATGCTTCAGGTGGAATTCCGGGTGTATTCTGTCTCAAGAGGTCGCATGTTCGAATCATGCCGGGTGTACCACTCATTACGGAAGTTATTTATAAAAATAAAGGCAAGCCTGATAGCTTGCCTTTGATTCATGTAAGTAAACACTTGGTACCGGTACTCATTCTGCGACAAACAAGACGTCCGTGACATTGTCTTTTACCGCCACGATGTAGCTCGACGGGTCGAACTGAAAACGTTTCGAACGGGCCATGATAACGTAGTCGGCGCCCGCCGGGACGTTGAACACGGTGAAGTAACCGAACGAATTCGTCCGCGCAGTTCCCACAGTACGCCCTTCGATATCGGAAAGCACGATCGAGACGTTCACCAGTCCACGGCCGATCGCATTCACGGCACGGCCGCTGACCGTTGCGTTCGCGGCAGTAGGTGCAAGCAATTCAACCGAGCCTATATCTGTAGAGGAGACCGCTTCCAGACCCGTGCACGCTCCATCCGGAATGCTTGGCCAATCGACAGTTCGGGGGAAACCGCGTTGATCAAGCGTCGCACCGAAAGCACAGCCTTTGTCGTGCCCCGGGAAGCCCGGGTCCGGTTTGTGCGTCGGCGTCGTTCCGCCGTTATTTGCAAGCGTCCCAAGCTGCGGGTTTGTGTCGAGAATGTCGCTAGCGGCGTATGTTATTGGCGAGCCTGTATTCGCCGAGTCGCCGGCGGAGTCGCCGATAATATTGAACCCGGCGGAAGTTACTGTCGAAGGAAGAACCGTATTGATCTCAGGTCCGTCCGTCGGAACAGGCACAGAATTACCCGCTACGATCGTGCTACCCAGCGAAAGAGCGCCGCCGATGATCCCGATGCCGCCGCCCTTATTGGCCGAGTTTCCAGTGATGGTCGAGTTGCGAATGATCAGGTTGCCACCCGTACCACCCGAAAATACGCCGCCGCCCCCGATCGCGCTTGGACCCGCAAGCGTGTTGCCTGATATCGTGGAGTTCGTCACCGTAAGGCTACCGCTTCCCTCTTTGTCGATACCACCACCGTTAAATGACGCGTCGTTGGTGTTAATGGTCGAGTTCTTTATCGTGTAGGGGCCACCATCGATAAAGGCAACGCCGCCGCCGGAGGCGGTACTGTTCTCGTAAATATGCATGCCATCGAGCGTGAGTTGGCAACGAGCAAATATAGCGCCACCAACTGAGCTTATACCGCCGCCAAAACCTCCACCGCTCGTTAGTGATAATCCCGAAATGACGACATTAAGCGAAAGGCCGTTGATAAGGAAGATCCGGTTTTGGCCTCCTCCTCCATTTACGATCAATTTGTCGGCGCCGGGGCCGCTGATCGTGACACTCGATGTGATCTCGATCTCGCTTCCAACCAATGTGATTGTCGGAATTCCTCCTTCCACCGACGACAGAGAGGATAGGTCCGACGCAAAGACGATCGTGTCACCGTTTTGAGCAACCGAGATCGCGCCACGCAGGCTGCAGTCCCCTGGCGTCGCGGTCACGCACTGATTCAATGCGATGTTATCTGTCAAATTATCGACCACCAGCGTTACCGGTACGGTGTTGGCGATATTCACGGTGACCGTGGCAGTCTCGGTTGCGCCTCCTGATGTGACCGTGTAAGTAAACGAATCGGATCCGGA
>QHXS01000142.1 GCA_003223975.1 Acidobacteriota bacterium
GTTATTTCGGGCGCGAAATCGATGCGATGGCTATGGCGACCACGCCGAATATGATCATCACGCCGCCGATCGGCGAAGGAATTACGAGGAAGTTTGGATCAGTTTCCGTGTGCCAAATGCCGCCGAGCAAAAACCCGAGCGGCATGACGGCCGCTCCTATCCGCAGCGACAGCTTCGCGAGCGAGGGAAGAACGATCTGCCGCGAGAGCAGATACTGGTCCCCGACGAGCAGCAAAAGGCTCAGGATCGTCCCATGAGCGTGTGCGAGGCGAAACAATTCACGGCGCATCGGGTCGTTGAGATACGCCGGCGACCGGTAGCCGATCAGCCCCTCGAACAGCAGCCCAAAGCTCATAAAAACAGCCAGGCTGATCCAGCCTTGGCTGGCGATGGAGAATCGCTCGCGAACTTCTTCCTTTTCATCGGACATGTGGTTACTCACCGACCTCGATATCGACATCACGCCGCAACGATCGAAACGCGGCGGCCGCTTTTCGTATGTCAGCACTTGTCGCCGGCTCTAACCGCCCCGACCAAAGCGAGATCTGCGAAGCTCGAACGTCATCAGAGCCGAGGTAATCGGGCTTCGCGATATTCCAGCCGAAGGCTTCGAGACCGTTGGCGGCAAAATAACGAACGATCGGGTAATTCTCGCCCGCAAATGCTTCGATCAAGAGCGGCGCCGCCCATGTTTTGTCGGCCCTCCGCGACAATGCATCTGCCATCATCGCCCGCGTCAAAGCATCGCCGGCGAAAAGCCCTCGCTCACCTTCGGGCTTGTCGAATTGCGGGTCATTCGACGCGCGAATCGAAGAAAACTTTTCCGGCCAGAATTCTTTTGTCTTTTCGATCGCCCAGTTTACCGATCTGTCGAGATGACATTGATTGCACGCATTGGGCACGCCTTTCGCAGCCGTTAGCTGCGGATCGGGCACCGAGATCTGGTGTGTCTTATGAAACGACTGAATGCCGTAAACCACTTCGGGCATATGACACGAATAACAACTGCTGGCTTCGGACGAAACCTGATGGCGCGTGTGTTCTGCCAATACTGTCTCATCGCGAAATTCAGCATGACACTGCGTACAGGCAACATTCGTCCGCATCTCGTCGGTTATCTGGCCTTTCACATCGCCGCCATGCATCGTGTGGCACGAATTGCAGCTTATTCGATTTCCAGACTGTCCCTTCAGGAAACAAGGCGATGCAAGAATTCCCTGATACTCGTATGCAGTCAGTCGCGGTGAACCGTCGGGCCAGAATCGGCTTGCAAACGAAACATTTCCGATCGTCGTATCTGCATGAACAGGTATGTAGAATTCAGCGAGATCCTCGCCCGAATCGAACGGATCGCCCTTGCTCATTATCTCGCGGATCCGGTCCGTCGGATTTGGAACACGCTGCCCGTGGCAATGGCCGCAGATCATCATCGCCCGGTCTGTATCCAGTTTTTGCGGGTTGATTATCTTGCGGTCGATTGTTTCATTGGAAAGCCAGCGGGCCCGAGTGACCGGCGACGACGCCAGATCTGCGTGTTCTGCTCCGGGACCGTGACATGCACCGCAAGCGATGCCGAGCTCAGCAACTTCGGTATTTGCCCTACGCGTTTCGAAGTTAAAATTCGGCTGAGCTTTAACGTTGTGGCAGAAAACGCAATTTGTATCCCACTGGGCAACGTGCTGCTTGAAATCTCCGCCGTCAGGATAAAAGAACGATCCGTTCAAGCTAAACCATCGGCGCTGTGGGAGGTCGTAAGCAACGGGCAAGCGAAAATATTGGCCGTTCTGTTTCGTGATGTACTGCTCTATTCGGCGCGACCCGACCGTGCGTTCGATCTTATTGATCTCCCGCTTGCCGTCGGGATAGGTAAACGACATGAAAAACTCGTTTCCGCGCCGTTCCATCTGCGCTTTGACGCCCAGATATTCGTAAGTATTGTTCTTCTCGAAATCGCCTTGAACCGTCTGCGGCGAGATGTCTTGCGTCATGCGGCCGTGAAAGGTTCGTCGCCACGACGCGAAATGATCGGAATGACAGGCGAGGCAGTTTTCAGAATCGATATAGTTTTGATCAGCCTTGCCCTGTCGCGTACCTGTAAAGCTCGAACGAAGACCATGAACCGCAGCTGCGACACCAAAAAGCACGAACAGCGTGACGATCACAGATTTCGCCAGAATTGTCTTCTGCATCGCGCTTTAATCTGGTTGGTCGATGATTTCCGAAGGCTCGAGCCGAACTTTCAGGATCCTACGCTTCGCTGCCTTTTCTACTTTGAAAATATGGCCGTTATACGGAACGGATTCACCCTCGTTTAATATATGACCCGCTTCGGACATGAGAAACCCGGCGACCGTCGTATAACCGTCGGATATTGGTATATTCAAGCCAAGCCGCTTATTCAGGTCGCGTACCGCCAAGCCGCCATCAAGTAGGCAGCTTCCGTCAGACTGTCGATGGATCTGTTCATTTACTTCCGTGTCGTGCTCGTCAGAAATATCGCCAACTATCTCTTCTAAAAGATCTTCCAGCGTGATAATTCCTTCAACGCCGCCGTGCTCATCGACTACAAACCCAAAATGAAATTTTTCGCGCTGCATTTGGCGAAGCACGTCCTCGAGTCGCGCGGTGTCCACTACATATTGCGGTTTTTGCAGTATCGATGCGAGGTCGAACGCTTCCACTCGGATCAGTGCCGACAGAACATCCTTCACATGAACGATCCCAACGATATCATCGAGTGATCCGCGATAGACAGGTAACCTGGAATAACCATAATTGCGAAACGCCTCCGCGACCTCTTCCAACGTGCACTCGGCCTGCACGGCTACAATCTCGGTTCGAGGAATCATCGCCTCTTTCACGGTCGTTTCTGAAAACTCAAACACCTGATTTATCAGTGTGCGTTCTTCTTCGTTCAAATGCCCACTTTCCTCGGAAAGGCGTATGAGTTGACGTATCTCTTCTTCCGTATAAACCGAAGTATGGTCCAAATTCGATTTAAGGCCGATGAGTTTCCCAAGCATCCTGCCGGCGTAATTTATGACCCACAAAACTGGCGAGAAAACCGAGGCGAACAGTTCGAGCGGACGTGAGGCGATCAAGGCGAACGATTCGGACCGTTCCAAGGCGAACATCTTTGGCACAAGCTCACCTAAAACAACGTGTAGAAAAGTTATAAAGCAGAATGCGATTATGATGGCTGAACCGTGGGCAAGGTATCCCGCAGTTCCTTCGGTCGCGATGCTTTCCGCGAACGGCTCAAGCAGTTTGGCGATGGTCGGTTCACCGATCCAACCTAGGGCGAGTGAGGCGAGCGTCACGCCAAGCTGAACTGCCGAGATGAACTTTGTCGGTTGATCCAGTAAACGGAGAGCGGCAACAGCCGGTTTGCCACCTTCCGCAGCAAGCTTTTCGATCCTCGTGCGTCGAACCGAAACCAGGGCGAACTCCGAGGCCACAAAAAACCCGTTAAGGGCCACGATTAAAAAAATTAGAAACAATTCGGTTACAATTTCAGCGGGCGTAATTGAACCGGATGATTGAAAAAAGAAAAGTAAACTGGCAGGATCGTCCATCAATGCTATTGGAAAATCATTATAGCACACTCTCAAACCGCGGTCGGAAGGCGTTCGAGTCAATAAGCTGGCAGATCAACATCTGCCGTTTTCATATACACTCGCGCTCATCGTTTTGACATATCCGGAAGTTCCGCTCATTCAGCATGAAAGGCATATGCGTTTTGTGTAGAATTGCTTAAATGCGTTCGATAGCCCCACAGTTTCTTTTTTTGAGCCTAGCGTTGCAGCTTTCATGCGCACCTGCGGCAGCCCCCGTAGCGATCGGAAATAAGCCGGTCTCCGTAAATGGAGTTCGGACAAACGAGGCTCGCGAAAAGGCAACCGTGGAATTAGCGGAAATGAGCTGGGCCGGATTCGAAGGCGGCGTGACAAAATTGAAGGACCTAAGAGGTCGAGCGGTGATTCTGGATTTCTGGGCAACGAATTGCCCGCCATGTGTCGAGGAAATTCCTCATCTGCTGCAGCTTAAGTCTAAATACGGCGATGAACTAGTGATTGTCGGTTTACATGTGGGTGACGAAGAGGATCGTTCGAAAGTGCCGGCATTTGTCGATAAGTTAAGGATCACCTATCCCCTCGCATATCCAGATACAGCGCTAACGGATTTTATCTTTCAGACAAATTCGGGGATCCCCCAAACGGCGGTTTTCGATCGGGGCGGCGTAATGATCAGAAAGATCGTGGGTTTCAATAGCGAAATTCGAACCGAGCTCGACCTTGCTGTCGAACGTGCGATCAAATCGGACATGGCAAATTGAAATGAAAACGAGCGAAAGGATATCTGCTGGCGGTGTTGCCTACAAAATCATCGAAGACCGGACGGAGATCGCCATTATTCGTACCTCGAAAGAAGGCCGCTGGCAGCTTCCAAAAGGTATAATCGACCCACACGAGACGCCTCAACAAGCCGCATTGCGTGAAGTGCGGGAAGAGGCCGGCATCCGATGTGAGCTTGGCGAAATCCTCGGTTCGGTCGACTACTGGTATGTCGACCGGTGGGGCGATGAGCCGGTTCGGGTTCATAAGTATGTTCATTTCTTTTTGATGCGGTACCTGGAGGGGGACATAAATGACCATGACGACGAGGTTGAAGCGGTTTGTTGGGCCGAAGTGGACAAAGCTGTTGACCTTGTGGCATTTCCTGCCGAAAAAAGAATTCTATCTATGGCTAAAGATCTCATCGTCTGACCCGATATGCGTGATATCCCGGTAGGCAACGGCTCGCTGCTGATAAATTTCGACGAAAAATATCAGATCCGGGATATCTATTTCCCGCACGTCGGGCAAGAAAATCATACGGAGGGCTACCCTTGCCGCTTTGGTGTTTGGATCAATGGAGATTTTTCCTGGATCGAAAACGATGACGCGTGGACCCGCGATCTCCGATATGTTCGGGATACGCTTCTTACCGACGTCGAGCTAAATAACGAGGCTCTCGGCGTCAATTTCAAGTGCAACGACACGGTCGCAAGCCACGAGAATATTTACCTCCGGAAGATAAGGGTACGGAATCTTCGCAGTGACCGGGCCGCATTCCGCGTTTTCCTTCATCATGACCTTCGCATTTACGAAAACAAATATGGCGATACGGCGTTTTTTGATCCGCAGACGGGGGGAATAATCCATTACAAGAAGCACCGCTATTTTCTGATAAATACCGATCCGCACTTTGCCTCCTATGCCACCGGACGAAAGGCATTCCAGGGAAAAGAAGGCACATGGCGCGATGCCGAGGACGGGAATTTGCAAGGAGCCGTTATCACGGAAGGCTCGGTCGATTCAACAATCGGCGTACATTTCGACTTGGACTCTAAAGGTGAATTTGAGTTTTTTTACTGGATGGCGGTGGGTGTTTCGTATGAAGAGGTGGCGGAACTAAATCAGCTTGTAATGAAACGCGGGCCGCTGAAATACCTTGAATATACTGAGAACTATTGGCGAGCGTGGGTAAATAAGAACGAAAGAGTTTTCGGTCATGTTCCTGAGCGGATAATCGACTTATTCGATCGATCGCTGCTTATTACTCACACACAAATTGACCGGGGAGGTGCCATACTCGCTGCAAACGACCATGACGTCGCCGAACGTGCAACCGATCATTACAGCTACTTGTGGACCCGCGACGGTGCGTTTGTCGCTAACGCCGTCGATCAGGCGGGTTATTCGCATATCACGCGAAAGTTTTTCGATCTATGCGGCCGGGTTGTGCACAAAGATGGATACTTCCTTCAGAAATACAATGCTGACGGTACGCTTGCATCGAGTTGGCACGCATGCTGGGACCCAATTCGCAATCGCAACCTGGCGCCGATACAGGAAGATGAAACAGCGCTGGTTTTGTGGGCCCTATGGGAGCACTATGCCCTGTTTCGGGATATCGAATTCGCCCATCGGCTTTATCGAAAAATGGTAATACCTTGCGCGGACTTTATGCTCTCGTTTCGAAATCGGGTGACGGGTCTGCCCGAGCCGAGCTGGAATCTTTGGGAGGATCGCCGTGGCGTGCACACATTCACGTGCGCGACCGTCGTTGCCGGGTTACGCGGTGCCGCGAATTTCGCAGAAGTTTTCGGCGAAAATGAATTAAGTGAACGGTACAGGTCTACCGCCCATGACTTAGTCGCAGCGATGAAGGCGCACTTGTATAGTGAAAAGGACCGCCGGTTCTTACGCGGTTTGTTGGCAGGGGACAACGATGAGCTTTATGCGGATAACACGGTAGACGCTTCATTGTTCGGCCTCTTTTATTTCGGCTGTTTTGACGTCGACGATGTCGAAGTGGCAAATACAATGTCGGCAGTAGAGGAAAGGCTCAAGACAGACGGTGGGATCGCACGTTTCGAGAACGATGGTTACATGCGTTCGGGTGAAACCGGGCTGGGGAATGCATGGTTCATATCTACGCTTTGGCTCTCCGAATATTATATTGCGAAAGCAAGGACGCTATCGGACCTCGATCCAGCAATGAAGCTTATCGAATGGTGCGCGGACCGGGCGCTGCCCTCGGGCGTTCTGTCCGAGCAGTTTGACCCGGTCACCGGCACGCAATCGTCGGTTTCACCTTTGACGTGGTCACATTCGACATTTGTTTCGACCGTGTTAAGTTTTCAGCGAAAGGCAAATCTCTTACAAAATGACTGAATAGACTGACCGGTGTGTCGATCCGGGAATTGCGGTATTGGAAATTAAATGAGAAAGGCGAAAATTCTTGCAACGCTCGGCCCAGCCTCGAGCAATGAGAAGGTAATCACTGCAATGATCTCGGCCGGTGTTTCGGCGGTCCGAATTAACATGTCGCACGGAACCTACGATGAGCACCTCGCCAACATTCACTTGGCTCGTGCTGCGGCCCAGAAGCTTGGTCGCCCCATTGCGATCCTTGTGGATCTTTCCGGACCAAAGATTCGAACGCGAACACTGGCCGGGTCATTACCGGTGGAGTTGAAGGAGGGGGCTCCTTTCACAATTACCACGCGCGAGGTCGAGGGAAATGAATTCGAGGTCTCCACGAATTTTACGGGTCTACCCGAAACCGTCAAACCCGAAGAGTCCATCCTCATTGACGACGGCAGCATTGAACTTCGGGTCGATTCTGTGAGCGGACAGGACGTCCGTTGCCGTGTAATAGTCGGGGGCATTTTGCTTGAACGAAAAGGAATCAACCTTCCAAATACGCACTTGCCGATCCCGTCCATGACTGAAAAGGATCGAGCCGATCTCGAATGGGCTACGGAACAAAACGTCGACTACGTTGCCCTTTCGTTTGTTCGTACGGCTGACGACTGTCGCGAAGTAAAAGAGATTATCAAAAAGCTGAACAAACGAACTGACGGACGTGCCTTGCTGGTCGCGAAAATAGAAAAGCGTGAAGCCATCGAAAACCTGGACGAGATAGTTGCGGAAACTGACGGGGTAATGGTAGCCCGCGGCGATCTGGGTGTCGAGACGTCGGTTGAACACGTTCCTGTCTATCAGAAACGGATCATCAAACGCGCAGTTGCGAATGACAAATTTGTCATAACCGCAACGCAAATGCTTCAGTCCATGATCGAAAATCCGCATCCCACGCGTGCGGAGGCCTCGGACGTTGCAAATGCGGTTTGGGACGGCACAGACGCCGTTATGCTTTCGGCTGAGACTGCGTCCGGTAAATATCCCGTCGAAACTATCCGCACCATGGCACGGATCATTGACGCCGCCGAGACGATCAAGCCGGAGCAATTGAGTCGACCCGTCAAATTCTCATTACAGCCGTCCGGACGCACGAGCCAAGCGCTGTGTAAGGCCGCTGCATATGCGGCGAAAGAAATGGAAACTGAAAAGGTCGCGGTATTCACTGAATCAGGTCTGATGGCAAGGCGGCTGTCGTCGGTCCGGTCGGGCCTGCAGACATTTGCGTTAACTTCATCAGAGGACGTATACAATCAACTCGGTTTGATCTGGGGCGTAATGCCGTTCTTTCAACGCGATTTTGGTGGACGTTCGGAACAAACGATGGGCGAAGGTACTATGCTTGACCTCTTGAATTCCGGATCAGAACCGACCAGCGATCTTTTGCAAAAAGGAGAAAAGACGTTGCTTGACGCTGGTGTAGTCACCCGTGGAGAAACGATCATAATGATGGCGGGCCGGCTTTCGGGCCATGGGCTTTCCAGCTCGGTGGTCGTTTGGACTATCGGGTCGGAGGTCCCGCGTCGCTGATTTACGCAATAGCCGTCCCAAATATGCGCCCAATTAGCGCAGTAACGGCCATTGCCGCTGCTCCCCAAAACAATACTCGCAACGAACCTTTTAACAGGCTTGCACCGCCTGCGTGAGCCGCAACAGCACCGAGCAATGCCAAAAAGAAAAGCGAGCTGATCGCGACAAACGGGATCAGATACGACATTCCGGAGAGCGAAGCAACACCCAACGGTAACGCCGCGCCGATGGCAAAACTAAAGGCCGAGAATAACGCTGCCTGAAGTGGACGAGCGGTCGTGATCTCTGAGATGCCGAGCTCATCGCGAGCATGAGCACCGAGCGCGTCGTGCTCCATAAGCTGGATCGCCACTTCACGCGCAAGTTCCGGTTTTAGTCCGCGCTTAACGTAAATACCGGCAAGCTCCATGATCTCGCCCTCAACATCGACTGCGAGCTCACGCTTTTCGCGTTCGAGATCCGCCTTCTCGGTGTCCGCCTGCGAATGCACAGAAACATATTCGCCGGCCGCCATCGACATCGATCCTGCGACCAACCCTGCGAGCCCTGCGATCAGAATCGCCCCTCGATCGGCCTCGGCCGCCGCAACACCGATGACGAGGCTCGCCGT
>QHXS01000143.1 GCA_003223975.1 Acidobacteriota bacterium
CAAAGAAAATACGCTTATGTTGTTCGGTGATGCTAAAAAGGTGGTTGATGAGATACTGACGGCAATGAGAAACTAGAATTTATGTCCAGACATATTATTGGAATTCTACTTTTTGGAGTAATTCTCGTCGGCTGCAATTTCATTCCGCCGTCTGACCCCCTTAAATCCGATTCTGAAGTCTTTGATGAGTTCGTCCGTCATCACAGCGAATATTCGGAGCTCGTCGAACTCATCCGTGAAGATAAGTTTGTGTTTTCTGTTAATCAAGATTTCGTTCTAGTTGGAGAGGATTGGCCTACCCGTTGGTGGGATAACTCGCAGCCAGAATTTTCATTTGAAAGATGGGAAAAATACAAGAGTGTCTTCAACCGGCTCCCCAGTTCAAAATACCAGTGGGTCGAAAAGAAAAACGGACTGATAGTTTTTTCTCCCATGTCGTCCGCATCTCAGGATATTGATGGTTCATACGAATGGATTTATATAGGAAAGGGCTTAACTTATTCAGAAGTACCATTGCCGACTGTCGATTCCCTAGATTCATTGGGTTTCACGGACGGACCTGACCTATACAAGAACATTGGGGACGGCTGGTATGTCTACCGCGATACTGGCATTGGCAAGCCAGAGTAGCTGAATTCATCGGTTCCATACAGGCGTCTGCGTTTTGTCCGGTTTAGTGATATATTCCCGTCTTATCCCACAGATTTATTAGGAGGCATTTTTATGAGTACAGCAGCACCGTCTCCGGAAATGGAGACCTTAAAATCGAAACTTAAGACCACGTGGGAAGCGGGCGATTTTTCCGAGGTGGCGAAGCATATCGAGACCGTTGCCGAGGAGTTCGTCGGGCGACTTGATATCAAGTCCGGGATGAAGGTCCTCGACGTCGCTTGCGGCAGCGGAAATCTTGCGATCATCGCGGCCCAAAAAGGAGCCGATACGACAGGCATCGACATTGCCGAAAACCTCGTCGAATCAGCCAAAAAGCGAGCCGAAACGGCCGGTTTGGATATCAAATTCGAGCAAGGCGACGCCGAGGCATTACCCTACGAAGACAACACATTCGACGTCGTCATGACGATGTTCGGTGCGATGTTCGCTCCGCGGCCGGATGTCATAGCGAGCGAGCTGGTGCGGGTTTGCAAACCGGGCGGCCGAATTGCGATGGCAAACTGGACGCCCGAGGGCCATGCCGGCCAGATGTTCAAGCTGTCAGGGAAATTCCTGCCGCCGCCGAATATGCCGCCGCCGGTTCAA
Organism: Acidobacteriota bacterium; assembly: GCA_003223975.1. Taxonomy (GTDB): domain Bacteria; phylum Acidobacteriota; class Blastocatellia; order Pyrinomonadales; family Pyrinomonadaceae; genus OLB17. The sequence continues at coordinate 1,258 of QHXS01000143.1, forward strand.
TGGGGCGTGCCGGCGATCGTTGCAGAGCGTTTCGGCGATGAGGTAACCGACCTGAAAACCACGAAACGGCTTGCCGATATGACATTCGAATACGGCCCTGCCGAAGTCGTTGAGCATTTTCGACAGTATTTCGGCCCGACCGTGATGGCGTTCAAAGCGATCGCTCCTGAAAACCACGAAGAGTTTCGAAGCGACACGGAAGCCTTGTGGACACAGAACAATACCGCGACCGACGGGACAACTAATGTTAAGAGCGAATATCTTGAAGTAGTCGCGGTTAAGAAGTAGTGAAGACGCGGGGGCAAGCCCACCTGCCAGACTGTCATTAACCAAATTGATCCCAAAGATCAACGCACTCAAGGTAACAAGTATCAGTCAGGAAGGCGGGCTCGCCCCGCCTTTTTCACCATCAACCATTCGGCAGCTTCATCAAAGCCAACCGCCGGACAGCATTTCCCCTCACCAAATGCTCTTCAATAATTTCCTCGACATCTTCGGCCTGAACCTGACCATAGAGTACGCCGTCCGGGTGCACCATCACTGCCACGCCGATCGAGCAAAATCCTATCGAGCCGCAATCGTTAAGTAAGATCTCGCCCATCGGATTTCTGCCTTTCTTCTCTTTTCCCTGCCGCAAGCCTTTCGCTTCCAGGATGCGTTCAAATTCGGCTTTTACCTCTGCGCTGCCCACCTGCGAACAAGATTTTCCGTTGCACACGAAAACCTGTCGCCTGATCGGGGCCTTTAGCATCGGGGCCAGCTTTTCAAGCTCTTTGCGGTCGGTGATGAATTTAGGTTCTTTGGACATCTGAATGTTGCTTCGATCGTCGTTTAGCCCTCCCTCATGGTCAGGCTTCTGCCGTGGCCAATCCAAACGGCTTCTGCATTTGCCGGCTACTGACAACTGAAAACTGACCACCGACAACTGTTTTATTTTGCCACGGATGGTCCAATCATTGCATCGAAGCCCTTTGTCGTTGTGCTAAAATCTGAGTTCGACGCGTCGCGTCGCAAAGCACCCTTTTAATGGCAGTCGGCATTATTATCCACATCTCGGTCGGGTCGGAACGGCGGACCGAGTTTTTTTCTGAGCACCGGCTGAGCATCGGTTCGGACGAGTTGTGCGATCTCCAGGTACATTCCAATCATTTCGATCACAAAAGCGCGTGGATAGTGCTGGAAAACTCTGATGGGGTTTATCGCCTGATCGATTTCGACCCCGCGATAGGTCTGGCGATCAACAACAAACCGATCCGGCGCTATATCGCGATCACGGATGGCGATGTGATCAACATCGGCGATACCGACATTTCCCTCTCATTTTTTTCGATCGAGCAAAAACCTTCGCTGATCACGACGAAACGGATCGATGCTGCGATCGCGCCCTTTATTGCCGACGCCGCCCTCGAATCGGCCTCGTCGCCAAAACGTGACGACGCGAAAGCTTTCTTGCGCGAATTCTCTCGCGAACTGATGCGCGAGATCCATTGGACGACCAAAGCGATTGCGTTGGTGCTTGCCGTCGGTTTCATTACAGGAATTATGTACTTGGGCTTCTCTGTCACGAACGAACTTAGGGCAAACCGGAAGCAGGCCGAACAGCAGCAAGAGATCATTTCGAAACTCGAAGAGCAGCTTGGTAATACGAGCTCGCAGATCGGCGAACTTGATAAGACGAATAGAGAACTTATCCGCTCACAATCCCTCGCCCAAAACGTGCGGGTTGATTACGGCAACGGCATTTGCCTGATAATCGGCCTCTATGATCTGGTCGATCGGACGAGCGGTAAGGTCCTGCGTTACCCGGACTCGAATCAATATGGCTCTCAACTCGAGCCGGCTCCTCAAGAGGATGGTGCGCCGCAATCGCAGCCGCAGAATTTGACGACCGGCGGCAGCGGCAGCCCCGTCGAGTACGACTTTATCGGAACCGGTTTTCACGTCGGCGGCGGTTACATCGTTACCAACAAACATGTCCTGCAGCCCTGGACGGAAGACGATATGGTCAAGCAAATGATGCAGTCGTCAAACGGCCGGGCACGCGTCAAAAAACTGGCGATCTATTTTCCAGGCGTTCCGCAGCCTTTCACTTTAAAAGTGCGGGACACCGGCAGCCGCGAAGACATCGCGGTCGCATCTGTCGATCCGCTTCTGTTGCCGCCGCAGATCCCGGCATTACCGCTCGATCCGGATTCACAGGCCGCCACGATCGGCAAGACTGTCGTTACGATGGGTTATCCAAGCGGTCCCGACAGATTGCTGGCCATGGTCGAGGACGAAGAAGCGAAATCGATAAACCAGCGGTTCGGAAACTCGCGTCAGAACCTGATCAATTTCCTGGCGCAGTCAATGAAGATCGTGCCGCTCACAACTCAGGGTGCGATCACCGACCTCGATGCAAAACGCATAGTTCACGACGCTAAAACAGCTGTTGGAGGCTCGGGCGCTCCGTTATTCGGGCAAACCGGGAAAGTGATCGGTGTTAATTTCGGGGTGTTTACGGAGAATACGGCGTCGAATATGGCTGTTCCCATCCGATTTGCAATTGAGGTGCTAAAACGCGCCGGATGGGTCTCACCGGAAGAGGCTCAGGGGAAAAGCCCGCCCGATGGTACAACCGCGAGTTCAAACTCGAACACTTCGCAGGTTCAACCTAAACCTTGACGTTCTCAGCCATCCAGTCTCGATCCTGTTCTCCAAGTTCGCTGATCTGTTCCATCAAGTGGTCAGCGATCTCTTTGTGTGTTCGGAGCGAATCGCGCTTTCCAAAATACGCCGAAAGATCGATCGGCTTGCCGAACCAAATTCGGACCTTTTCTCCGCCGGCCCAATTGCCAAGGATCTGTTTCGGTAGATCGTTACCCAAACCGGCAATGAAAACGGGAATAACCTGCGGCTCGGCGTTCAATATCACTTTTCCGATACCGGGCTGCGCAGGCAAAAAACTGTATTCGTCGTCGCTTAGATTTCGTTTTCCCTCGGGATGAAAGCCAATAATATGGCCCTTTCCGTTAGAGCAGATCCGTATCAACTCCCGCACTGAAAATTTGTCGAATCGGCGCTTTTCACCCTCGCCTTCCTCTCGAAAGAACGGCGGATACATTGACCACCAGCCCATAACCAGATTCACCAGCCAGCCGATGGGATTGTCGTAAAAGAACTTCGCACGGACAGGAAAAAACAACGTGATCGGACGTGTCGTCCGGCGAAACATTACGCTCGATACCGTGTACATGTCGAAGAAAGACCGATGATTGGCAACGAGAATTAACGGGCGCGAGGGATCGGAATACTCAATATTCTCGATCCCGAAAACGTTCATCAAATTATATGTCGCCACGTAGATCCATAACGACCCTACGTGCCGCTGGCACCACGTCCAGAATCTCTTCCACACGCCGAAGTTCATCCGGCGCGTCAGCCAGAATCCTGTGCGCTCAACCGGACCAAGAACGCCGATTTCTTCACTAGTCGGGACGATCGATGTCTCGGCTGATTCGACAAGCGATTCGTTTTTGGATTTGTTCAGGATCTCTTCGGCCATAGTCAACGGATCGAGCTAGTTCAGTCGTAAAACTCGCTCCGATGGACTATTCGAATTACTTGGACTTTTTTGAGAGAGTGATCGATCAGATAACCAATTCGCCAATCGCCGACGCGAATTCGCCAGACATTATGCTCGCTCTTTATTTTGGCATCCATTTGGTTGAGGATCAGAGCTTAGTGCAGCGATGGCCGATAATACGCGGTTTTTCAACGCTCTATCGAGGCGGACGAGCTGCTTTTCAGCAGTTCGGCTAAGTAGCACCTCAAACATCGATCTCTCCGCTATCTCGTAATTCGTTCACGACGTCTTCAAGCGGGCGATTTGGTTCATCCTTGTTCTCTTCGGCGGCACGGTTGAAATAGCGGTCCTCGAGAAACTCTTCATAATCCTCGATAGGAACAATTACGGCGGTCTTGTTGCCGGCGCTGTCGATTACATACTGAACTTCGTTCATACATCAAGATTCTAAATTAAATTACTCGATATTGAAATATTTAGCTTCCGGATGATGGAGGATGATCGCCGACGTCGACTGTTCCGGCTCGAGCATGAACTCGTCCGTGAGTTCGACACCGATCCGTTCAGGTTGAAGAAGTTCGAAAAGCTTTGTCTGATCTTCGATATTCGGACAGGCAGGATAACCGAAGCTGTAACGCGAGCCTTGATAACCCTGATGAAACAGCTTCGCCAATTCCGGAGCATCGCTGCCGGCGATGCCGAGTTCTTCGCGGATCCGTTTATGCCACATTTCGGCGAGAGCTTCGGCAGATTCGACCGATAGGCCGTGAAATAAAAGATAATCCTGATAGTTGTCCGACTTGAAAAGTTCTGCTGAATGCTCGCTCGCCTTACGGCCCATAGTCACGAGATCGAATGCCACGACGTCGATCTTGTCGGAACCGCCTGCGAGCGGGGTCTCCGCCGGGGCATCTCCGAGCGGGGTGCCTTTAGCGGGCGGCCAGTTTCTCGGAGCGAAATAATCCGCCAAACAAAGGTTTTTACCCCCGCGTTGCTCGACCGGCTGCCTCGGAAAAGTAAACCGCAAACGCTCCGTCTTGAGGTCATCTTCCCAAATGATCAGATCGTTTCCTTCCGAGTTGCATGGAAAATACCCATAAACCAACTTCGCTTCAAGCAATTTTTCGCGAATCGCCTTGGCCTTGATCTCTGCAAATTTTGGGTAAACGGTTTCTTTCAGGATCGCTTCGTATTCTTCCTTCGATTTCCGCCCTTGTTTGAATTGCCATTGTCCTTTGAACAAAGCCGTTTCGTTGATAAAGGCAAATACTTTTGTGAGATCGGCGATCTCAACAACCTTCGAGCCATAAAACGGAGCTTTCGGAATATGGCCACCGATTGAAACTTCGGAACGAATTGTGTGAGTCGTGTCGTGTGCAGACCGCGGCGAAACTCGAGCCGCAACCGCACCGAGCTTTGCGTCTTCGCCGACCAGGTCTTCCGACTGGAGCGCAGGCGTCTCGCCTGCATCCTCAGCAGCGCCATCGGACCCATTTCCCGCCGCCGCAACTCTGGACTTTGGACTTTCGACTTTGGACTGCTCACCTCCGGTGAGCGAGTCCATCGCATGCAGCCCGTCGAACGCATCTCGCGCGTAGAAAAGCTGGCCGTTGTAAAGCGGGACGAGATCGGCATCGACATAACGACGATTCAACGCCGCACCGCCGAGAATCACAGGCACGTCTATGCCACGCTCATTCATCAGTTCGAGGTTGTCGCGCATGATGAGCGTCGATTTCACCAGCAGCCCGCTCATGCCGATCGCGTCAGCTTTCGTCTCTTCCCATGACCGAAGAATGTCGTCGATCGGTTGTTTGATCCCGAGATTTACGACCTTGTAGCCGTTATTCGTCAAAATAATGTCGACCAGATTTTTGCCGATATCGTGCACATCGCCCTTTACGGTAGCGATCACCATGGTGCCTTTATTCGAACCTTCGACACGGTCCATGAACGGCTCAAGAAACTTCACCGCTGCTTTCATCGCCTCGGCTGATTGCAAAACGAACGGCAACTGCATCTGGCCCGAGCCGAAAAGGTCGCCGACGGTTTTCATGCCGTCCAGCAAAAGCTCGTTGATGATCTCAAGCGGCGGATATTTTTCGAGCGCTTGTTTGAGGGAATCTTCGAGGCCGATCTTTTCACCATCGATAATGTGATGTTTTAGTTTTTCCTCGATCGGCAGATTTGAGATGTCGGGCTTTATCGACTGCGCCGACTTCCCTTCGAACATCATCGAAAATTCGCCGAGCGGGTCGTACGTGCACACATCGCCGTCAAATTTGCGACGGTCGTAGATCAGGTCACGCGCGGTATCGATCTCATGTTCATTGAAGCGAATTAGCGGCAAGATCTTCGATGCGTTGACGATCGCCGAATTCATTCCCGCCTCAACGCAGTCGTGCAGGAACACCGAATTCAACACGACGCGGGCCGCGGGATTCAAGCCGAAAGACACGTTCGAAACGCCGAGAATAATATTCGCCTCGGGCATTTCGCTTCGAATCTCTCGGATCGCCTTGATCGTTTCGTCGGCGTTCTTGCGGTCTTCTTCGATGCCGGTCGAGATGGGCAGCGCGAGCGGGTCAAAGAAAATATCGTGTGCCGGAATTTCGTTTTCAAGCACCTGTTTGTAAGCCCGGCGCGCGATCCTTAGCTTGTCTTCGGCCGTGCGCGCCATTCCGGTTTCGTCGATCAAACCGATCACGACGCTCGCTCCGTACTCCTTCGCTAGGCTCAGAACTTTTAGAAAACGCGGCTCGCCGTCCTCGTAATTTGTCGAATTGAGAATGCATTTTCCGCCGGCGTGCTCGAGGCCTGCTTCCATTTTTTCCCACTCTGTGGAGTCGAACATCAGCGGGATCTTGACGCTCGTCGCCAAACGCGAAGCCAGCGTGTGCATGTCGGCAACGCCGTCGCGGCCGACGAAATCGACGTTCACGTCCAAAATATGAGCGCCTTCCTTCTCCTGCGATTTGGCGAGGTTGACCAGCCCATCCCAATCTTCGGCGTCGAGCAGATCGCGCATCTTCTTTGAGCCGGATGCATTAACCCGCTCACCGACGATCAAGAACGAAGCGTCTTGCGTATACGGCTGTTGAAAATAGATAGATGAAGCCGATGGCGCAAGCTTTGCACTTCGATCTTTCGGCGAAAGCCCGCTAACGCGTTCGATAACTTGTTTAAGATGTTCGGGCGAAGTACCGCAGCAGCCGCCGACAATATTTGCACCGAAACCCTTCGCGAAATGCTCGACCTGCGCGGCAAAACTTTCAGGCGTTTCGTCGTAATATTGCTGGCCGTCGCGAACCTCAGGAAGTCCTGCATTCGGCAAAACCGAAACCGGCAGCGGCGAGTTCTCGCAGAGATAACGAAAACTGTCGGTCATGTGCTTTGGTCCGGTTCCGCAATTCATCCCGATCACGTCGATCGGGAATGGTTCTAGCGCGGTCAACGCCGCGCCGATCTCGGTGCCGTTCAGCATCGTGCCAAAGACCTCGATCGTTACCTGAGCGATCACGGGAATCCGCATTTTGTTCTTTTCAAAATGCTCGAATATCGCCGCGAGAGCAGCTTTGGTCTGCAGCAGATCCTGACATGTTTCGACGATCAACATGTCGCTTCCGCCATCGATGAGCCCGCGGACCTGTTCGCGATATGCGTCTTTCAGCGCCGGATAAGTTATGTGTCCGAGCGTCGGCAGCTTTGTTCCGGGCCCGATGGAACCGGCCACAAATCGCGGTTTGTCCGGTGTTGAGTAATCGATCGCGAGGCGTTTTGCCAACTCAGCGGCCTTTTTATTTACGTCGTAGGTTTTCTCAGCGATCCCAAACTCGGTCAGCACTACCTCGCTTCCGCCGAAGCTATTCGTTTCGATAACGTCGCAGCCGACATCCAGAAATCCGCGATGCACCGTCTCGATCGCGTCCGGCCGCGTGTAAAGCAGATTCTCGGAGCAATTCTCAAACTGAGGCCCGCCCCAATCGTCGATCGACAGATCGAGCGCCTGCAGATTACTGCCCATCGCCCCATCGAAAACGATGATCTTTTCCTTTAGCAGTTCCAAGAAGGTCTTCATTACAAATCAGAATTCCGCCACAGAGAACACCGAGATCACAGAGAAATCCCTTTGATTCCCTCGCGAAGCATTTTAGCCCCGAAGTTGA
>QHXS01000144.1 GCA_003223975.1 Acidobacteriota bacterium
TATACACAGATCGGTTCGACGCGCGATGTTTCGGTTGCGGGGAAGGGCGACAGAAACCGCTTTGACGCGCCCAATATGTTCATGGCGATGTATTCAAAGCCTGTCGGCGAAAGATCACAGTTCGGGTTTCGCGTAATGGCTTCGCTCGACCCTTTGACGCAGCAAGGCTACGGCTACCCGCTGCTATATCAATCAGGTGAGCTTTTCGATGGCGAGCCGATCCATGACCGGCAGCACCCGCACGATTTTATTTCCGAGCTTGCAGGGACGTTTTCGCACAAAGTGAGCGAAAAGCGGTCGTTCTTCTTTTACGGCGGCATCGTCGGCGAACCGGCTTTAGGGCCGCCGATGTTCATGCATCGACCTTCAGCGGCGAACAACCCTGACGCGCCGATCGGCCACCACTGGCAGGACGCATCGCATATTTCGTGGGGCGTCGCCACGGGCGGTTATAGCTTCGGGAAATTCAAGGTCGAAGCGAGCGCGTTCAACGGCACCGAACCGGACGAGAACCGCTGGGGCTTTGACACGCTGCGCTTGAACTCGTGGAGCACGCGATTTTCATTTAACCCGACAAAAGACCTCTCGTTTCAGATATCACACGGCTATCTGAAACACCCTGAGCGGGCCGAACCCGAACTCGATCACATCCGCCGCACGACGGCATCAATAATTTACAACAAAGCCTTTAGCGAGACACGAAACTGGGCGAGCGCGTTCATCTGGGGACAGAACAATAAGGAAGGCGAATTTACCAATTCCTATCTTTTCGAGAGCGATTATTCGTTCGGCAAAAACGCTATTTTCGGACGCGTCGAGTGGGTGCAAAAGGACGGCCACGAGCTTGTGCTGGATGAAAAAGACCATGGTCGCGTCTTTCTCGTCGGTGCGTATTCGATCGGCTATGTACGTGACCTGGTGAAAGACAAAGGACTCGATTTCGGCGTCGGCGCGATGGCGACCTTCAACTCGAACCCTTCGGATCTTGTTCCATATTATGGCGGCGCCGCCCATGCAGGCTGGCAGCTATTCGTACGGCTTCGCCCCTCGAAAATGAAACACTAGAATGAGAGTGAATTAAACGGTCCCGAATTACCGTCAATTTATGATCTGACGATGGGAGGATCGGGCGGAACCAGTGAACTGTTTCCACATCGTCGGCATACGGCAACGGCCACACTCCAAAGCAGGTACGCGACTGCCGCAACGAAGAAAACGAACGCCAACACGTCTAATAAGATCCAAAGCCAGCTATTAAAGTAGAAGCTGACCGTAAACGAAAATACGCAGAGCGCCACCAAGACATACACGACCGTCATCGAGCCGCGAGCGACAGGCTCGGCCGTGATACCACAGTTCTTACAGAGCTTCTTTTCCATGTCGCGAAAAGTAACACAGTTCGATAAGAAACGAAAAGAAAAATGCCGGCCGAATTCGTTTGGAGTCCCAGCTCAGGCTCAACTTGTTCCGAACCTACGTTGAGTTGCTCTGAGCTGGACCTCTAAACTTTAATTCACGGCGAAACTCACGTTCACCACCGCCGTCACGTCTTTTTCGATCGACGCCGTATCGTTGACTCCGTAATCTGAAACCTCGGTCGATTCGGGTGCCGTGATCTGCATGACGCCCATTTTTGCGGAACGAATGGAGCCAATACTGCTATTCGTGCTTTCGGCTATCTTATCGGCACGGGTCTTTGCGTCTTTCGCGGCTTCGCCGAGCATCTCGATCTTCAGGTCGCCGAGCTTCGTGTAATAGAATTGCGGCGCGCTCGATTCGAGCAAAATGCCCTGGTTGATAAGCTCCGTCGCCTCACGTGAAACCTGCGCGATCTTATCGACGTCGTTCGAGGTAACGCTGACAGATTGGCTCAACGAATAACCGATCGTCTCAGATGTCGGCTGACCCTGATCGTCGTTTTTCTTCAGCGTCGTGGTCGTGATCGCCGAAACCGTCAGCTGCGACTCCGGAATTCCCTTGTCCACGAGATATTTCTTGATCCGCGGAATGGAATCCGATAGCTGTTTGTACGCATCGGCGATCTGCGCCGATTGCGTCGAAACGCCCGCGCTCCAGACCACAAGGTCGGACTTGATCCGCTTTTTAGCGGAGCCTGTTACGGTGATCGATTCGTCACCCTTTTTTGAATCTTTGTATGCCCAGCTGAATATCAAAGACGAGACTATCAAGCCGATAGCCAAGGCAGTGCCGGTGTTATAAAAAGTGAAATGTTTTTCGTCGCTCATTTGATTAGTGTCTCCCTCAGGACGAAGACGAGAATAACAGCGTATTTTGCCGGGCGATAACGATACAGTGCCCGTCGGACGAGTGTGGCTAACCACACCGCTCGGACATTCGTTTGCAATTGAATTTTGGTAAAGATACGATGAAACAAACAGCGAACAACGCGTTCGAGAGGTAATGAATTATGAAATTTCCAGGCGGTATGGACTTAAATTCGATGATGCGGCAGGCGCAGGAAATGCAGGAGACCATGGCCCGCGAGATGAAGGAAACGGTCGTCGAGGCCTCGGCCGGCGGCGGTGCCGTGACGGTGAAAATGCGCGGCGATTTTCAGGTCGTCGAGCTAAAGATCTCGCCCGACACGGTCAAAGAAGGCGATGTCGATATGATCCAGGACCTCACCGTAGCGGCTCTGGGCGAAGCTCACCGCAAGGTCGAAGAATCGCTCAAAGGAAAACTCTGCGGAATGCTTCCTCCTGGCTTCATGTAGGTTGGAAAGAGTTTCAAACAGGATAGACAGCATGATCAGGATAGCTTGAATACTGTTTATCCTGTCCATCCTGTTCTAATATTGACGCCCATGTTGGACTATTCAGAACCAGTCGCGCGGCTGATCGACGAATTCAAACGCCTGCCGGGCATCGGCAGCAAGTCGGCTCAGCGGCTGGCGTTTTATGTGCTCCGGCGTCCAAAGGCGGAGATGGATAATTTCGTCGAGGCGCTACGCGAAGTTAAGGAAAAGATCGTCTTTTGCGATATCTGCAACAATCTAACAGACGTAAACCCTTGTCTTTATTGCACCAATCCGAAACGCGACCGCTCGATGATCTGTATCGTTGAGGAGCCTTACAATCTGGTCGCGGTCGAAAAAACACGTTCGTATCGAGGGCTTTACCACATCCTGCACGGCTCGCTCTCGCCGATCCGCGGCGTCGGGCCGGACGAGCTGATGCTGCCAAATTTGCTGCCGCGTCTTTTGCCGGATAACAACGAAGGCGTCGAGGTGCAGGAAGTGATCATCGCCACAAACCCGACGACCGAAGGCGAAGCAACCGCAAACTACATCGCGCGGCTATTGAAACCGCTCGGTGTCCGCACGACTCGCATCGCGATGGGAATGCCGGTCGGCTCCGACCTTGAATACGTCGACGAAGTCACGATGGACAAGGCACTCACCAACCGCCACGAGATCTAATTTTTACAGTAAAGCTTCGGCAAGCTCGACCGCGCGGCGGGGATCGATGACACCCCAACCCTGCCGGTCGATGTCGTAGCCGGGAAGGCGTTCGGCGGTGTCGATCAGAATTCGCTTGACCTGCGAAGGCGTGAGCGACGAATTTGCTTCCAGGATCTGCGCCGCGACGGACGAAACGATCGGTGCAGAAAACGAAGTGCCGTCGACGTATTTGTAATGTTTCGTTATCACGTTCTCGCGCCGGATCTTCAACAAAATTAATTGGCGAATGCTGTGTACCGCGCGGTCGAGCGCCGCGTCAAGATCGGCGTCAACGCCCGGATTTGAGCGAATGATCGAATGAAGCTCGTCGTCTTTTGCTTTGTCGAGTTCGTCGAGCAACGCGGCTTGCTGCGCGGTCGGCGTGTTCGGTAAGATCGGTGCGGGAACCCAGATCGACGGCGCGATGACCTCGGGTTTTTGCAGGCCGTCGACGGTCGGGCCGTATGACGAGCGATACATTCCGCGACGCGACCGGTTCATCGAATTGTTATCATCGAGGCCGCCCACCGAAATGCACGACGGAGCGCTTGCGGGCGGCACGACGGGATGACTTGGCAGATGTCCGGAATTACCCACGGCGCAGACAACAAGAATGCCGGCCGCGGAACAAGCCTCGACCATCTGCGAGAGCGGATCGTCGAGATAGCTTCGCTGTTCATCGCCGCCGGCTGAAATGTTTACTATTCGAATGTTGTACTGTTTTCGATTCTCGAGGATCCACACGAGGCCTTCCAGGATATTTTCATCCGTGATTCGTCCCGTACGCGCGAGCTTTACCAGAACGACCTCGGCCTCGGGCGCGATACCGCGATAAAACCCGTTCGAAAGGGAACCGTTGCCCGTCGCGACCACCGACGTCATCATTCCGTGCCAACTCGCGACGTCGGGCTGAAAGAGCGATTCGAGGCCGCCGTCTTTATCCGTTAGATTTCGATACGCAAGAATACGGTTGTTCGGCGTCGTGAGATCGACATGCGGGTAGAAACCGGAATCGAGAAAGGCGATCGTGACGCCGCGGCCGGTAAATCGCGGATCTGCATCGAGCCGCAGCGGAGTGGAAAGAACATGCGAGCCGTCTTTCTGTACGGCGGCGTCTTTTTGGATCTGGTCTTTGGCTTGTTCGAAAAGGCCCGCGCACCGTGCACAGACCGCTTCAAGATGCGCGGCTGCGGGTGCGTTTGCTGCGATGAGCGCGCCGACCTCCTCGTCCAGGCTAGCGAGCGGCACAAATTTGCCGTGAGCGTCGCGTGAGCAAACCGGGCAGATCGTCTGCGACGAGTTTGTGTTCGAACCTGTTTCCGTGGATGAGAGCGTTGGCTGCGGGGTCATTTAGGGATTTAAGTTTTCCACAACGCGCGGCTAAAATCAATTTGGTGTCTCGCGCAGGGGCGAGACGCCTGCGCTCCAGTCTATGCCAAGAAAAACCATCGGCCTTGCACTTTCGGGCGGCGGCGCGCGCGGCTTTGCTCACGTGGGCGTTCTGAAGGCGCTCGCCGAGCACGAGATTCCTATCGATTACATCGCCGGCACTTCCGCAGGAGCGTTCGTCGGCGGCGCGTTCGCTTCGGGAATGTCGGCGGACGAGATACTCACGGCGGGCTCGGGTTTTAATTGGCTGAACGTCGCGGCTATCGCATATTCGCCGCGCGGATTGCTTTCAAACGCCAAGATGCAGGCGTTCGCCGACAAATATTTTCTGGCGAAAACCTTTGAAGAGCTGAAAATTCCATTTGCCGCTACGGCGTGCGACATCGAAACGGGTGACGAGGTGATATTCAGTACGAGCGGCGACCTTGTGTCGGCGATTCGCGCGAGCTGCGCGATTCCCGGCGTTTTCCTGCCCGTAGAGAACGGCGACGGCCGAATGTATATCGACGGCGGGGTCGTATCGCCGGTGCCGATAAACGCGATCAAAGCGTTCGAGCCGGATATTGTTATCGCGGTCGACCTGATGGCGTGCGGCGCTTCGTATTGGGGAAAACCGCGGACGCTGGTCGGCACGATCTTCCAATCAGCGATGATGCTTCTCAGGAACGCATCGCGAAATCAGCACTACGCTGCGGACGTTGTGATCGCGCCGGAGATCGCGCACATCAGGCCCGATCAGATGAGCATGGCAAAGGAATTGTACGAGCTTGGAAAAAGCGCGGCGGAAGGCGAGATCGGAAAGATAAAGGAATTGTTAGCAGATCACCGGAACGCTCCGGCGTAGCCTGTTTTCGCCACGTGATCCGCAGATGTCGAACGTTTTGGCGGTTTACGCGTCGGCTTCCCGATCGAAGGTTTTGCGGCTTCTGCCGTCGAAGGTTTGATCACAAACTCGATATTTCGCACTTTTTTGTCGCCGATAAAAATATCGACGCGATATTCTCCTGCAACCCATTGCCCATCCGGCCTGCCCGAAAAATTCACGCGGTCCTCATTTTCCTTCGTCGTATAGCTAGTCGAAACCACTTTCGTTTCTGGTTTAACACCGGGCACCTTCTCTGCAACGAAGTCCATCTTCACCGAGGCGACTCCCGGAGTGTATAGTTTTACGACACAAAAGATCGGGACGTCGGTGACCAGAAAAGTCTCTGCAGCCTCGCCCGCGCGGCCGTTTGCATCGGCTTTTGCAAGGAAAATCGCCGAAATAATAGGCTGTGGCGGCGGTGAAGGACTTTCGGCTTCTTGTCCGTGGGCTGCCGCCGCAAGAAACATAAATATGATTAAAGACGCTGCAAATTTCATCCGGACACCTGGAAAAACCGGGTCAGTAAGAGGGCAACTGTTTGAACCAACAACGGCTGGATAAGTTGCTCGCGACGGAAAATAAAACCGATTTGACCAGTTACAAAAATGGGCGGAGATTGCTTCGCGGTGGCTCTGCCGCCGTCTCGATAAATGTTCCAGGTCTCGCGCGACGGTGGAATGGTCGTCCTGTTTCCTAGTATCTATCTGGTCAATGCTTCGGTGACGAGTGACGAGTTACTAGAAAATGCGATCTTGAAAATCGAAGTTTGCCTAGTTGCTCTTCACCCGTCACTGTTTCCTCTTTCCTCTCTCGTCACTTGTCACTCCTTGTTAACGCGCTCGCTTACGGCCAGGCTTCGCTCGATCTTGTTAGTGATAAAATCTTCCGCATGGAGCAGAAAGCAGGTCTCGAAGAATTACTGCGATCTTGGCGTCGAATACCGCGGCAGGTTGAGAGGACGGTGCGTGGGCTTTCCCGCGAAGAGCTTGCGGCCCGAAAAGAAAAGAAAATGATGTCGATACACGAGACGGTTCATCATGTCGTCGAGTCGAACATCATTGCCGCAAGCATGATCATTGCCGCGATCGGCAAGGACGGCGCGACCTACGATTGGTCGTGGTTGTACCCAAATCTCGTTTGGATCAAGCGAATGGGTTATGCGAAAGCACCGATAAAGCCCGCCATCCAGATGCTCGAATGCATGAATGAGCACATTGCGAATCTGGTTCGGGTAAATCCCAAAGTCTTGAAACGAAAGGTGACGCTGTTCGACAAGCCGGGTTGCGACACGCACACGATGACCGTCGAAGAAATAATGCATCACGAATCCAGCCACGCGATCGATCATCTCAAGGAAGTACAGATCGATTGACCATCACTCTTTTGCTATCGCGTCCGGCAATTCTTAGAATTTAGTTTCAACAGTGTCGGACGAAGCCTCAAAATTTCACGAAGAAGAAGCCATCGGCAAAACGCGCGACTTTCGCATCGCCGGCCGATTGCTTCGATATCTAAAGCCATATTGGCACGTCGCCGCTGCCGCACTTCTCTTAACCCTTGTAACCAATGTACTTATAAGCACACAGCCATACTTTACAAAGGTCGCGGTTGACGATTTCATCACGCCGAAAAAGACCGACGGCATATGGCTTTTCGCCTTCGCATTCTTCACCGTCTTCCTTCTTCGATTCGTGTTTTCGTATTTGCAGGAGATCTTAGTGAATATCGTCGGGCAGCGCGTGATGCTCGACATCCGCAGCCAGATATTTAGCAAACTGCAGAGGCAGGAGGTCGCATACTACGATCGTTATCCGGTCGGGCGGATCATTACGCGTCTGACGTCAGACGTCGAAGCGTTAAACGAGCTTTTCACCTCGGGCGTGATCGACGTGCTCGGCGACTTGGTGATCATCTTTGCGATCATCGCTTGGATGTTCGCGCTCGACTGGAAGCTCGCGGTCGTTTCGCTTGTCACGGTGCCGATACTTTTCGCAGCAACGAACTGGTTTCGAAAGCACGCGCGTGAAGGTTTTGATAAAGTGCGGACGCGGAACGCGCGGCTGAACGCTTTTCTGCAGGAATATCTTTCGGGAGCGCAGACCGTTCAATTGATGAACGCCGAAGGCAAAGCACGGGCGCGTTTTCGCGCGATAAACGACGATTACCGCAACGCAAACATCGAGACGATATTTTATTACGCGGTGTTTTATCCGCTGGTCGATCTCATCGGAGCGTTCGGCATTGCCGTGGTGATATTTGCGTTTGGCTTTGAAACGCTGGGCGGTTTTTCGGCAGTCGGGGCAGGATTGACGGTCGGTATTTTGGCGTCGTTCATTCAATATTCGCTGCAGCTTTTTCAGCCGATCCGCGACCTTTCGGACAAATTCAATGTACTGCAGGCCGCGGTCGTTGCCTCGCACCGTATATTTATGCTGCTCGACCTGGACATCGAGATAACGAGTTCAACGGAACCGAAGAAAACGGGGCGGGCACGCGGCGAGATCGAATTTCAAAACGTCTGGTTCGCTTACAAAGAGAACGATTGGGTCCTGAAAGACGTTTCGTTCAAGGTGAACGTCGGGGAAAGCGTCGCGCTCGTCGGCCACACAGGCTCAGGCAAAACGACGATCACCAATTTGCTGATGCGTTTCTATGATGTTCAGCAGGGGAAGATATTCCTTGATGGCATCGACGTTCGCGAATGGGACCTGCACGACCTGCGTTCGAATTTCGCAGTGGTGCTGCAAGACGTTTTTCTTTTCAGCGGCACGATCGAAGACAACATTCGCCTCGGCAACAACGAGATCGGAGATGAAAGAATCCGTTGGGCTGCGGGCGAAGTACATGCCGATGGATTCATTCAGAATTTGAATAGTGGTT
>QHXS01000056.1 GCA_003223975.1 Acidobacteriota bacterium
CACAATACTCGCGCTTGGCGGTGCGTTGGTGCTTATGTTGATGCGGAAGGCTCGATCATGGACGTGGGTTTTCCTCGCGTTGGCGATAAGCGTTCCGCGAATCATGTTCTTTGGAACGATCGAAAATCCCGAGCCGCGGTATTTCGTCGAGCTGTTTGTACCTGCGGCTATACTTGCCGGGGTGTTTTTGGCATGCGTGAGATTTAGAAAAGCGAAGGGTTTATTGAGAATCGAACTTAATTACGGAATCGAGTGAGCGTTGCTTGCGACGAGGCGAAAGACCGATACTATCTTCTGCATATGAAAAATATTTTTCACCTCGCGTTTCCCGTTAACGATCTTGACGCAGCGCGTGAGTTTTACGGCAGCGTACTCGAATGTGAACAGGGTCGAAGTTCTGAGCGTTGGATCGATTTTAATCTTTACGGGCATCAGATCGTCACGCATTTGGCGGACAACGCCGGCGTGAAAGCCGAGAATCATGTCGATGCAGACAATGTTCCCGTACCGCATTTTGGGATCGTTTTGGAAATGGATGCGTGGAAGGAATTGGCAGATAAATTAAAAGCGAAGGGCGTGGAATTTGTGATCGAGCCGAAGATCCGATTTGCAGGTGAGGTCGGTGAACAGGCGACAATGTTCTTTCTGGACCCGAGCGGAAACGCGTTGGAATTCAAAGGATTTAATGATTTCTCGCAGGTGTTTGCGAAATAGTTTCGAGCTATGAAATTCAAGGTTCTAATAGCATTTCTACTCGTCTCGGTTTCCGTTCTTGGTCAAACTTCAACGAGGAAGATAGCGGTGACGATCGATGACTTGCCGGTCGTTTCGACGCGACGCGATCTGAGTAACCGGCAAGAGATAACGAGGAAACTACTTGGTCACATAAAGAGGGCAAAGATCCCCGCGATCGGGTTTGTAAATGAGAACATGCTTTACGACGGAGACAAACGTGATGAAAAAAAGATCGATCTGCTGCGAATGTGGATCGACGACGGATTGGAACTTGGAAATCATACTTTCTCCCACCGTAGCCTGAACCAGATCGCTCTTGCCGATTATCAAGCCGACATGCTCAAAGGGCAGACGATCACAAAGGAACTGCTCGCGAACAAGGGAAAGGACATTCGATATTTCCGCCATCCGTTTTTGCAAACGGGCCGGACGATGGAAGTAAAAGCAAACTTCGATAAATTCCTTGCGGCTAACGGCTACACGATCGCGCCGATCAGCTTTGACAATGCCGACTACATTTTTTCGAGGGCGTACGACAATGCGTTCGATAAGAGTGACAAGTTGCTGATGCAGAAGGTCGGTGACGCGTACGTTCCGTACATGGAAGCGAAGCTAGATTATTGGGAGCGGCAATCGGTGAAGTTATTCGGTAGGGAAATAGCCGAAACGCTGTTGATCCACGCCAATTTTATTAATTCTGATTATCTCGACGATCTTGCGTTGATGTTTCGAAAACGCGGGTACAAGATCGTTTCGCTTGAAGAAGCATTGAAGGACGAAGCGTATCGGCTTCCGGATACATACATCGGACCGGCCGGGATCTCGTGGCTGCATCGCTGGGCGTTAGAACGCGGAAAGGGATATATCGTTCCTGACGAACCGAAAGTGCCGGATTTTGTTTTGAAGGCCTCGGGGTTCGAGTCTGAATAGTTAACGCTTAAATTCGCCGTCGACAATTCTCCAGATATTCAGCGCGTTATCGTCTCTTAATTCTTCGGGCAATGCGTTCTGCGGGAAATTCTGATAACAAACAAATCGCGAAAACCGCCTGATCGCGCGCGTCCCGACAGCTGTCGAACGGCCATCTGACGTCGCCGGATACGGCCCGCCATGGACCATCGACGGGCATACTTCAACGCCTGTCGAAAACCCGTTAAGGATCAACCTTCCGACCTTTGTTTCCAGGATCTTGATAAGGTCAGCGTATTCTCGAAGATCGTCCTCAGTGCCGTGAACCGATGCCGTAAGCTGACCCTCGAGCGAAAGGGCGATCTTCAACAATTCTTCGTGATGATTTGAGCGAATCAGTAACGTAGTTGGGCCGAATATCTCTTCGTTGAGGTCGGGCGTGTTGAGAAACTCGATCGCTGTCGTTTCAAAAACTGACGGGTTTACGGAAAAGCCATGGAGGTTCGTTTCCTCGTTTGCTATCGTATTTGTAACTTCACCGGCTCGGTGACTGTTTGCGGTGTTGTACGTTTTTTGAATGCCGCCTGTCAGCAAGGGCGCCGGATTCGTCGCCGCAATTTGAGATCTGAAATTTGAAATAAACGTGTCGGACTCGCCAGGCACAAACACGAGTCCGGGCTTTGTGCAAAATTGACCGACGCCGCCCGTTACCGAGGCGTGAAGTCCTGCGACAATGGCATCGCCTCGTTCTTTCATCGCGTTTGGCAGAATAAATGTCGGATTTACTGAACTCATTTCTGCATAAACCGGTATCGGTTCGGGCCTGGCCGCTGCGATGTCCATAAGCGCTCGACCGCCCTTTCGCGAGCCTGTAAATCCGACGGCTTTGATCGCAGGATGACGTACCAACGCCTGTCCGATCTCGTATCCGCTCGAAAAGAGCAAGCTGAAAATGCCCTCCGGCATTTCGCATTCCTTGACCGCTTTCGAAACAGCGAGCCCGACAAGCTCTGCTGTGCCCGGATGCGCGGTGTGAGCGTTGACGATCACGGGGCAGCCGGCAGCCAAAGCAGAAGCTGTGTCGCCGCCGGCAACGGAATAAGCGAGCGGGAAGTTGCTTGCGCAAAAAACCGCAGCAGGGCCGATCGGCCGAAGCATGGAGCGCACGTCGGGCTTTGGAATTGGCTCGCGGTCCGGGATCGCGTGATCGATGCGGGCGTCGACCCATGAACCTTCGTCAAGGAGATCGGCGAAGATCCGCAGTTGGCCGCAAGTTCGTGCGCGTTCGCCGACGAAGCGAGCATTCGGCAGCGACGTTTCGAGCGACGCACGTTCGATCAAAGCATCGCCGAGAGCTTCGACATTGTCGGCGATCGCTCTCAAGAATTTCGCACGTTCTTTGCATACGAGGTTTCCGTATTCCAGACGTGCTTCCTCGGCAAGCGAAGCTGCGGCGTCCACCTCTTCAAATGCTGCCGAGTGAAACGCAGGTTCGATCTCGTTTCCAGTCGTGGGATCGAATCCACGGAAAGTCTCTGCGGTTTTACTTCCGCGAGACGAGCCGATTATCGATGTGCCAGTAAGCGTAGTAGCCATCTTCGAATCAAATCCAATACCTGTGAACCGTCCTTCCACAGCCAGGCTTCTGCGATCTGTCTATGCTCGAGCTTCCGCACCGGCAAGGTTTGGGCTCGTCGCGAGTGCTTGATCAATAAGATTTAGCGTCACTTCAAGCTCAGAACCCACTAACTCAAGGCGAGGCTGACGCACGCGGGCGTTTCCCATGCCGACTTTTTCCTGGACGAGCTTGATCAGCTGAACGAATTTCGGCACCGTGTCGAGCCGCAACAGCGGCAAAAACCATTCGTAGAGTTCGCGCGCCTTTGCGATTTCACCGTCGTTAGAATAGTTGAAAAGATCGACGGATTCCTTCGGAAACGCGTTTACCAAACCAGCGATCCAGCCGACCGCGCCGGCAGCGACGCCTTCGACAATGCAATCATCGACGCCAACGAAAATTCGCAATCGTTTGCCAACGAGCGCTTTGATCGCTGTTATGCGTCGAACGTCGGTGCTCGATTCCTTAACCGCGTCTAGATTTGGAATTTCCACAGCGAAATCCGCGATCTGTTCAGGCAGAAAATCCGCGCCGTATGCAACCGGGTTGTTGTACAGCATGCAGGAAAGCTCGGTCGCTTTGCAGATAGCCACGATGTGCCGTTTCAATTCGCGGGCGTCGGCAGGGTAAACATACGGCGGCAAGACCATCAGTGCTCCGCAGCCGGCTCGTTCGGCCGCTTGCGCTTGCGCGATAGCATCCGCGGTTGTGATCGAGGCGATCGCGGCAATAACCGGAACGCGGTCGCCGACCGAGTCGCAAACCGTCTTCCAAAGCGCGATCTTTTCGTCTAGCGTGAGCGTGCCGCCTTCGCCCAAACTGCCGTTCGTCACTATGCCGGTACAGCCGTTGTCGACGAGCCACGAAACATGCTTCGCGGTGAATTCGTGATCGATATTAAGATTCTCGTCAAAGCAGGTCGTGATCGCGGGCATCACGCCGGACCAATTCATTGTCATAAGTTCTTTAATTTTACAGGAAAAATCGGCGGACGCACGGAGCCGGGTTTCCAACCGAAAATAAATTCCGTCGCAGGTCCGCAAACACGGCCCTGACACGAGCCCATTCCACAACGCGCCTGTAGTTTGGCCTCCCGGCTATTTCCATACTCGCTTAGCTGTTTGTACTTTACGTCCTCGCACCGGCACACGATCGTGTCCGCCTCGGCGAGAGTTTTAAGCTCCGAGCGTAACCCGAACGCCTTATTTAAGGCTTCACCAAATCGCCGTACTTTGTCGCGTGCGGCAAAGTGCGACCTTGCCGAGTCGGGTTGGCCAGAGCCTGCCAAGCCCGCGATCTTTCCCTCGATGAGCGAAGACTCGACCCCGGCGATCCCCGTCGGCTCTCCCGCGCAATACACGTTCTCTAACGATGTGTGCTGAAATTCATCTACGGCCACAAAGCCGTTTTCGATCCTTGCTCCAAGCAGGGAAGCGAGTTCAATGTTCGGTACCAAATGGAACCCGCATGCTAAATAATCGCACTCGACGGTCCGAGTAATTCCGTTGCGAAAGACACTTACACTGCGTAGGACCCGGGATGAGCTACTGACATCTGCCGAGGTCACCCAGCAGTCGGTTTTGTACGGAATGCCGACTAGCCTTGCTCGCAAAGCCGCGGCTTCGATCATCTTCGCCGGCTGCCTCCACAAGCCACGGGCAAAACGCCGGAGCTTCGCTGCCGAAGTTTGTTCAGCGATAAGCAAAACCTCTGCCCCTTTGGCGTTGAGATAGTCGGCAACGGCGAGAAGCAACGGCCCGGTCCCGGCAACGACAACTCTTTTGCCGTCGATATTGAGCCCGCCTTTTACCAATGCCTGAAGGCCGCCCCCACCTAAGACGTTCGGCAAGGTCCAGCCTGGAAATGGAAGGAATCGTTCTCGAGCGCCGGTTGCGATGATCAGTTTTTCAAATCGAAGTTCGAGGTTTCCGTCTGTCGTTTCAGCAAGAAGCTTATCAACACCATTCGATCCAAAAACTTGAGCGTTATTGATGATCTGAACCTTGCCGACATCGATCTGTTCGATCAAGTGTTTGGCTTCAGACGATTTAACTTTGCCCAACTCAGCACGCCAGATCTGGCCGCCCAGATTCGGATTGTCATCTACGTTCGTTACCTTTGCTTTCGCGGATGCTTCGACGGCGGCCGATAATCCCGCGGCTCCGCCGCCGACGATAAGAATGTCGGTCGAGATCCTATTCACCGGTCACGACCTCCATACCGTCGCTGGCGATAACGTTGCAGCTTCGTTGGTGTTTCTCTCCGTCGATCGTAACGCGGCATTCAAAACATGTGCCCATCCCGCACAGCGGGCCGCGAGCTTCCCGATGCACGGAACTTCGAAACGATGCATTCCCGGAATTAAGGATCGCTGCGGCGACCGTGGTGCCATCTTCGACTAAAACGCTTTTCTTGTCGATCGTTATTGTGATCAATGTTCTATGAACGTTCGAGAGGGAAGATATGGTTCGGGCGAAATTTGCGATTTGCGGCCCAAGAGAGCGTCAGTGATGAGTTCGGCTGTGCCAAGAGAAGTAGTAATGCCAAGGCCTTCATGGCCGGCGGCGGCGTAAACGTTTTCAAATCCCAGGATCTTACCGATGAAGGGCAAATTGTCAGGAGTCGCAGACCGAAAGCCGGTCCAAACGCGCACGGCAGAAAGCTCGGGCAGCCGAGGCATGAATGCGAAAGCGCGGGCCGTCATTCGGCCAAGTATTTCGCGATCGACCTCACCGGTTTCTGCGTCGAATTGCCGCGATGAACCAAGCAACATTTGACCTGTACTTCGCGGCTGCACGTTAAACGCGACCGAATCGGCATCGTTGCCATGCGCCGATCTGAGGTAGCCTAGCTCGACCAATTGATGCGAAACGAAACCTTCGTAGCGTTCGGTGATCACAAGATGGCCTTTTCGCTTTTTGATATTGAGCTGCGGCATTAGTTCTGCCGCATTCGCACCTGCGGCGTTTACGACGATCGACGCTGAAATCGATTCGCCGTTTTTTAGCATCACTCCGTCGTCGGTGATCGTCACTACACGGTCGGCAAGTCGCAATTCAGCGCCTTTTGCTACCGCTTTTTCGATAAGGAACTTGGTCGCCGTTAGCTGATAGACAACAGTGTCGCCAGGAACGAGCAATCCGCCTGCGAGTCCTTCGCGAAGATTCGGTTCCGCGTCTCTTAATCCATTTTCCCCAAGAATTTCCGAAGGAATGCTGTTAGCCGAATAAAGCTCATGTTTGCGGCGTACTTCGGTCATTTCTTCGTCATTTGCAGCGACCCAGATCGTTCCGCAATTATCGTACTCACAATCCTTGGGCATTTCTTGGGCAAGCTGCTTCCAGAGATCTTGTGAGTATTTCGTTAATGCAAATTGGGCCTTAGTATCATCCATCACGACTATATGCCCCATCCCGGCTGCAGTGGTGCCTGACGCAATGCCGTTCGCGTCTATTACGACAACGCTCAAGCCTTCACGTGTCAAGGCGGCGGCACATGCAGCCCCGACGATCCCGGCACCCATGATTGCGACGTCAAACGTTTTCATTTGTTGATCCCGAACCGGAACGGATCGCGCTCGTCTAGAATCAAATCGAGTTCGGCAGTAATATGTGCCGTGCCGCGTATACTAGGGACGATCATTCCATTCTTGACGTTGACCCAGCCCTCGAAAACAGAGCCGACGATGCTTTCCTGCCGCCAGATCTCACCTTCTTTCAGTTTGCCGTCGGCGTAAAGGCACGCGAGTTTCGCGCTCGTTCCGGTGCCGCATGGTGAGCGATCGTATTCGAGGCCGGGACACAGGACGAAATTACGGCTGTCGGCATTTTCTGATGGTGAAAATATTTCGATGTGATCGATCAGAGCACCGCCATCGCCTGTAATATGGTTTTTGGTCAAAGCATCGCGCACTGCAGAAGTGAAATCGGTAAGCTTTTCCAAATTACTCAATTCGACCTTTTGTGAATGAGCATTGATAAGGAAAAACCAATTTCCTCCATAGGCAACGTCGCCCACGACCAGTCCAATTCCCTCAACGTCGACTGATATGTCCTTGGCATAGCGATAACTTGGTACGTTCTTGATCGTCACATTTCCATCGACTTCCAGATCCGCGGAGATTCGTCCGACGGGTGTTTCGATTGTGTGTGCTCCCCGTTCGATGCGGCCCAAGTACTCGAGTGTTTTGATGAGCCCGATAGTGCCGTGGCCGCACATCCCGAGATATCCGACATTGTTGAAGAAGATCACTCCTGCCGCAGATGCTGGATCGACCGGCGCGCAAAGAATTGTTCCGACGATCGCATCATGACCGCGCGGTTCGCGAACGATCCCGGACCTTAAATTATCGTGATCGCGGCGAAATATTTCGAGCCGTTCCGCCATCGATCCGCTTCCCAGATCGGGAAAGCCATCGATGACGACACGCGTTGGTTCGCCTCCCGTATGCGAATCAATGGCCTTTATTCTGAGCAAACCGGACATTTGTGATGCAATATAGCATCTACCAAGTTGTGAGAGCTAACCAGGGTCTGTATGGGGCCTTTCTTCTTTTACAATGACAACTAGATTGTTCATAGTTGATAGTCGTCAAAATGAAAACTGCACTTATACATCACCCGATCTACGAAAAACATAATACCGGCCCGGGCCATCCCGAGATGCCCGAGCGCTACCGCGTTGTGATCGATGCACTTCAAAACGACAAAGCGCTGTGGAACGAACTTGTTCACATCGCGCCGGAAAAGGCGGCGCAAGGTTTTGTACAGGCTGCGCATACGAAAGACCATTTCAAGCACGTCGAGCAGGCATTTGCCGACGGACTCGATCGGCTGGATATGGACACGGTGATCTCGATGCAATCGTTCGACGCATCCCTGTTTGCGGTCGGCGGCGTTATCGCAGGGGTCGATGCGGTAATGACCGGTAAGGCTAAAAATGCGTTCGCCGCCGTTCGACCTCCCGGCCATCATGCGTCGGCCGAACGCGCGATGGGCTTTTGTATTTTCAACAATGTGGCCGTCGCTGCGCGATACGCACAAAATAAATATCAAGAGATCGAACGGGTCGCGATCGTCGACTGGGACGTTCACCACGGCAACGGAACACAGGGAATTTTTTATTCAGATCCAAGCGTCTATTTTTTCTCGATGCATCAATACCCGTGGTATCCGGGAACCGGTTCGAGCGGTGAAACGGGACAGGGTAAAGGCCTCGGAACTACTCTGAACCTTCCTACCCGGGCCTTTACCACCGCGGTAGTGCAAACGTCGGCGTTCGACGCAGCGATCGAACAGATCGCGTCGCAAATAAAGCCGGACATTATTTTTATATCCGCCGGTTTTGACGCGCATCTTTCCGATCCATTAGGTCAACTTAAACTCGAAGACACGGATTTTTCCGCAATGACGCGCGTCGTGACGCAATGGGCGGACGAAGTCTGCGGCGGCCGTGTAGTTTCGTGCCTCGAGGGCGGATATAATCTCAAGACTTTAGGCGAAACTGTCCGATCGCACGTGGAGACTCTCTCGCAAGCGTGACAGTTTTTCTAATGTGATATATTCTTTGCATACCGAAGCACAAAGCATCAGGAGGTATATCGATGCCCGACGTTGAAACTGTCTGCGTACAATGCAAGGAGACGTTCCTTTTTACCGAGAAGGAACAGGACATCTTTTATCAGAGAAATCTAATGGCGCCGCAACGGTGCCAGAAATGCCGAACAAAAAAAGCCGCAGCCGGCACCGATGCACCGAGGAGATTTGAAATAATTTGCGACCATTGCGGCAAACACGATCAGGTATCTTTTCAGCCCAAGGTCGGCCGTCCCGTGCTTTGCCGCGATTGCCATGAAGCAACACGATCGAGAGCGAGATACGCGTGAAAAGTGAAGATGTGCAAAAGGGAAAAGTGAAAAACTGAAGCAACGCTTCCAATTCAAAGTTTGAAAAATAACTTTTCGCCTTTTGAACTTTTTCACATTTAACCTTTCCAAATATGAGCTTTGAAACCGTTGACTACGAACTTAAGGACAGCGTTGCGGTAATTACGCTCAATCGGCCCGATGCATTAAACGCGCTTTCGCAGCAACTGACCAAGGACCTTCGTGCTGCGGTCGAGAAAACCGCGGAGGATAAAGCGCGCGCGGCGATCTTGACCGGAGCGGGACGCGCATTTTGTGCGGGCGGCGATCTGAAAGAAATGCAGGATGTCGGTCAAGCCGAAGGCAAGGTTGAAGCGTTTCTGGATGCTCCGCTCAAGGCCTTGCACAACGTGGTCCGTGCCATCCGAAAAGCTCCGATCCCGTTCATTGCCGCGGTCAACGGCGTTTGTGCCGGGGCCGGTGTGAATTTTGCATTGGCGTGCGACATCGTGTTTGCGGCTGATGATGCGACCTTCCGTGAAGCGTTTGTGCGAATAGGACTGACACCGGATTGCGGCGGTACATTTTTCCTTCCGCGTGCGATCGGTGAAAAGCTTGCCGCGGAAATGTTCATGACGGGCGATGCCATCACTGCCGACCGGGCACTTGCGATCGGGTTGATAAATCACGTCGTAACTCCGGACCTGCTAATAGAAGAAGCCGGAATCATGGCCAAGAGACTGGCATCCGGACCGACAGCTTCGATCGGCCGGATCAAGCGAATGATGAACGCAACGTTTTCAAACGACCTCAACGGCCAATTGGAGATGGAAGCGGTGTGTCAGCTTGAGTCGGGCCGAGCCAGTGATTTCAAAGAAGGAGTCGATGCGTTCTTTGAAAAGCGTGCGCCGAATTTCAGCGGCCAGTAAAAAATTCAGTCAAATCGGAAAAGGCGAAGGGTTTGACTCTTCCCTTTTTTGCTTTTGAGGATCTTCTAAAACCTTGCAGTCAATCCGATCCTCAATGAACGAGGACTGCCGGGTGTGATATTCGTGTTGCTGTCCGCATTCAAGTAATAATTCGCGTTGAACAGATTCTCGACGTTCGCCTGCAGTCGCCAATGTTCGTTGAACGAGTAGTAAACGGCCGCGTCTGCCCTCGTGTAGCCGGGCAAGACGACAGTGTTGTCGACCGCGGCGAACATTTCAGAGCGACTAATAATTCCCAGGCCGGCGCTCAGATTTCGCAAGAACTGATATTTGTTCCATACCGAAAAGCTGTGGTGCGGCACCTGTCCGACCTGCTTGCCTTCAAGCGCCGAAGCCGTAGTGCTCGATATGAACGCGTCCTGATATGCGTATCCGCCGGTCAAAGCCCATTTGTGCGTAAGGTTTCCGTTTATGCCGACCTCAAACCCATTTGTTCGCTGGCTGCCGCTTTGAATGATCCGCGTCGCGTCGTTCGGATCGATCGATCTTGTATTCGTTCTATCCAAACGGTACAGAGCCGACGTAAACGAGATACTCGGCTTGATGTCCCATTTGAAGCCTACTTCGTAGTTTTGAAACTGCTCCGGCTTGACCTGTTGGGTAACGTTTGTAAGAGACGAGAATTGATCGCCAGAGCTCGGTAAATACGAAACGGTGTAACTTCCATAAACCGAAAGTGCAGCGATCGGTTTTACGACAATGCCGAGTCTGGGCGAAGCAACCTGATCGATACGTCGAAGTTCATCCCCGTTTCGGTCGTTGAAATAATTGAGATCAAAATAATCGAACCGCAAGCCGCCAACCAGTTGGACATAGCGGTTCAATTCGACCTGATCCTGCACGTAGGCCGCCGCAACATTAAGTTTTAGGTGATTGTTCGCATCGGTCGCGTTTTGACGAAATGTTACCGGTACATGTGTCACCGGATCATGAAATCCGACCTGGATCGATGTCGAAATATTATTAAAAAATCCGGTGTTGCGGAAGTTGTTCGTTCGCTGTTGTCCAAGTTCGATACCGCCGAGCAATGTATGCTTGATCGAACCGGTTTCAAGGTTGTAAATCAGATCGGTTTGGTTAAATAGGTTCTTCCGCCGCGTGGCATTGTTGTATGTGGTCAGCGTCACAAGCGTGCCTGCGGCGCTGGCCGCACCCGGCACATAGTTTTGATAGAAGCGGTCGTAATCGCCGTAAAGTGTTCGGTTGCGAATTATCAGATTGCCGATCAGCTTTTCAAATAAGCCCGATATCAGATTTACATCCGCGTTTACGTGACTGTCGTTAGGGTTGCCATAGTATGTTGAGATCGGCACCTCGGCCGGTTTGCCCTGTAATGATGTTATGCCGCGATCCGCGGTTCGCCGGTCGCGAAAATACTCGTACGAAATGGTAAACCGCGTAGTTTGGTCTGGTGCGAAAGTAACCGTCGGAGCAAATCCGAGGCGGTTTATCTTTACGAAATCGCGATAACTACCTGATCGCTCAGCAACTCCGTTTAATCGAAAGGCAAACTTATCATTGATCTGTTGGTTAATGTCGCCCGTCGCTCTAAGGTCGCCAAATGAACCGCCCTGGATCCAAAATTCGCGGGAAGGTGAAAAACCTGCTTCCTTAGTAACCCGATTGATCAATCCGCCCCCACCACCGCGTCCGAAGATCAATGCGTTCGGGCCGCGGACAACTTCGACACGTTCAAGGTTGTAAAGATCGCGATAATACTGCACGTCGTCGCGCACACCGTTGACAAAGAAATCTGCGCTCGAGCTTTGGCCGCGAATTATCACCTGATCGCGGTTGTTCTCGCCTTGATGTGCCGTTATGCCGGGTTGATATCGGATGGTGTCGCCGATGTTCGTGAGCAATTGGTCGTTCAGTTGCTGCCGCCCGACTATCGAGATCGATTGTGGAATGTCGCGAATCGGAGTCTGCGTTTTCGTGCCGCTCGACGTCAGGTCGGTCATGTATTCGCCCGACGACACTATAATCACGGTCGCTGTATTTACAGCGACACCGAGTTTGACCGCAAGCAGGGAATTATCGATTGCGTTCAAAACGATACGCTTCGTAAACGCAGCAAAGCCGTCAGCGGATATGGTCAGGTCATATTCGCCGGCGTCGAGCGAAATGAAAAACTCACCCTGCGCGTTCGACACCGTTGTGAACCCTTCACCACGGCCGACGCGAACGACCTGGATCCGGGCACCCGCTATCGACGCCTGGTCCTGGTCCGTCACCGAACCTTTCAGCAAAACCTTCGACGCGTCGCCATCCGCAAGAGCCATAACACTCAGAAGAAAGGTGGCCACCACCGGACCCGAAACTCTTTTCGACCAATGCTTAAGACACATACGAACCTCTTTCAAGAACCCTATTGCAAATGAAAATCAATTTCAATAAGAATGATTTAAGATACCGTCCAAGCTACAGCCTGTCAAATAATTGATCACGAAAATCGAAAAAAACTGCGGCGTGGCGTTCCTGCGCGCATACGGCTATTCTTGAACAATGTCTTCACTGACATATATGGAATTGATCGGCGGCAACCGCAACTTTCGCAATTTGCTTGCCGGGCAATTTATTTCCGAGCTTGGAAATTGGTTCAATTTCATTGCCGGTCTTGGCATCGTGCGCGTTGTTTCCGATGCATCGCCGACTGCCGCCGGCATATTTTTTGTCTGCAGAATGCTGCCGTTCGCGCTTGTTTCGCCCTTTGCGGGTGCATTCGTAGACAGGTTTTCACGCCGGCAGGTGATGATAGCGACGGATCTTGCCCGTGTTGGCGTCGCTCTCATTTTCCTTTCGGTGACAAGTGCCGACGACCTTTGGATCGCATATTCGGCAACGATCCTGCTATCTACTTTTGGCGCGTTTTTTGAAGGAGCGAAGAACGCAGCGACACCGAACCTGACGGGCCCGGAAGGGCTGCTTTCCGGCACGGCACTGATGTTCTCAACTCGTTTTCTGCTGATGGCGGTCGGGTCGGCGCTTGGCGGTTGGGCGGCAGCGATATTCGGTTACAAAGTCGCGTTTATCATCAACGCTGTTTCATTCCTGGTCTCGGCATACACGGTCTGGCTAATACCTGACGAAGCGACACGTGACCAGGGCACGGCGGACCGGATGGCAAATAAGGCGTCAGGGCCCTCGTTTCTCACTGAATTACGCGAGGGCATTCGCTATGCATTCACGAACCGTTTCGCGTTGACGATCCTTTTGATGAATGTTATTTGGGCACTTGGCGGCGGCGCGATCAATATTATTTTTGAACGCGTCGGCGGCGTTCATTTTGCAGCGCTCGAAGGCTGGAACCCCGACGTCGCGGTGGCGATGCTTTGGACTGCGGGCGGCCTCGGTCTTACGCTTGGGATGCTTGTCGCGCACCGGGCCTCGATAATACTCGATCGTAATAACCGGCATTCGTTATTCATCGGCTGGGCGCTGATAATTCACGGCATTCTTTTCGCCGCGGCCGGTTTGATGCCTACGCTGTTCCTTTTTGCAGTGCTGACCTTCGTGTCCAGGGCATTGATCGGCGTCGAATACGCGGTGCAGGAAACGCTCTTTCAGCGATCTCTTCCGGATTACATTCGCGGACGGATCACCACGCTTGACCGCGGCGCGGAATTGACCGTATTCGGATCTTTCAGTTATTTATCAGGCTGTGCGATGTACTACATCACACCGATGACGTTGACGATGATCTCTGGTGTTCTGTCCGCACTTGCCGGCGTGGTTTGGTTCGGCCGACACAGCGGTGATTCGTTTACCCTGGGAATGCGCCGATCTGAGACTGTGGAAGAGCCGCTGGTATCTGAAATTTGAGATCGGGACTTTAAGAGCTCACGCGTGGACCTAAAATCTAGTTAACTTTTCAGGCGGTGATGATCGAAGCCTTGATTCCAGTAAGTTCCGAAAAGTCCTTCGTATAGACCTTATCTACACGGCGGAGCTTGGTGACCACATCGATGATGTCTTGTGTCGTCAGCTGCCCGCCG
This sequence comes from Acidobacteriota bacterium, assembly GCA_003223975.1. Lineage (GTDB taxonomy): Bacteria > Acidobacteriota > Blastocatellia > Pyrinomonadales > Pyrinomonadaceae > OLB17. Next base: position 14,110 of record QHXS01000056.1, read on the forward strand.
TCCGAATGTGCGATCGCCCAGTGCTTGATATTCGATGCGATCGTGAGCATTTCTTCGAGCGAACGTAATCGCTGCGATTTGGATACCGGCGAAGAACCGAATGTTCTGCTCTCAATCTCGCTTGGAAGGGGTTGGAATTTGTTCGCGCCATTCAGCCAGTCTTCGCGCCAATTTGCTGCACGTTTTTGGGGTGCTCCGATCTGCGGAATACGCAGAAACAAAAGGTCAACAAAGTTTTCAGCGAGAAACTCGTTTGCGGCCTTGTTTTGGCAGCTATTATTTTGACTGTTGTTGAACGGGGAAGGCAGGTTCTTCCACAGCCGCCTATAGACTGCAGAAAGCGGTTGGCGAAGCTCCCGTGTCGTTTCATCAAATGACAGCACATAATCGCCGACCTCCATCGCGAGCATCGCGGCAAGCGCAAATATATATGGCGATTCGATCCGGTCAAGATTTCTCCTCACATTGTCGAACCACCAGGCGTCAGTCTCGCTGAAATACTTTTGCAGTGCAGGAATCGCAAGTTTGTAGCCGGGAACGTACGCATCCTCAAGTGCGGTCTGCAGATCGGCGTCGCTTAGCCGGTCCGTATTGTTTTGGATCGTCGCAAGATTCGCATTCCACTCCGACCTCAAGACGCTGTTTGCCAAAACGCGTTTGCCGCGACGCTTCATCGCTAAGCCGAGATCGGGACGATCGGCAAAAGGCATTGCCATGGAATCAAAATCGATCCGCGAAAGCACGTTTACCTCGAATGCAAGAAAATTCATATTCTTAGGCAGCCGAATTTTAGGAATCAGCAAGAAATGCCCGTACGACGGCTGGGTCGAATTCGATCGCGGCGAGACTGCTCAGGTGCTGACGCGCGGCGTCCTCACTGACCGCGGCACGGAAAGGGCGATCAGAGGTCATCGATGCGTACGCATCCGCAACGCGGAGGATCCGTGCGGTCAGTGGGATCTCATCGCCCGCCAAGGCATCTGGATAGCCGCCGCCGTTCCACCATTCGTGATGCCAACGAATGAGCAGTTGGACACCCTTGCCGAGCCCGCGTTTTGCCGCGTCCTGCTCGCCGATAACGGTGTGCCGATGAAGATCGAAACGCTCGCCGTCGCTCAGTTCGCGTGCTGCGGAGATGTATTCGCGATTCATCGCCATCTCACCTATGTCGTGAAGCAACGCCGCCTGCTGAAGTACGAATCGGTCGTTCTCGGAAATGTGAAGCTTTGCGGCGATCGAATCGGCGATACCAGCAACCTGCAGGCCGTGCGCGTGCGAATATTGTTCGAACGCGTCGATCTGCGACGAAAGCTCGAGAAGTTTTTCGTCGAAACGGGAACCGGCCCGCGGCGTACTCAGCATAACGGTAGAGAGTATAACAAAATGCAGACTGCACAAGGCGAAAACGAATAACCGGACACCTAAATCCGCACTTCGGGTTATTAGTTCGACGCGTTTAATTTATCTAGGCGACGAACGGCGTCCCTATCGTGGGGGACAAGTTCTAGAAAACGCTTGAGCTCGCCGACGGCTCGTTTTTTCATATCGATCTCGAGAAGGAAATCAACGAGCATCATTCGGATCTTTCCATCTTTTGGCGCGAGCTTCACTGCCGACTGAAACTCTGATTCCGCTTTATGGTCCTGGCCTTCGAATGCCGAAAGAGCCTTGCCGTAGTAGGCGCGAAATTGCGCATTGTCGGGGCTGTAGTGGACCGCACGGGCGAGCAAACCGACTGCCTGATCGTAATCCTCTTTTTTCAAAAAATTTAACGCTTGCTCAAAACTTTCGAGGGCGTTTTCGACCTTCTTGTCGGCGAAGGTGTCGTCAGGACGTCCCGTTTTTCGACGTTCGTCGCGAGCTAAGATCTCCTTTTGCATTGTTAGATCGTAGGATTCGCGCGATTGGGGAGTTTTTAGCGTCTCGTAAGCGTGTGCGAGTTCGGTGAATGCAGTTTGGACGCGTTTCTGAACAACCTCCGATTCGCGATGATATTTATCTGGATGGAATCGTTTTGCCAGCCCTAAATACATTTGCTTGACTTCGGTTGCATCGGATTCGAAATCGATGCCGAGCGTGTCGTAGTGGGTTTCGGCGGATTCAACGCGCGTAAGATACTCTTCGAGCGAGATAGTGACGTCTACCGGCCTAGAGAGAGGCACCTTTTCGGGTTCCGGTTCGGGTTCAAGCACTGCCTCAGCACTCGGTTTTGTTTCCGGCAAAGTCTCCGCTTGCTTAACCTTTGCGATTCGAGCGGTCAGGATCTCGCCGATCTTAACGGCAGAGAACGCAGCATTCCAATCGCGTCGTCGTAAAACGCCGCCTAGCCATAGAGCGTAGAGTGCCTGCAGCAAGCCGTTCTCAGGAAGGCTGGTCATTCCGCGTAGTTGGGCGATGTTCAAAGACATATTCTGAAAACGCTCGAGAACATGCGCCTCATGTGCCCGCAATATGTGCCGCCTGGCGTGTTCCTTGATCACTGAGAATGACTCGTGCACGCTTCGGAATCCCTTAAGAATAACGTCGGTCGGGATGCAGCGTGCGTAATCGATCAGCACCTGGTCGAGGTGCGTTTCGTAACGCACATCGTCACGGAGGCGCGCGAGCGGGCTGAAATGCCATTCGCCATCAACCCAGGTGAGGGCGTCGACCATGATGGCGTCGATCTGCATCGAAAATGCCGCGTCTACGTCCTCTTTCGAAAAATCGCCGTTTGTGCGAAGCGAGACTGAGAATTCGAGGTCGTTCGCGAATGAAGGATGAGTAGCAAGCAGCTTTTTGTCGATCTTTTTGTTTTGCAAAAGTACGTTGAAAAGCCGCAGCGGTTTGGCATTGGCCACGGCAAAAATTACCTCGCCTTTGTCGAAGTAAACGACCGTTTTCTGTTGTTTTCGCGAAAGGCGCAGGCTCCCGCTAAACTTGGCTTGGCCGATCTCTACGAGAAGCTCGGCAAGCGGATAGTTTACGAGTTCGCCTTTTTGGTCGAGAGGGTTTTGTTGGGTCATCGGAAAGCAGGTCGTTACAGCGGGCTGGGAGCCAACTACATTTTACCAGACGCGTGGCACCTTGTTAATACATAAATTTACGGTTCGAATTTCACGGGAAACCCTGAATTTACTATCATTTGATATTTGACCAACGTGAATAGCGAGATAGAAATAAGAGAGTGCACGACGTTTGACGTGCTGTCGGAATGTGTCGGCCTGCAGCGTGAAGTGTTCGCGCTGCCGGAAATAGAGATATCGCCTGTGCGGCACCTCATAGTAACTGTAAACGCGGGCGGATTTGTTTTGGGCGCATTCTGCGGCCAAGAACTGGTCGGTTTCGTGTTGAGCGTGCCGGCTTTTTTGCGTGGCCAGCAGGCATTTTATTCACATATGACCGCGGTTAAGGCTACTTTTCAAAGTGGCGGCATCGGCGGCCGTCTAAAATGGGCGCAGCGTGAAAAGGCGATCTCGTTGGGCGTGAAATTCGTAAAATGGACCTTCGAGCCGTGGAAGGCACGAAACGCGTATTTCAACCTGGAAAAGCTCGGCGCGATCGTCAGTGAATACCAGCCGAATTTTTACGGTATCGATTACACGACCGCCTCGACCGGCGGTGTCCCGATCGGGCTGGCAAGCGATCGGCTGTTCGCGGAATGGCACCTCGAAAACGAAAAGGTCGTAGCTTTATCGCGAGGCGAGTTGTTCGAGGACGCGCGAACGCATGAAGCCGAGATCGCGGTGACGCCTGATTGGGCCGCCTTAGTGGCAGGTGATACCGCCGCCGCGATCGAAGAACAAAAACGGCTCAAGGCGGAGTTCGAACCGGCATTCGAACGCGGCCTCGTCGGCGGCGGATTCCGACGGGACAAGGAATCTCCGGCATATTTAATGTTCCCGAAATAAGATGTTCGAGGTCGAAAGCGATATTCGAAAGGCTAAGACGCTTTTATCGGAATTTTATACCGATGAGCGTTTTTTCGAGATGTCGCGCGAAAAGATATTTGAGCGCGCGTGGCATTTCATCGGCCAGTCTAACGAGGTTGAGTCGCTGAAGCCGACGACGCTCCTGCCCGGATTTGTTGACGAACCTGTTTTACTTTCGCGTGTCGACGGCGACGTTGTCTGCCTATCGAACGTCTGCACACACCGCGGAAAGATATTGGTCGAGGAGCGGTGCAAAGCGAACCTGATACGCTGCGGATATCACGGGCGCCGGTTTTCGCTGGACGGCAGATTTCTTTCGATGCCGGAGTTCGAAGGCGTGGAGAATTTTCCATCTCCGGCTGACGATCTTAAACAACTCCCGTTAGCGGAATGGCGCGGATTTTTATTTGCGTCGATCGATCCATTTGCTGCATTCGATGACGTTGTGGCCAATATGCCTGACATCGGTTTCGAATCCGACGAACTGAAACTTACATCCACACGGAAATATGAGGTAGACGCGCATTGGGCTCTGTATTGTGAGAACTACCTTGAAGGATTCCATATACCGTATGTCCATAGGTCGCTGAATGAAATTGTTGATTACGGCTCATATACGACCGAAACAATTCGATACGCCAGCCTGCAAACCGGTTTCGGGGACGACGGCTCGATCGCGGCGAAATACTTGTTCATTTTCCCTAATCTAATGTTCAATTTTTATCCGTGGGGCGTTTCCGTGAATGTCGTGCGTCCTATCAGGCCATCAAAAAGCGTTGTCGAATTTTTGACGTACGTAGCGGATGAAAGTTTGATCGAAAAAAGCGCCGGTGCCGATCTGCACGGCGTCGAAATGGAAGATGAGGCGGTCGTTGAATCAGTACAAAAAGGGATCCGCTCGCGTTTCTATTTACACGGCCGATATTCGCCCACCCGCGAGCAGGGAACGCATCATTTTCACCGCCTCATCGCGGAGTTCATGCAATAGATGGCAGGCTCAGTAAAAAAGGAAATAGAGAAACTTCGTTCTGAGATCGAGCGCCACAACGACCTTTATTATCAAAAGGCGGCGCCCGAGATATCAGACTTTGAATTCGACCAACTTCTCGACCGACTCAAGAAATTAGAAGAAGAAAATCCTGATCTGATCACGCCGGATTCCCCGACGCAGAGGGTCGGCGGCAAGGCGGATTCGCTGCGGCCGTTCACGCATAATGTGCCGCTGATGTCACTGGATAACTCGTATGACCTCAATGAGTTAAAGGCATTCACGGAACGTTGTAAAAGGCTCGCTGAAGGCAGAAATCTGCAGTATGTTGCTGAGTTAAAGATCGATGGTCTGAGCGTCTCTCTTCATTACGAGGACGGAATTCTGCAGGTAGGCGCGACCCGCGGTGACGGTTCGACGGGTGACGAGGTCACGCAAAACGTAAAGACGATAAAGACAATTCCGCTTCGTCTTAAAAAGGACAAACCAGAACACGCCGAGATCCGCGGCGAGGTCTTTCTCGGTCGGGCGCAATTCACAAAGATCAACGCCGAGCTTGATATGCAGGGCGAAAGAACATTTGCTAACCCGCGAAACTCGGCGTCGGGAACGCTGCGTATGCTGGATTCGCAGATCGTTGCCGCGCGACGTTTGGACATGTTTCCGTACGACGTTTTTCGCGGCAATCAAAAAATGTTTGCGACCCATTGGGAGAATTTCGCGTGGCTCGAAGCGAATGGCTTTAACGTGAATCCGCATCGCGCGCTTTGCAAAGATTACGATGAACTTCGCAAGTTTGTCGAAATGATGGAACCGATGCGCGATGAGCTTGATTATGAGATAGACGGCGTCGTCGTAAAGGTCAATTCGACGGCTTTGCAGCAGGAATTTGGAGCAACTACTAAGGCACCGCGGTGGGCGATCGCGTACAAATATCCGGCACGAAAAGCATTCACGAAACTTGTGGGTATTCACGTTCAGGTCGGCAGAACGGGTGCCTTGACGCCAGTCGCGAATCTTGAGCCGACGTTGCTTGCGGGAACGACGGTGGCCCGGGCGTCGCTGCACAATGAGGACGAGATCAAGCGCCTCGGTATTATGATCGGCGATACCGTAGAAATAGAAAAAAGCGGCGAGATCATTCCGCAGGTGCTCGGCGTCGTAAAAGAAAAACGCGATGGGAGCGAAAAGAAATATAAGTTTCCGACTGTTTGTCCGGTTTGCGGTTTCGACGCCATTCGGCCTGAGGGCGAGGCCGTTCGCCGCTGTTCGAATCCCGATTGCCCGGCGAAACTAAAGGCGCGGATCGGCTATTTTGCGTCGCGCAAAGCGATGGACATCGAAGGCTTGGGCGATGTGCTCGTCGAAGCTCTTGTCGATAGGAAAATGGTCCGCGACGTAGCCGATCTATACAAATTATCGGTCGAACAGATCGCCGGGCTTGATCGAATGGCGGTGAAGTCGGGTACCAACCTGATCGACCAGATCGAGGCAAGCAAAACGCGCGGCCTGCAGCGGCTGCTCTACGGCATCGACATTCGCCATGTCGGCGAGCGTTACGCAAAGATCCTGGCGAAACATTTTCGCAGCATCGACAAACTTGCCGCGGCAAGCGTCGAAGAGCTTGACGACATTCACGAGATCGGCTTGTCGGTCGCCGAAAGCGTTTACGAATGGTTTCGAAATCCGCTTCACATCGACCTGATCAACCGACTGCGCGCGGCCGGTGTTCAAATGGATGTGGATGCAACTTCGACCGCTACACTTGACGAACGATTTATCGGAAAAACGTTTGTGCTCACCGGCAAGCTGGAAAATTACACCCGCGACGAAGCTGCAAAACTTATCGAAGATCGCGGCGGCCGGGTCTCGTCAACTGTGAGCAAAAAAACCAATTATGTCATTGCTGGTGAAGATGCGGGTTCGAAGTTGACGAAGGCCGAAAGCCTTGGCGTGGCTGTCCTAGCTGAAAGTGAGTTTCAGGCATTGATTAGTTAATATACGAATATGAAAGACTTTTTTACCGCAAACGTTTCCGAGGTTGATCCGTTGATCAGCGGGGCGATCGATGACGAAGTACGGCGGCAGACAGATGGGCTGGAGTTGATCGCGTCGGAGAATTTTGTGTCCGAAGCGGTGCTGCAAGCGATGGGCACGGCATTCACCAATAAATACGCCGAAGGCTATCCTGGCAAGCGTTATTACGGCGGCTGCGAGTTTGCCGACGTTGTCGAGAACGCCGCGATCGACCGCGCGAAGCAGCTTTTCGGTGCAGATCATGCGAATGTGCAGCCGCATTCCGGGGCGCAGGCGAATATGTCTGTACTCCTCGCTGCACTTGAGCACGGGGACCGGATCCTGGGAATGAATCTATCGCATGGCGGACACTTGACGCACGGGCATCCGCTGAATTTTTCGGGGCTGAATTACAAGGTCGCGGACTACGGCGTCAACAAAGATACCGAGCAGATCGATTACGACGAACTGCAGAAGATAGCCGAAGAAAGCAGGCCAAAGCTTTTGATCTGCGGCGCCTCGGCGTATCCGCGGACGATCGATTTCGAGCGTATCGGTCAAATAGCGCGAAGCGTAGATGCAAAGGTGATGGCCGATATTGCGCACATCGCCGGATTGGTCGTCACCGGCCTTCATCCTTCGCCGGTTCCGCATTGCGAATACGTAACGACGACGACACACAAAACTTTGCGTGGACCGCGCGGCGGGTTGATAATGTGCAAGGAAGAATTTGCAAAAGACGTTGACCGGCGAGTTTTCCCCGGCGTTCAGGGCGGGCCGCTGGTTCACGTTATCGCGGCAAAAGCCGTTTCGTTCGGCGAAGCATTGCACGCAGATTTCAAAACCTACCAACTGCAGATCGTCGCGAACGCAAAGGTCCTCGCAGAGACGCTCTCAAAGGCGGGCCTGCGATTGGTTTCCGGCGGCACAGACAACCATCTGCTGTTAGTAGACGTCTTTATGGACGGCGAAGGTATTACCGGGAAGGCGGCGGAAAAGGCGCTCGATGATGTTCAAATTACCGTGAACAAAAATACGATCCCGTTCGACACGCAAAAGCCGTTCGTTGCATCAGGAATAAGATTGGGAACTCCCGCGTTAACAACGCGCGGTATGAAGGAAGACGAGATGCGAAAGATCGGCGAACTGATCGCCGCCGTAATCAAAGAACCGGAATCTGAGTCGTTGAAAGAACAGGTTCGTCGCGACGTTGCAGAGATAACCTCAGGTTTTCCGATGTATCCAAATCGGCTGAAGCGGCCGGGCATCGAAGCAACCACATCGAAGTAAATATGCCCACAAAGATGTTGATCAAAACCGCTGCGCCACTTGCCGCGATCGTGATCTTTTTGTGTTTTGGAGCGCAGGGCGTACCGGGACAGGTCGCCAGCGGCGAGATTCTTCCGTCCGGCCAGAAAAGCGACGGCTGCACGCTTATCGCCGAAGGGAAGATCCATGACTGCTGCGTTGCTCACGATAAGGAATATTTCCAGGGCGGAACGCGGCACCAACGTCGCAATTCAGACAAGCGCCTTTATGAATGTGTTTGCAGGAAAGGCGGATGGGACAGGTTCTTCGCTCCGTTTATCTGGGTGGGCGTACGCATCGGAGGGTTGCCTTTCCTGCCGACCAAATTCAGATGGGGGTTCGGTACAAGGCTGAAGGGCTATGCAAAACGATGGTCGGTCGAAAAATCCCCGAACGACCCCTAATTACCCAGCGGCGTCTCACCGTTCTCAAATCTGTCTAATAGATCTCGGGCTTCGTCGGAATCAAACTCATACGCCTTTTGTTCGAGTGAACTAGCAGCGATCTCCATATAAAGCGGGTCATCTAGCAGCGGTTCGATCAGCTCGACCGGCAGCATCGCAAGCGTTTCGAAAGCGATGGCACGAATTTGCGGAGCATCGGTCTGCCGAACTATCTCGGCTATTTCGGCCGGCGAAAATCTTTCGAACAACCTGTCCGCCATTTTCTCCAAACGATCGTAGTTGCTCTGCGCGATCGCCCGAGACGCGAGCTGGATAAAAACTTCGGCGGAGCCGCTTTGTTCCTCCAAGATCCGTGCGCAGGTCTCCGCTAATTCCGCAGCATCCGATTTTTCCGCTTTATCAACAGGACTCATGCGCGAGTGAGATCGTTCGTCTAATACCTCCAGCAGACGGCTAAGTTCCCAATCAGCATGCGCATCGTAATTAAAAGCGGAAGATTGTGTTTTCGGGGGAAGCGGATTGCCTGATTTCAAGGCTCCGGCAAGCAAACGCTTTGTGGTCGGCCGCAAGTCTTCCCAAACTCTTTCAACCTGTGGGCCAAGGTTTTTTATAAGCATGTCAACAACGTCAGTTTCATATCACTGTAAAACATATCAAGCTTTTTTACCGCGATATTACCCGGATCGATCCGGCAACTTTATTTTACTATTTTTCGCGACGATTTTCACTGCCCGATGTTTGCAGGGTATTGGCCATTCTCAATTCGATCTCGTGAAGCAATATATCTCGTTCCTGCCTAAACATTCCGTTCTCGATCGACTGCACCAACGCAAAGGGCGAACCCGCTAGCCGGCGAAGCTCCCAAGTCTCTGAAGAACGGTTTATGCGAGAAAACCAAACCGCGTCAATACCGGATCGCAAGATCTCGATATTCGGAAACTGGCTGATAAGTTCGTCCTCTGGATCTTCTGTGACCAAAATACGACGCAGCGTCCAACCATGCCTGGCGTACTGTTCTACGATGGCGTCGACCGCAGATGCATCGATCATGGCTTCATCGGTTTATTCGCCGGATTTGTGGGGTTTGGCAACGTCGTCATCTTGTTCGTATTCACATTAGAAACAGGTGGCATCACATTACCGCGCGCGGCATTTGCAGCTTCTTCTTCCCGCGTCGAAAGGCCTTTGCCAGGCGATTTGAAAGAACCTTTAAAAAGCTCGCCAATAGCCAGTTTCCATTGAGCGTCTTCGATAACGAATGGGAGGTCTTCCCATTTTTGTTCCTTCGCGTTCCAAACCTCGACCGCACCCATATTGCAATTCACGCGTTCGTCGCGAATGTCGGGCAGCGTCGGGGCAAATGTGGTGCCGGTAAATCCATTCTCAAATACCTTTTCAAGCGGCGTCTTGTTTTGTTCGGAGATCATTTTAGCCATTTCGGCCGAGTTTTTGGTCATTCGCGACTTTATCGTTTCGGTGTTTTTCGATTTCACCGCTTCGTAAAGTCGTTTGTAAGCTTCCGTCGGCGTATCGCCGCCCGCCGAGCAGGTCGGTTCGGTCGTTGCCTGGCTGCCGCAACCGAAAATAAATATCCCGGTTGTCACGAGGAGAAGAAACAAACAAATTCGTCGCATAATTGGTTGAGGAAAGTATAGGTTTCGCCGTTTCAAATGTAAATTCATGCCCAATGTATACTAATCTGCTGGATCTGGGGTTTACGATGCTGATAAATCTCGCGTAATTAGTGCAATGAAGATTTGCCCGACATGCCGGACGCAATACACCGACGATACCCTGCAGTTTTGTCTGCAGGACGGATCTCTGCTCATCGCCCCTTTGCCGGCGGATACGCCAACGGTTGCTTTTGACGAGACGCCGACTGTTGTTCGCGCTTCGGATTCGCAGGTGACAGCCCGGGCAACGCAACCGGATGTAAAAGCAATACCGGCCTTCAAGAAAAAAAGAAGGCGGTCGGTCATAGTTTCGGTGCTCGTCGCCTGCGCGACCTTGATACTGCTTTTCGCGGGAGCCGCGATCGGGTATTGGATCTATCAACATAATCGACGAGAGGTCGCTAATAACAATTCCGCGAATACTCCAAATTCGAAGCAGTCGCCCGGCAACGTCAGCGGATACTTTCCTTCGTCGACGCCGCATTCCACTGCGAGCCCAACTTCAAAGCCGCCGATGCCGCCCGAAACTCCACCCGAGACCGACCAGGGATCTGCAAAGCAGGCAGTTTCACAAAGTGTTTACAGTTGGAGTTCGGCTGCTGAAACAGGTGACCTGGATTCGTATATGGGAAAGTACGCAGACACGGTCGATTATTACAACCGGTCCGCCCTGAGTCGAAGTCAGGTTCGAAACGATAAGGCCCGGGCGTTCAGCTTGTATAGCTCGATGCGGATGACGCTTAGCGATTTGAATGTTTCGGTGGATGAAACTGGCACGCGCGCGACCGCGGAATTCGATAAGGAATGGGACTTTCGCGGCAAGAAAAATTCTTCAGGTAAGGTGCGCTCGCAGCTTCGAATGAAGCTGGACGGCGGCCGCTGGCTGATCACGAGCGAACGAGACACGAGAGTCTATTACACAAATTGATGCTTGCGCTTAGAATTTCCGATCAACAGCTGAAACTTCAGGACATCGCAAAGCCGGACGCCGATGGCGAGGCGTTGGTGCGAGTTTTAAGGTCGGGTATTTGCGGCACCGACTTCGAGCTGGTTAAAGGATATTCGGGGTTCCAAGGAACACCGGGCCACGAGTTTGTCGGTATTGTCGAAACGGCGGGTGATCGCCCTGAGATCATCGGGAAACGAGTTGTCGGTGAAATAAACGCCGGCTGCGGTGTTTGTGAATTATGCAAAGTCGGCGATCCGCGGCATTGCCCGGCCCGAACTGTTCTGGGCATCGTCGGCCGCGACGGTGCACATGCGGAATTTCTAAAACTGCCTTCACGTAATTTGCTCGAAGTGCCCGCGAATGTTTCGGACGAGGCCGCGGTATTTGTCGAACCGCTTGCAGCCGCGATCGGCATCATAGAACGTTTTCAGTTTGAAGCCGGCTCAAATGTAGCAGTCGTCGGTGACGGAAAACTTGGCATATTATGCGCTCGTGCATTGAACATTACGCCGCCTTCTAAATCGATTACGATGATCGGCCGAAACGACGAGAAATTGAAACTCGCAGCTAAATCCGGCGTTGAAACAATTAAGTCTGATCGCGCGTTGAAGGTTAAGCACCGTTTCGACGCGGTGGTCGAAGCGAGTGGCTCCGTAGATGGCTTTGCAACGGCGCTGGAGATCGTGAAGCCGCGCGGGGCGATCGTGTTGAAATCGACATATCACGGCCTCGCGAAATGGGACGCGTCGCGGGTTGTTGTAAATGAAGTTACCGTGGTCGGGTCTCGTTGCGGGCGGTTTGAACCGGCGTTGCAGATGCTTGCGAGCAACCAAATCGAGGTGGAAGACCTCATATCCGAGGACTTTTCCTTGTCAAACGGCATCGAAGCATTTGAGCATGCAGGAACGAAGGGCGTTTTAAAGGTCCTGCTTAGAATGGACCAACAATAATGTTGGTATAAACCTGTGTTTTGATATAATTCCTCAAAGATAGGCGCAGCGTCCAGAAGGGAAAATCAGCAGTATGAACCTCCAGTTTATTCGTGGAAATTTTACAGGGTCGAGATCTTCGGTCGCGGCGTTTATTTTGATGTTTCTCGGATTGCAGTGCTATGCGCAGCCGACGGAACCGGGTAAGGTAACTCCGACCGTTTCACAGGCCGTAAGGCTTTCAGATTCGTTTGCGGAAGTGGCGAAGTCGGTCGAACCTTCGGTGGTAAGTATCGACGCGAAATCGAAAACGGCTGATACGACCGCACGAAACCGTACGACGCCGAACGAATCCGACGACATAATGGAGTTTTTTCGACGGCAGTTGCCGCGTCGGCCCGTTTACTCGGTAGGCAGCGGATTTATTATTGACCGGAGTGGTTACATTCTTACTAATGCGCATGTGATCGACAATGCGGCCAAGATCGTCGTTCGTTTGAACTCGGGCGAGGAGTTTTCTGCCGCACTTGTCGGCACCGACGAAGAGACAGACCTTGCAGTTTTGAAGATCGACGCCGGACGGCCGCTCGCTGCTCTAAAACTGGCGGATTCCGATAAAGTTCGCGTCGGCGATTGGGTGCTTGCTCTAGGCTCGCCATTTGGGCTTTCGCGAACGGTTACCGCCGGTATCGTGTCGCAGGTCAAGCGGGAGACACCGGATGGCAGCCCGTTTCAGCGATTCATTCAGACGGACGCGGCGATCAACCGTGGAAATTCAGGTGGTCCCCTCGTTAATATGGATGGCGACGTGATCGGCATCAATTCCCAAATCGCAACGACTACAGGCGACTACAACGGTGTCGGATTCGCACTTCCATCGTCTGAAGCTTCGTCCGTTGCGAAGCAACTCATCGAAGGCGGCAAGGTTAAGCGTGGTTTTCTAGGCGTCGGCTTAGACTCGGTGAAATCCGAATTCGCTAAGATCTATGGCATGGGTGAAACGCGCGGTGCGATCGTAACAGATATTCGTGACACGCAGAGTGCCGCAGCGATCGCGGGAATGAAGGCCGGTGACGTGATAATCGAATTTGACGGCAAACCGGTAGCAAATGCTCAGGACCTGATCACCAAAGTTTCGGCGACCTCACCGGACAATAGCGTCAATCTCGTTTATCTCCGCGAGAATGGAAATAATTTTGAACGAAAGACGGCCACTTTAAAACTCGGTGAACGTCCAGGCAGGCGCGCGTCGACCATTGAAACGAGAACAGAACAGCCTTCCGAGCCTGTCAAAGACGTGGCCAAACCTTTTGGCCTGACACTTGTCGAATTAACTCCGCAGTCGGCTGCGGACTATCAAGTGGAAGGACAAAGCGGCTTGTTCGTAAAAGAGATAAATCCCGAGAGTCATATTGCCGAAGTAAAGTCTTCGACCGGCGGCGATGCGTTAGGCGAAGGCGATATCATCCAACGAATAAACCGGGTGGCGGTTAAGGATGCGAAATCGTTCAGCGAAGCCGTCGCGAAACTCAAAAAAGGAGACGCCGTGGTTCTTCACGTTGTTTCGGTCGATCCCCGTACAAAAGTCGGTAGATTGAAGATCGTTCAGTTCACGGTCCAATAAGTTCAAAGTTCAAGGTTCAAGGTTCAAGGTTCAGAGTCATTTAGACGCTGGACCTTAAATTTTTGTTCGATGACTTTGGACTTTAGACTTTGGACTTTAGACTTAGAATTATGGCAAAAGCAAAACAGGCTAAAGTGTCGAATAACGCCAAGGCGCCGAAATATCACAATTACATCGCCGGCGAGTGGGTAAAA
>QHXS01000145.1 GCA_003223975.1 Acidobacteriota bacterium
CGTCTCCCGCTCCGAGCGACGAGAATTTGCACACAAGTGTGCCGTGACTGGGGATTCGTCGGGTAAACACAGTTGACGTATGCTGCCCTACAGTGCAAGCAGCGTGCCGTGGGAACAGTTGACAGTTGACAGTTGACAGGGGACAGTGAAAAGCCTAAGAGAATCAATAGGTTACGGCGTCAGTGGAGATCTTGTCGGCTGGTATTTGGTGAAGCACGAAGTGGAGAAAAGTAAGAGAAAGTCTCACTTCAAGTAAGAAAAAGTCTTACTTTAGCCACAGAGAACACAGAGATCAGTGAGAAAACGAAAAGCGGACAGCGGACAATGTCTTCATTCATTTTCCGCTATCCGTTTTTACATTTTCTTTCTCGGCGTTCTCTGTGAACTCTGTGGCTTGAGTGGACGGGAATTTGCAGGAGAGCGGCGGCGCGGGTTTGGTTGCCGGCGGCACGCTGAAGCGCTTCTTCGACGTACTCTTTTTCAAGGCCATTAAGAAACGCGGGCAAGTGGATGCCGTCGGCCGGAATTTCAGTGCGGCGATATGCCGGTGAGGCGCCGTTCCCGCAGCAGTGTTCCGCAGCGATAGGTTGGCCGTCGCCGGTAAGCGCGACGGCACGTTCGATGGTGTGTTCAAGCTCGCGGACATTTCCCTTCCATTGGCGGCCGGAAAGCGCAGCGACCGCACCATCAGAAAGCGTGACGTTCTTGCCGGAGCGGGCAGAGAATTTCCGCATGAAATGCTCGGCAAGATGCGGGATGTCGTCGCGGCGTTCACGCAAACTGGGAACGTGCAGCGGGATGACCGACACACGGTAATAAAGATCCTGTCTGAATGCGCCATTTTCGACCATCGGCCCGAGGTCGCGATTCGTCGCCGTGATCACGCGCGTATCGACAGGCACTTCGTCATTTGCGCCGATCCGCCGAACTTTCTGCTCCTGCAGGACCCGAAGCACTTTCACCTGCATCGAGAGCGGCATGTCACCGATCTCGTCGAGAAAGATCGTGCCGTTGTTAGCAGATTCGAAAACGCCCGCGCGTCCCGCGTTTGCCCCCGTGAACGCTCCCTTCACGAAACCAAATAGTTCAGATTCAAGCAGCGTCTCGGTCAGTGCGCCGCAATTTATCGGGATGAAGGGCTTCCCGGCACGGTCTGATTGTTCATGGATCGCGCGTGCGACAAGCTCTTTGCCGGTGCCGGATTCGCCGGTGATCAGGATGGTCGAACGTTCGCGTGCAACGGCCTCGATCATTCGAAAAAGTTCGAGCATTTTTTCCGATTGGCCGACGATGTTCGATAGCGTGCCCATTTGTCGTTGGGCGTTGCGAAACGCGCGGTTCTCGGAAATGATCGCCTGCTTTTCAAGCGTGCGTTTGACGATGACCTTTAGCTCTTCGTTGTTGAACGGCTTCTGGATAAAGTCGTCGGCGCCGAGTTTGAACGCCTCGCGGGCGGTTTCGATCGTACCGAACGCCGTCATCAAAACGACACCAATGTCGGGGTCCTGTTCGCGGGCTTTTTTGAGAAGTTCGATGCCGTCGATGTCGGGCATGCGAACGTCGGAAATTACCAGGTCGCGCTTGCCCTTAGCAAGATGCGCAAGCGCGGCGCGGCCGTCGGAAGCGGTCGCGACGTCGTGGCCTTCGTCTTCGAAAATCGCCCTGAGCACCTTGCGGTAGCCTGCCTCGTCGTCAACGATCAAAAGTTTCGCCATTATCTTTGGGTAATTCGATGGTGATCTTTGTGCCTATTTCTTTTTCGCTTTCGATATCGATCTGCCCGCCGCTCTGCGTCACGATACTATGGACGATCGAAAGTCCAAGGCCCGTTCCTCGCGCGCCTGATTGAAATGGTTCGAATATGTTCGATACCTTATCATGGCCGATGCCGCAGCCGTCATCGGCGAACACGAGCCGCACCAGTTTCGCCGTCGGCTCGCTGATCCCGACCGAAATATTGCCGCCGCCGGGCGTAGCCTGGACCGCGTTTTTCAATAAATTCCAGCACACCTGTTTCATTTGCGCTTCATCAGCGCGAATGACAAGTTCGTGCGGCGCATCGATAGCGAATCTGTGTTCTTCGGTGACCGCGGGATCGTGCTTCAAAAGAGCGATGCAATCTTCTAGCGTTTTGCGAACATCAACGTCTTCGATACGGGCCGTGATGCCCACGGCTCCTTCGGGCCGCGCGTAAGCGAGGAAATCGGAAATTATATTGTTTAGGCGATCCGACTCGCGGACGACGACGTTCATAAGTTCGTTATTCTCGCCTGAATCCGAGTTTTTTGACAAGAGAAATTGCACGGCGGAACTTATCGACCCCAACGGATTGCGAATTTCGTGCGCGAGGCCCGCGGCCATTCGACCGACAGCCGAAAGCCGGTCGGCACGGCGCAGGCTTTCCTCCATTGCGTGCAGCTCGGTCTTATCCTGGAAAGCGATGATCAGCCCGGTAACGCCGCCGGATCTGCCGATCAACGGCGACACCGAACACGCGACCGTTACGCGATGCCGGTTTCCGTTGGAGCTCGGCTCCAGCATCGAAGCCTCGAAACTCGGCGGTGAAAATTCTACGTTCTGAACCCCGCCAAGGCACATTTCGATCGGGGCTCGTATTTCGTCTCCAAAAACGGAAAAGACACTTTGGCCGATCGCATCTTTTGCAGCAAGCCCTGACGTTTCCTCGGCAGCGCGGTTAAATGCGCGGATCCTTCCCTGCAGGTCGGTCGTGATAAGGCCGGAATTGACCGACGACAGAATGCGCTCGTGCAGGACGTTCAGATCGGCAAATTCTTCCTCAGCACGACGAAGCTCTTCTGCCAGCGGACGTTTTTCGGCGAGACGTGCCGCGAGCAATCCGACGAGTAAAAATGCTCCGACGTTGATCAGGATGATCTGCACGGCCCGAGACGGCGTAACCTCGCCTGAAAATGAATAAATGAGCGACTGCGAGGTTAAGGAAGAAAGCGCCGTGAAGCAAAGCGCGGAAAATGCTGCGATAAGGTGAACATCTATCCTTCGCAGATAGAATCCGGCGGCACAGATCAGAAAAATATAAAACGTGACGTAGGGCGATGTCAGATCGCCGGTCTCCCAAACGAGCCACGTGATCAGCGAGGCGTCAACCAGGAACTGAACGCGAATTTGCAGTATCTTGCTCGGCCCGTATCGAAGCCAAACCAGATAGAGAATCGAGAACGCGACGGCAATTAGAAACAGGGCTACGACTCGCTGGGGAATTGCGAACAGCGGATCCTTCGTGTAGCTTGAGATCCACAAAACCCCCACGATGAACACGAGAAAAATAAGCGCTAAACGTCCGAAGATCAGATTTCGAACTCTCCGATCGTAGGTCGATGGGTGTCCGGAAAGTGCTGTTGGGGCCTTCGGCATAGGTAAGTGTATAAACTTTTGCAGCTTGAAAACGCAAGCATTGAATTTCACGAAGAACTCCGGGCGCGGCTTATTTTGTTGTGTTGCAAGACGTTAAAAGCTGCAACCTTACTTCGAACATTAAGAAATCAAGGGGTAGGTTCACCCAAAACCACAATATACAGTGTTGATTTTCTTCTCCGAGCGGATTACCTCAAAAAATTGCTTGACATCAAGTGGCCTAATTAGATACAACTGCAGGACATCGAACAATGCAAATAACTTAGGTGGGCACCCGATCGATTTGGGGATAGATCGTAAAGGCCGAACGAATTAGAAACGACTGAGAACGATCAATGCCTCGAACTGCGCAAAGTGTGCTGTTTTGCGGTTGACGTTTTAGAAACAAACGGGCGTTATGAGTATTTCCCGCGACCCACAAGCGACGCTTACCGGGCTTCTCACAAGAATGATCCATGAGGGTGGTTCCGACCTGCACCTTCGTGTTGATAGCCCTCCACAAATAAGGATCCACGGCCAGATGGTGCCTGTCGAAGGCTTCGAACCATTGACGGTCGAGGATGCGAAGCAGCTTGCGTACGCCTTTCTCACACCAAGACAAAAAGAGGCCTTTGAGGTAAAACGCGAGCTTGACCTCTCGATCGGACTTGAAGGGCTTTCGCGTTTTCGAGTCAATATTTTTCAGCAGAAGGAAACTGTCGGCGGTGTATTTCGTGCGATTCCCTACGAGATCAGGACCTTCGAGGAACTGGGTTTGCCGCACGTCATCGCAGAACTTTGCCGCAAGCCCCGCGGACTGATCCTGGTAACGGGCCCGACCGGTTCGGGCAAATCAACCACGCTTGCGACGATGATCGATCTGATCAACCGCACACGGCATCAGCACATCATTACGATCGAGGATCCGATCGAATTTCTACATACGCACAAGAACTGTGTCGTTACGCAGCGAGAGCTTGGATCCGATACGGATTCGTTCGGCGATGCCCTTCGAGCCGGTCTGCGACAGGATCCGGACGTCGTCCTCGTCGGCGAAATGCGTGATCTGGAAACGATCGAGCTCGCCCTTCGTGTTGCAGAGACCGGGCACCTTACGCTCGCGACACTGCATACGAACACCGCAGCGTCGACCATTACGCGTATCATCGATGTTTTTCCGGGAGCACAACAGTCGCAGATACGGACCCAGCTTGCCAATGTGCTTGAAGGGATCATGTGCCAAACATTATTGCCAAAGGCTGCGGGCGACGGCCGTGTGATGGCGATGGAGATCCTGATCCCGAATGCCGCAGTACGAAATGTGATCCGCGAGGACAAGCTGCACCAGATCTACTCGATCATGCAGACGGGTTCGGACAAATACGGTATGCAAACGTTGAATCAGTGCCTCGCGACGCTTTATCGTCAGCGGTTGATAACTTTCGAAGCGGCGGTCGACATCTCGCAGAACGAAGCAGAGTTAAGGGAACTGTGCGGGAAGGTCGAAAGACCACTCGGTGGTGAGGACAACAATTCCCGATTTGGACGTCGGGCTACCGCCACATGATAGCCACAAGGGCGGTCTATCGAAGTAGTTTTTATCAGTGATCAGCTTTTATGAGAAACGCTTTCGGCAGTAGGAGAGGAGCAGATTTCGGATTCGATGTCGAATACGATCCGGACTTTGCCGCGCGCCGGATTTCACCGGACCAACTCGCTGTGGTTTGGTCGCCGGACGGTGACGTCGTAGTCGTATCGCCTGTATCCAATGCGGGCGGATCGGTTCGCATGGACGTCGCTCGTTTCCCTGCAGACACGAATTTCGAAGCATCGATAAACCTTCGGCGAATGCGCGAGTTGAATTTGCCGCAGCTTTCTTCTCAAACGCATTATCTGACCGCTCTCACCGATCACGCGGAACGTACACAGGTTCTCGCTTTAGACGGCGAACGCCTGGCGCTCGACGACGCGTCGCTGCTCGATTGGCTCGTCAACGCCGAACGGCAAATGACATTGGGCACGGACAACCATCCGGTTTTTGAGACCCCGCTCGACGACACAGCCTGCGGCGTCATCCGATTACCGAATGGACGCATTTCGATGACCGAGGTGCCGCGGCAGTATATCAATGCGCTCGGCACACGCGTGCGGGTGCTGGCACACGAGCATCCAGCGGCATCGATCGACCTATGCATTGAGACGCCTTTACGATGCGTTGCACGTTATTTTCTTACGCAAACAAAGCAAGGCGCCGACACGCGTCATCAGGGACGGAATTCGGAAGTTACGGCGTTTCTGTTGATGGACCGTTCGGGTTACCGCTTTGGCCTCTGGAGCCCGAAGGCCGGCCTTTTCAGCGAAAACGCGTTCCTTGCACCCGCAGGTGTCAAGGTCAAATCGAAGAGTACGGCAAAGAGTGACGAGAGCGATATTTCTGATTACGTTCGTAAAGCGTTCGATCAGATTTTGCTTCAGATGTCGCCTGAAAAGCTTGACCAGCTTCAGCTTTCGACGTATTCCCAAGTCGTATGCGTTGCCGAACGGGGGATGATGGCGACGATCCGTCCGATCGCGACCGAGATAACCGAGTCTACCGGACTTGAATTCATTGCACTCGATGAGCCCGTTGAAGAAGCGACCGCTCGCGGCTTGTTGCTCGGCTCTTATACATTCGGTGCTCCGACCGTCGCGGGTGCCGAAATTATACCGCCGGTCGATCTGACCCGCGACATTCTTACTCTTGCCGATACCGAAGATGCGGACCGCCGTCGCCAGGAAGAAGCGCGGCAGATCTCGCGTCGGAATCGCGCGGCACTCGCTGTCCTGGCCGGCCCCGTTGTGGTCGCGGCCCTGCTGCTTGCGTTGGTAGCAAGCCTTTTTGCTTCATACATTTTCACTTCGTTTCGAGAATCGCGGGCTGACGCACGCACCGCCGAGCTGAAACCGGCCCTCGATCGCCGGAAATCGTACGAGGCAAATTTGAAGTGGTATCAGGAATATATTGCCCAGGTCAGCCAGCTCAGAAAGCAGCAGCCCGTCGGCACGAATTTGCTTTATGAATTGAACGCGGATTATCCGTTCTCGATCGATCCTTCGTTTTATGTTTCTGAATTGAAGCTTTCCCCGACCGGGGATCTTGAAATGAAGGGCCTTGCAAGGAACAAGGATGCCGTCGCTTCATTTTTGAAGACGCTGGAATTCGCCGGCGGCCCTGAAAGTGGATCACGACTGTTTAGCAATCTTGCGTACGAGGTTCAGGAGACCGCGCCGGCAACGGCTGATGCGCAGGCGGTGAAACTGCCGTCGGTGGCCGGGTCGCAGCTTTCCAGCACAGGTGCGGCCCCGGGCATAGTTCAATGGCGGATGACGGGCGATTACACTCCGGCGGCTGCGTTTGCGCCGAAGCCTTCGCCTTCGCCGGGAGCGGCGCCGGCACAACCGGCACAAAAACCAGTACAGCCGCCAGTTGTGGCACCAAAATAAACGATGCAAGTGAACCGAAAACAAAGCAAGGGAGTTCAGGGATTTGTAGATGCCATCTACCTCGAATCGGTGCGTCGCGGTCTACTGGTGATGGTTATTATCGCGACCGCGCTTTCGGCCGGACTTGCATACCTGGTCTATTCATATGTCCTGTATTCCTGGATCGAATCCGATCGTGCTTACAAACAGCAGGTTGTTGTAAAGGAAGTGGAGAACAAGAAGACGGAGGCGATGCTTTCGACCGAACCCCAGTTTCGAGCCCAATTCAATAAGGTCGCCGAATTATTTGACGAAGCAAAACCGTTGCTTCCAGAGGAGACCGAGGTTTCAGACGTGCTTGGCCAGATCGAAGCAGCCGCTCAAAGAAACGGCGTTAAGCTGACCGGATTGCAGGCCGTTCGGCAGTCGATAAAGTCCCCAACTGCAGCGAAATTATACGAACGTGAAATACCAGCCGTGGTAACTGGTTCTTATCCGCAGGTCGTTAGATTTTTATCGGACATCTCGCGTATGCCCCGAATCTTGCTTGTACGGGACTATTCGATCGCATCGCTCAAGAGTTCCGTTTCTGCCGGCTTCACATTGGTCGCATATCATGCACCGCCGCCGGCGGAGATGCCGCCTTTGCCGAAAGATATAGCGATGAATAACGAGGTGAACCTCCAGCGATGATGAACCCTAGACGAACAATTGCTGTCGCTGCTCCGGGTTCGGCAAAACTTTGGCCGAAGGTTCTCAGTGTATTCGCCGGGTCGTTCCTGGTCTTCTTTTTGTTATTCGTGGGCTGGGACATTTTGACCTCGATAGGCCAGAGCGCTGTCGCGGAGATCAATGTCGGAAATCAGCAGCCGATCGTGATCGACCCGAAGATCGCCGACGAGCTTTCAAAGGTGCTCGCGATCGACCAGACGTCGAATCCGTCCGACGTGAATGATCCGTTCCTAGATCGGGCGCACTTGAGCGGTTCCGTCGGTACCTCTGGCGTAACGGCGACAAATGCCGTCTCGTCCGCCGGAAGCCAGAAACCACCGACGACCACCACGGTCGTGGGTGCAAATGGTGGAACCAACGTGGGGATCGGGCCCCCTATTGCTGTTCAATCGCCAATCGAAGCGACGCGTGTGCGTTACAACGAGTGGCTTACCCGTTTATCGGCCTACGGCGACCTTCCGCTCGATCCTCGCGTATTTGCGGTCGACGACCTTTTGCCCGTCGGGATCGTCGATGGCGGCAGCGGCGGCCAGGAAATAATGTTTTATTCGGAAGCTGCAGCACGCACGGTAAGCTTTGGGATCGGAACAACATTTTTCGACGGCCGGCTCACCGAGCTCAGGCCGGAAGGGGTTGTTTTTACGTCCATCGACGGCCATCAGCAATTGAGGATGCGCTCATGGGCGCGTTCGCTAAAAACGTCGGGTTGATCCGTTTTGAGTTTTTTGTTTTCCAATTGTTTTCAGAGGTACGGTTCTTATGACGATGAGAAGGTTAGTTTTAACGGTTTCGATAGTTACCATCGCATTTACTACATTCGCGAGCGACCTGCTACCCGTGTCAGCCCCGATCCTTGCGGGACGGCTCGACGGCTCGGAGGCGATTCCGACCGAAGTGGTTTCGAGCTCTCGGCCTCAAAGCGGCAAGATCGAAATGCCGCGGGTCCAGATTCCAGCTGTTGTCTTGCAGGAAACCGTGAGTGACGCTGCGTCGTCGGCGGTCGTGACCATAGAACCCGCTCAACCATTGGAAGTTGCAGCGTTGGACAATGTCTCCACAAACGGAGAACATTTCGAGTCTGAAAATACCTGGAGCATACCGGCGACATTGCGCGATATTGAAACGCTCAAAGCAGCAGATGCGGCCCGACCGATTGACGGGAGATCGTTAACTGAGAATAAGGTTGTGCAGGTTTCTGCGACGCTGCCGGTGAGCAAAGTCGTAATTTCGTCGTTCGTGAAAGCGTTTAGCAGCCCGTTCCATTCACTGGTAGCCGAAGTGAGATCGTTCGTTTCACCAAAAGATGCCGGAACTGAAGATCGAAGAGTAAGGCCCCTATCTGAGAAAGCCGATGAATCGGTTGCGGCGGTTCCAGAGAAAACCGCATCGACATCTGTCTTAGCGCCGATCGCGCAGTTTTTTCCGCCAATGCATTCAACTGTGTCTTCCGGTGAAGCAAGTACGTCGGCCATTTCAGAATCATTAGTAAGCGCAATTGCTCCGAAGGGCGTAGAGATCAAAACCGTCACTCCGGCAATTGCAAGG
>QHXS01000146.1:0-15736 GCA_003223975.1 Acidobacteriota bacterium
CGTCGGCCCGTGATCTGGGGGAAGAGAGGGACGTGTTCGCTCGGGTTTGATTCAAGAATGCAGAGATTTGTCCTCTTTATATTTCTTCTTTTGTCAGTTTGTCCTGCACTTACGCGGAGTCAGGATTCCAGTCTAAAGGGACATTCGCTTAGCTATGGCTTCGTAGTGGACAACTCCGGCTCATTCCGGCTTTTGATGGAGCGGGTCATTAAACTTGTTAATTTCGTCGCGGACAAAAATGCTGATGGCGATGAGGCGTTTTTGTTGACCTTTGTCGATCCGCAGAAGACACGTGTCCGACAAGAGCTTACGTCGAACAAGGCGGAGCTGCGAGAGGCGACCGAAAATATGTATGTCGAAGGCGGGCTGTCTTCGATCCTTGATGCCGTACGGTTATCGATCGACTATCTGACTGCAAACGTGCAAAACCGAGCAGACAAGAAACTCGCACTGATATTGATAAGCGACGGCGACGAACCTGTAAGCCCGGCAAAGATGGACGCAGTCATAATGGCCGCCAAAGAAGCGAATATTCGAATACTCGTTGTGGGAATGTCGGACGAAAAAGTGAATTCGAAATTCCTCGATCGTCTTGCGAAGGGCACCGGAGGCATCGCTTTTTATCCGAGAACGACAAAAGAGACTGAAGCGGTGGCTGAGAGCGTTGCTTCCGCGCTGAGAGGAAAGTAAGAAAATCTGTGGTTACGCCCGAAGTTGTAATTGTCGGAAAATGTGAGGATTGCGGTACCGATGTTCGAGACGGGTCGCAGTTTTGTTATCATTGCGGACGCGGAATTCAAGCGGAACCCAGCCAAAAAAACAAAACTTCAACGTTTTCGAGTACAGGGCCGGGCATGAAAGCTCCCGAACAAGGGACGATGAATGGTTCTAACTCCGAGAGCGAACGGAAAAAAGGAATTCGAAGACGGCGTTTGCCCAAGCGTACAGAAGGTCCGGTGCAGGTCGTTTGGCGCAGAGAGGAACGTCCAAGCTATGGGTTTTTGCTAATAGCTTTGGGTGTTACGATCGTCGCGATCGGTTTGACGGCGATGGCTTATTACTTACATTGATCGGATAAGGCGCGGTTTTTTCCTGTGGAAATTGGTGTTTTACGGCTTGCTTCTGATAATGTTGCTATTCTTTGATTGGCAGAAGCAGCCTTGGTAGCTGATTAAACGAAATCTATGCAGGCTCTTGGAATGGTCGAATGTTTCGGGTTGGTGGCAATGATCGAGGCTGCCGACTCGATGGTCAAGGCGGCGAATGTTGAGCTCGTCGGGTATGAGAAGGTTGACGCCGGCCTAGTTACGGCGATAGTTCGCGGCGAAGTCGGCGCGGTCAAGGCAGCGGTCGAAGCGGGTGCCGCAGCCGCACGGAAAGTGGGTACAGTAACCGCAGTCCACGTGATCCCGCGTCCGCATGGCGAAGTAGAAAGTGGGATTCCGGTGCTGGTTACCGGCGAAACGAACCGGAAAAAGATCTCCGGTTCGGTGCCAGAATAGTAGACTTAGTTTGACGGCTTCGTCGCCGGTTTTGATGGATCTGGGACCGCGCCCGCGGTCCTTCCTGCTTTTGTGAGGGCGATTCGTTTTTGGGCTCCCGGTCCGTCCGCAACCGTAACTTTGATGTGCCGATACGTCCCGTCTTCCTTTTCGTTGCTCGGGATGTAACCGATCGAATACTGCGTTCTCATTTCACTTGCGATATCACGGGCTATCCCGGGGAGTTGATCTATACCGCTAGGAAAATAAGCCTTTCCTCCAGTTTCAGATGCGAGGCGTTCCAGAAACGTCTTCGCTCGTGACTGCTCGCTCTTTCGAATAAATCCGGACTCCTTGTCCAGATCGGACACAAAACCGATAACGTAGATCTGCACGTCCGACTCTTTAAGCATTTCGAATAACTGAGGCTCGGTATAATAACTATCACGGTCCTCGCCGTCGGTTACAAGGATCATCGCACGACGTTTGCGGTCATCTGAATTCTTTGCCTTTTCATAATTAGTGACTTTGTCGGCCGCAAGATAAACGGCGTCCCGGATCGCCGTTTGCCCGCCGTCAATGTACAAATTGTCCAGCGCGTCGTTCAGGTACTCTTTCTTACTTGTGAAATCCTGCTCGATAGAGATCTTGTCCCGGCTCACAAATCGAATGATAAGCGTTTCATCTTCGGGCTTGTTCGTATTGACCAATATCTTTCCCGCTTCGATAACCTTGTCCAGCTGCCGGCGCAGCGAACCGGAATTGTCCAGAACCAACGAGTAGTTAGTAGGCACTTCCGACTGCGAAAAATAATCGATCTTTTGCGGCGCACCGTCCTCGGTGACGGTAAAGTCGCTCTGCCGCAATCCTCCGATCGGACGACTGTTTCGATCGATCACGCGAACGTTGATGTTCACCAGCTCGGTGTCTATCCTTATGACACCTTCTTCTTCCTGTATCTTTTTCGGAGTCGGCGAAGGGGACGGCGTCGGTGTCGGCGCCGCCACGAATGTTTCATTCAACGAATTCGCGGTAAACAATGAGTCAGCCGAAACAGTAGTTTCGTAAATGCCAAAACCGCAACAAGCCAAAGCTATAAAAATTGCAAAAAATGATCTTGATCTATCCATACCTATATCGAATTATTACTTGTAGCTAACACTCGGGGTCGCGTAGTAGCCCTCCCGACCGCGTACAGTTAGACGCGGTAATCCCCTCGGAGGTTTCACCTTAACTCGCACCTTTCGCCATTTTCCATCTGGTTGAAAGTCGGTCGGCGTATAGCCGATCGAATACTGGTGCCGCAGCTCGAGCGCGATGCGCTCAAAAATCTCGTCCATTTCTGCAGCGCCGTTCGGGTAAAACGACTTGCCACCGGATACCGAGGCTAATTCGTCCAGGAATGCTTGACCTTGCATTCCAGTTTGCGAACCGGAATCACCACCGCCCAATATGCCGACAGCGTAGGTAACAACGTCAGATTCCTTCATTAGTCGCCTGACCTCGCCGAAATTATAACGTGACGAGTTGTCCTGCCCATCACTGATTATCAACAGCGCGCGTTTCTGATGCGCCCCTCGCGTAACGCGTTCTAACCCTAAATACACCGCGTCGTACAAAGCTGTGTTACGGGCGGGTTGTACCAACGATAATTTATTGAGCACTGCGTCGGCGTCACGCGTTCGATCAAGCAGCAATTCAGCACGATTGTTAAACGCAATAAGGAAATACTCATCCGAAGGATGACTTGAGGTGATGAAACGCTGCAATGCCGTTTTCGCTTTCTTTATCTTGTCTCCGCTCATAGATCCCGAGACGTCGAAAAGGATGCCGATCGAAACAGGCGCGTCACTGTCGCTAAAATAGGTAACGTCCTGTTCCTTGTTATTGTCGGTTATGACGAAAGCATTCTTGGTCAGTCCGGAAACATATCGGCCGTAAGCGTCCGTAACAGTAAGAGTTAATGTGACCAGGTCAGTTCTGATCGCGACCGGCTTTGACACATCGTCTGGCACCGGCGTAGGAGACGGCGTAGGCGTCTGAGCAAACGAATGCCCTATCATTGCCATCAGCATTGCGGCCAAAATACCGAACCGTTGAAAGTGAGCTGTTGCGGAGTCGCATGAGGGCGTGAAAATGGACATATTCGAGCCTTAGACGAGCAAACTCATATTAGAAGAGTATTTAACCTACTGCAAGACGATTGTTTGATGTTATACGTGGGGAATCGGTTGTTCTCCGGCCCGATGAATTGTCAGGAATGAGTGCAACTTTTAGGCGGAAATTGCGTGTTATAATAGTCGCGGGTAACGCATTGGCCGCTCACCGGCCCGCGCAATGTTCCCGCTCGAACGAACCAGACTCTTATGTCCGATTTTGTCTGTCGCCTCGGCACCCCTTCAGGCGAGGTTGTAACCCGAATTGTAGAGGCCACGGCCGCGGCCGATGCGCGTTTTCAACTTGAACGTGAAGGATTTCGCGTTTTTTCGGTAAGCGCATCTGGAGGCGGACTCGCCTCGGTTTTGCCGTTCGGCGGCTCGGCGCGCAAGCGGCACGTAAAACAATCCGACTTTCTGCTTTTTAATCAACAGCTTTCGGCGCTGTTGCGGGCTGGTATTCCGGTTCTTCAGTCGATCACACTTTTGAAGACAAGATCTGCGTCCTCGGCTCTGCGTGAAGTTCTGGCGGACGTTGAAGAAAAGATAAAAAGCGGTATTCCGTTGTCTGAGGCGTTTGAGGCACAGGGAATATTCCCGCGGATCTACACCGCATCGATCCTTTCAGGCGAAAAAAGCGGAGCTCTAGATGAGGTCTTGCTGCGCTTTGTAGACTATCTCAAGCGTAGTGTCGGTCTATCGCGCAAATTGCGCGGAGCATTGGCATACCCCGCTTTTCTTCTCGTTGCGTCAGGTTTTATGGTCACGTTCCTGACGCTTTATATCGTGCCCCGAATGTCCGACCTGTTCAAAGGACTTTCCCAAAATCGGGGCTTGCCAACGATAACGGTGATCGTCCTCGCTATCTCCACCGGCGTCGCGAATAACATTTGGTGGGTTGCCCCTTTGATCCTCATCGTGGGACTCGGGCTGTTTGTCTGGCTACGCACCGATAGCGGCCGGCTCGCACTCCACAAGTTTCTTTTGAAGATACCGATCGCCGGCGTACTTATTCGCCAAATGGCGACCGCCCAGCTTTCACGATCGCTTTCGACTCTTTTATCAGGTGGGATCACCGTTCCGGATTCCTGGGAGATATCATCTCAGGCATTGAATAATCGGGAGTTGCGCCGACGAAGCCAAATCGTTAGTCCGATGATACGTGAGGGACGCGGATTCACAGATTCTCTTGATCAGGCCGGCTGGATACCTGAATTGGCTATCGACATGATCGGCATCGGAGAGGGTTCCGGCAGCCTCCGTGAAATGCTTGACGAGGTTGCTGCTTTTTACGACGCGGAAGCGGAGGTCAAGCTTGAACAACTAACCACTTTGATGGAACCGCTAATCCTGGTGTTTATGGCCGGCGTTGTTGTAGCGATCTTGCTTGCGATCTATTTACCGATTATTGAAACGATTTCGTCCGGTCCCATGCGGGGACATTGAGGCACGATCACAATGAACGAAACTGTAACTACAACTGATACGTCATCGCCGAAGATCGAGGTGGCGAATTTTGTCGACAAAGAGCCGCCAGAGGTCGTCGAAGCAAAGGCCCTGGCTCGACGATATCGCCTGCCATACATCGACCTTCTGCCGACAGAAGGCGAGTCGCCCATCGATTTCGAAGAGCTTGCGAAGATCCCGGTCGAGATGATGCTGCGAAGTCATTTTGTTCCGCTACGCCGCGAGGGACGCGATCTGCACATGGCGATGGCCGATCCGACGAACCTGGACACGCTTGATGAATTGGAAAATGCATTGAATGTGCGAATTGTCCCGTACATTGCCACGCAGGGCGCCATTGACGTGGTTTTGAAGAAGGGCGATGCAACGCAGCGTGTCCTGCAGGAAGCTGCGTCGGGTTTTAAGATCTCGCTTGTTAAAGAGACTGAGCAAGGCGACGAGGTCCTCGACCTTGACCGTTTGGCGACCGATTCGGAAATGTCGCCGATCATTAAGCTCGTCGACACGATCGTTTACAACGCTATGGAGTCACGCGCTTCGGATATCCACATCGAAGCGGGCGACCGCGATGTTCGAGTCAAGTTCCGCATCGACGGTGCACTTTACGCAAAGGTTGACCCGATCGATATTGTTTATCACCAGACTTTGATCTCACGTATCAAGGTCATGTCAGAACTAGACATCGCTGAGCGTCGAATTCCGCAAGATGGCCGTTTTCGCGTTCGTTACAAGGGACGGACCGTCGACTTCCGCGTATCGATACTGCCATCGGCGTTTGGCGAGAACTGCGTGATCCGTATTCTTGATAAGGAACAGATCTCGGAAGAATTTAAGAACCTGAGTCTGGATGTCGTGGGTTTCGATCACGACGACCTTCAGAGATTTCGGCTTTACATAAAGGAGCCATACGGCATGGTCCTCGTTACCGGGCCGACCGGTTCCGGTAAAACGACCACGCTTTATGCCGCGCTGAACGAGATCCGGAATGACGAAGACAAGATCATCACCATCGAAGATCCCGTCGAATATGTACTGCAGGGAATAATGCAGATTCCCGTGAACGAGAAAAAAGGCCTAACTTTTGCACGCGGACTGCGGTCGATACTCCGACACGATCCTGACAAAGTGATGGTCGGTGAGATCCGTGACGAGGAAACGGCGCAGATCGCGATCCAGTCTGCGCTCACGGGCCACCTGGTCTTCACGACTGTTCACGCGAACAACGTCATCGATGTTATCGGACGGTTTCTGAACATGGGTGTAGAGCCCTATAACTTCGTGTCTTCGCTTAATTGCGTATTAGCCCAGCGGCTGGTCCGCCTTTTGTGTCCCGTCTGTAAACGACAATACAAGCCGTCCGAGCAGGAACTATTCGATTCGGGATTGCGTTCTGCCGAGGTTAGCGAGCACCAGTTTTTCCGGAACGTCGGATGTGATGCGTGCAATCACACGGGCTATCGCGGCCGAACTGCGATTCACGAGCTTCTGGATATGTCGGACGCTGTTCGAGAGATGATCATCGAGCGGCGACCCGGTTCGGAAATTCGTCGACAAGCCGAAAAAGAAGGCCTGTCGAGCTTGCGAAGTTCAGCCGTAAAGAAGGTTTTTTCCGGCGTAACGACGCTTCATGAAATAAATCGCGTTACGTTTGTCGAAGAAGTTAGATAGGAACTCTCAGGCGTGAGCTTCGTTGCTGTTGGAGATCAGCTTCGCAAACAAAGATGCATCCACGTTTCCGCCGGTCGCCACAACGCAGATCTTTTTGTTATTCCAGCGAGTGCGGCCCTCAAGAATTGCCCCGAGCGATAGCGCCGCCGTTGGTTCGCATTTTAGATTCGCAAACTGAAAATACAGCCTGATCGCTTCGGCGATATTGTCTTCGGAAACTTCGATGATCTCGGGAACATTGTCGCGGATGATCGGCCAGTTTAGCTGGCCCAGCGAAACCGTTCGGGCACCGTCAGCCAGAGTCATCGGTTCCGTTTCGTTTCGCACCAGTTTTCCGGCTCTCAACGATCGTGCCGCGTCATTACCGAGCAGCGGTTCCGCGCCCACCGCGGTTGTCTTCGATCCTTTTCGTTTCAAGCCGTTAACAATTCCGGAGATCAAACCACCGCCACCGATCGGAACTATTACCACGTCAAAGTCGTGTGCTGCGATCTCTTCACCCATCGTCGCGTTGCCGTCGATAACAAACTGATCGTCGTACGGGCTGGCATAGTAGGCGTCAGGAAGTTGGGACCGGAGTTCATCGACGCGTGAGTTGCGGGAAACTTTTGCGATATCGATCAGGTCCACCGTCGCTCCAAACAACCGAACGGCATCTATTTTGACCTGCGCAGAAGTTAGCGGCATTATCACCGTGCATTTCTTACCAAGTAACCGGCTGGCATACGCGAGCGCCTGGCCAAAATTGCCCGACGAGGCCGTTAGCAGCGAGTCGTTCGGGACGTTAAGTGCCAAATTGTACGCAGCACGAAATTTGAAGCTTCCCGTATGCTGAAACGATTCGCTCGCGATCGTTATGTCTAAACCGAGATGATCGCGAAGCTTTGAGCTTTCAATTATTGTGGTTGGGCGGATGGCCTCGGGTAGCGATAGCATATGACTTGTTCGCAGTGTATAACTCCTGATTTACAACGGCAAGTTTTAGACGAGCGGACGCGATACCGAACATTCAAGATGGGTACATTCGAAGATCGAAAATAATTTGAAGCAAGCATTCGGCAAGAATCTGGGACACTAGGAAAAACCGAATCGCGCACACCGGCCAACTCGCTAGATCAATGAGCAAAAGCTTCAAGGAATCCTTGCCGCACGAATTGGTGACTCATATAACCGCCCAATGCGGTACGCCCGGCGAGGAGTGGTTCGAGGCACTCCCGACGATCATAAAGGCGTTGGAACGGCGTTGGGAAATAGCGGTGTCAGAGCCGTTTCCGAGCATAGAATTTAACTACGTTGCCGGGGCGGTTCGGCATAACGGCGAAGATGTCGTTATTAAGATCAGCCCGCCATTCGAGCAGATCGAGATCTTCGACGAAGCTGCATACCTCAAGAATCGCAACGGGGACGGAGCGATCAGGCTGATCTTGCTAGAACGGGCGCCGCCGGGGAAAAACCTCGCCGAACTCTTCACGGGAAATGAGGCAGATTCGCTAAAGCCGGCGATCGATACATTGCGAACGATCCTTCGTCCTCCGCCCTCAAACTCGACCGAAATCGTTACGCTCGATGATTGGTTCGACGGAATGCGAAGGTATTCGTCAACAGCATTTCCGTCCGACTACGGCGAAAGGGCGTTGGAAATTTACGATCGCTTGTCCAAACAACCGGATCGAACCTTTTACCTGCACGGAGATTATCATCCCGGCAATGTTGTCAACGCGACTCGTTCCCCGTTCCTCGCCATCGATCCAAAGGGAATCATCGGACATGTCGGATATGAAATTGCGGTTTTCCTGAACAACTATCATTGGTGGCAGGAAAAGCGGCCGGATGTTCGGGAGCGTTTAGCAACGGCTCTGAGCAAATTTGCGCTGGCATTCAACATCAGTCCGTTCGAGCTCAGACAGTGGGCCTTCGCACAAATGGTGCTGGGCGCGTGGTGGAATTTTACGGACACGCCAGACCTGTACGACAACGAAGTGGTAAAAGCAGACATTTGGGACGTATAATCGCGACATGACATCAGCTCAATTTGGAATGGTCGGCCTTGGGACAATGGGCCGCAACTTCCTGCTAAATGTAGCGGAACAAGGTTTTTCGTGCGTCGGCTTCGACATCGATGTTAGTAAACGCGGCTTGCTGACCCAGGAAGGTAATGGCTTGCCGATAGCTGCTGCGGATGAGGTCGCGTCTTTCGCTGCCGCACTTGAAACGCCGCGGCGGATCGTTCCCGCAGGACCGATCGTAGATTCAGTGATCGACGATCTATTGCCGCATTTATCGAAAGGCGACATCGTCATCGACGGCGGGAATTCCCATTTCACAGATACAGAACGGCGGGGCGTTTTTCTTAAGGCGCGCGGTATTGAGTTTCTCGGCGTGGGAGTTAGCGGCGGTGAAGAAGGTGCCCGACACGGTGCGAGTATCATGATCGGCGGCCAACCGGAAATATATGATTTGGTTCGGCCGATCTTTGAGGCTGCCTCGGCAAAAGTGAATGGCGAGCCGTGTGCTGCGCACGTCGGTTTTGGCTCGGCCGGCCACTTCGTCAAGATGGTCCACAACGGCATCGAGTACGGGCTTATGCAGCTCATCGCGGAATCGTTCGATCTGCTGCGGCGCGGATTCAATATTACGGATGATAAAGCCGCCGATCTTTTCGCGAAATGGGATGAGGGCGACCTGAATTCGTTTCTTATTGAGATCACTTCGATCGTGCTCCGGAAAAAGGATGCCGACGGGACACCGTTAGTTGAACGGATATTGGATACCGCTGGACAGAAAGGTACGGGCAAATGGACGTCGCAAGCCGCGATGGACCTTGGAGTGCCGATCCCAACAATTGACTCCGCAGTTGCGATGCGACAGATCTCTGCTCACAAATCGGACCGCGTGGCTGCTGCTGAAAAACTCGGCATCGTTCAGGACGTACAACTCGATGAAACGTTGGCTCCCGATACGATCGGATTTATCGAGTCTGCCCTTCACCTTTCATTCATAGCTACTTATGCGCAAGGGTTCACTCTGTTAAGAGCCGCGAATGAGGAGAAAACGTTCGACCTCGATTTGGTCGAGATCGCCAAGATATGGCGTGGCGGTTGTATTATTCGGGCGCAAATGCTCGAGCAGATACGCGGTATTTTCGAAAACGAGCCTCAAATTGGGAACATTATTTTCGCGGACACGTTTCGGCAGGCGATACGTACCGAGCAAGGGCTCTTAAGGGCAACGATCAAATTCGCGATCGCCGCTGACGTGCCCTGTATGGCCTTTGCCTCGACGTTCAATTATCTGAAGGCTTATGCGTCGGCGAAATTGCCCGCTAATCTGATCCAGGCCCAACGCGATTTCTTTGGGGCTCATACCTACCAGCGAATAGATAAGGAGGGCATTTTTCACACAGCAGATTGGGATATCAAATGATACATTTCGACCATCTTATACGCCTTACAGGATAGGAAACAGCGATTCGGACGGAAGGTTAACTGAAAAATATATGCTTCGAACCCTTATTCTTATCATTGCTTCGATCAGTTTTATTATTATGATCGGCGGCGCGACCTATGAACATACATCTGTCGTCCCGATCTGGGCATCGGCCCCGCCGGCATCGCTCTCGATGTTTCAAGGCAATTATCCGCTCTCTGCCTGGAACTTCTGGATACCGATTCACCCAATAAACGTTATTTTGCTTCTTACTTCGTTGATCGTAAATTGGGGTACGGCGCGGCGTAAATTTATCCTCATGACAATTGGCGGATATTTCCTTGTTCTCGTCGTAACATTTATTTACTTTGTTCCAGAATTAATGTCGATCATTCAAAGTAGCTACAGCACCGTTATCGACCCCGAACTTACAAGGCGGGCAAAAAACTGGGAATTATTCAGCCTTGTACGGTTGGGAGTGATAATGGTTTTAGCTGTGAGTCTGCTTTTTGGACTTGCGAAGTCAAACGATCCGAAGCTTGCTTAATTCAAACTATCTCCCAAGCTTTCTCGGTTTTTAACAATTTACCCATCAAAGCGGCATGAACAGCGTGGCCGCTCTTTTCGGCAACGATCTTCGCCTGAACTGGTAATCCAAGCAACGCTACGTCGCCGATGATGTCAAGTATCTTGTGTCGAACAAACTCGTCGTCAAAACGTAATGGCTCCTTGTTCAGCATTCCGTCCGGGGTCAGTACGATCGCATTTTCCAATGAACCGCCTAGAGCGAGATTCGCTTTTCTCAGCATCTCGATCTCGTGTGTAAAGCCGAACGTTCGTGCAGATGCGATCTGCTTCCCATATGAACCGTTATCCATTATAAAATGAAATGACTGGCGCTTCACAAACGGATGCGTAAAATCGATCACACACTCGATCTCAAACCTTTTCGAGGGCTCGATCGACATTTTGCGTCCGTCCTCTTCGAAAGCGACCTTCTTGAGAACTTTTAGGATTCGTTTCGGCGCTTTTAATTCCTTGATGCAGGCCTTTTCTATTAGCTCGATCCAGTTCTCACTTGAGCCGTCAAGAATCGGCAATTCGATACTGTCGAGCTCAATGAAGCAGTTATCGATTCCTGAGCCGCGTAGCGCGGAAAGCAGATGCTCGCATGTTGAAAGCACGACGCCCCGGCGCATAAGCGTGGTCGCGTAGCTGCAATGCGAAACATATTCGACCGATGCAGGGATCTCAAAATTATCAAGATCTGTCCGAACGAAAATGTAGCCGGTGTTTTCAGGAGCAGGCCGAAGCCTTAAGCTGACTTCAACGCCGGTATGCAGTCCAATACCCTTCGTTTTTACTGCCTTCGCGATCGTCGTCTGATTCATTCGAAGAATAGGCATTCAATATACATGCCACGTTGAGTTCGAGTAAAAACGCAGTGTTTTTAGCATACTGCGCCTTGCGACCGTCGCCTTTGTTGCGAAAACGCGACAGACATGTGGCGGAATTTACTATTGTTGGGTAACCAATTACAATTTACACACGATATGGCAATTCAAACTGCGGGCCAAAAGACCGCAAAAGTTACAAAGCTCAAGCTCGAAAATCAGTCGACGATCGATCTTCCCAAGGGTGCCCTCGAGCACATCGAGAAGGTAGTCTATTATCTCCCGATCGAACATATCCGCGGACTTGAAAAGGTAAAACTTGTGGATTTTATCAATGATCCGCGGTTGAAAAACGTCGATGTACCGATGAAGGGCGACCTGCCCGGGCTCTATCATCCGAAACAAGGCAATCAAAACGCATTTCTCGAAATGTCGATGGGCGCGATATTGCAGCCGACCGAAACATTTGCAAAACGCTGGATGGCAAAGACGTCGTTCAAAAGTAATATTGCAGGTCTGATATTTTCGCTCGTTGGCCAGCATTATTTTTTTACTTTCAAGCATTCTGTAAAGAAACAAAATCTCGAACCCCAGATCAGGCAATATGCTGAAAAGAATCTTCGTGCGTGGAGCGAAGAGCAGAACAAAAACAGCATTCGCGGCAAAATATTCAAGCCGTTTCGCCCGATACTTGAACGCTGGGCAAAATGGCTCAACAAAAAGGCGGCTCAAGCCCAAAAGAAATAGTCCGCTTGGTTCTTGCGCGGACATCACGTCGTTCTGCCGACAACTAACCTCGCACTGAGGTATTAAGTTGGCACTGGAGCAAAACCGAGAAGCAACCGACGTAATTAAAAATGCCGAGGAAGCAGCCGCCGAGGCGGTTCGACATCCCTGGGTACGGTCCCTGTCGGGATGCGGCTTTTATGCAAAAGGTATCCTGTTCATTGTCGTGGGCACTTTAGCGATATTTCTTTCGGCAGGATTACGAGGGGGAAGAATCACTGATCCTACTGGCGCGTTGAACGCAATCGGCCAATTAAGGATGGGCGGAGCCCTGTTATTTTTTATGGCCGTTGGTGCCCTCGGACACGGTATTTGGAATATGCTCCGCGGTATCGGAGATGTAGACGATAACGGTGGCGGCATTTTCGGGATTCTCACGCGCTCGATAGCAGTTTGTATCGGATTATTCTATGTTTGGCTGGCGTTCAATGCAGCATCGTTTCTTTTTTTGGAAGGTGAAACCGTTACAAGCGGTGATGTCGAGCGAAGTATAACGGCCATCCTTATTTCCGTGCCTCTAGGCATTTTGATCGTATTGTTTTTGGGTCTTGGATTTTTCGGCGCGGCGATACATGAATTCTACAGTGGTGTCAGCGGCAAATATCAGGAGCACTACCGTTTGTGGCAAATGGAGACCTTCGAGCTGGCGTTGGTCACAGTTTTGGGCATACTGAGTTTCTCGACGCGAGCGGTTCTCTATCTGCTCATAAGCTATTTTTTTCTTGCCTCCGTTTTTCTCCTCGATCCAGCTCAAGTGCGGGGTTTTGATGGAGCATTGCTCGCATTAGCGCAAACAAGGTACGGCGGGCTCCTCTTACTCGCGGCCGGTTATGGCCTTGTCTGTCATGGCATTCTGGCGTTTTTTGAGGCAAAATATCGTCGAATCTGCTGAATAATTTATGAGCTATTGGTTGGTTAAACAAGAACCCGAGTCATATTCGTTTTCAGATTTTCAGAAAGAGGGAAAGACGGATTGGACCGGGGTGCGAAATTACACTGCTCGCAATAATCTTAAAGAGATGAAGGTGGGTGACAAGGTTTTCTACTACCATTCTGGTGACGAAAGAGCGGTCGTTGGGTATGCGAGCGTAACGAAGGAGTCCTTTCCCGACCCTACAGCTGCTGAAGGCCCGTGGGTTGCGGTCGAGCTGGAAGCGGGGAAGCCACTCAAGAACCCGGTCACTCTCGCGGCGATCAAAGCGAATCCAAAGCTTGCGGAAATGAAACTGGTGAAACTTTCGAGACTTTCCGTCACGCCGGTTGCGAAATCTGAATGGGATGAGATCGTTGCGATGTCGAAGTAGGCATTTACTTTATGCTGCAAAATGCCGTCGCCTATTACCACCAGCTTTTAAATGATGAGAGTCTTGCCGCTGAGTCTTTTCGCATCCTGCACGACGGACTGGAACATAACAAACTGATCTTCGGCGGCCGTCCGCTGTCACCTTACCTTCGCCCGCATTTCATCACACGCTCTGACTGGTCGCGGGTGAAAGCAACCTGTGAAACGATATGGAGCGCACTTCAAAAGGTGAAGGACGCTGCCGTACAAGATGACGCGATTCTCGATGAGTTGGGAATCACGGAGGTAGAAAAGGAACTTGTAAAAATCGATCCCGGATACAAACAGGTATCGCCGACCGCGCGATTAGATTCATTTCTGACTGAAGATGCGTACAGTTTTGTCGAGCTGAATGGCGAGAGTCCCGCCGGTATTGCATTTGCCGACTCGGCAACTGAGATCTTCGAATCGTTGCCTGTGATGCGCGAATTTGCGAAACAATATGACGTTCAAGGATTAAAGGGAAGTCCGAAACTTCTCGGCGTATTGCTAAGCTGCTGGGATGAATTCTGCGGCGGCAAAGCTGATCGCAAACCGCTTATTGCGATCGTCGACCTTAAAGATCTGCCGACCGTGAAGGAGTTTGAGCTTTTCCGCGACTATTTCGAATCTGCTGGATATGACGCAGTGATCTGCTCGCCGGAAGATATCGAGTTTGATGGGCAAGGTCTTTACCTGGGCAGTGTAAAGATCGATGTTGTATATAAGCGGTTGCTGGTTAATGAATACCTGCCGATAGTGGATAAGTTTCCGGCGCTGCTCGACGCGTATCGCGCTGGTGCCATCTGCATGGTGAATAGTTTTCGCGGAAAGCTCGTGCATAAAAAGGCGATCTTTGCCGTGCTTACGAATGAACGCTATTCGCATCTATTCAACAACAATGAACGGGATGCGATAGGCGCTCATGTTCCATGGACGCGAAGATTTCGCGAAGAGAAGACCGTCAATAAAGGAGACGAGATCGACTTGGTGGGATGGACCAGAGCGAATTCTTCGAAGCTGGTTCTTAAGCCGAATGACGATTATGGCGGCCATGGCATTTACATCGGTTGGAACACAAGCGAAACCGAATGGGATACCGCGATCGAGCACGCAGTGCAAAATGGCGATTATCTTGTCCAGGAACGGGTGAAGACGGCGAAGGAAACCTTTCCGATGATGTTCGACGACTTCGGAAAGTGGGGAATGGTCGAGCAGCTTGTGGATCTTGATCCACTGTTATTCAACGGCGTCGTCGGCTCGGCGTTCACCAGGCTTTCGTCGAACGAACTCGCTAATGTAACCGCCGGCGGCGGCATGGTTCCGACCTTTATCATTTCTAAAAAATAGATCGCATAACGAATGACCGAATCAAATTCCTCTTCCCGGCTTCGCGCATTGACCGACGACTATCTCGCACTTGAGCGAAAGCTCAAGCTCGGCGGCGGGCCTGAGAAGATCGAAAAGACTCACAAGCAGGGAAAGTTGACCGCGCGTGAAAGGATCGATCTCCTCCTAGACCCCGGCACCTTCTCCCAAGAGATCGGCCTCCTCGTCGCCTATGACGAATATGACGGTCAAGCTCCCGCTGCCGCGGTCATTACGGTCGTTGGCAAAATTCAAAACCGCCAGTGCGTCGTTGTCGCGAACGATGCGACCATCAAGGCCGGTGCATGGTATCCCGAAACGATCAAAAAGATCCTGCGTGCTCAGGAGATCGCTATGCGCAACCGCGTGCCGATAATTTACCTGGTCGATTCAGCAGGCGTGAACTTGCCGTATCAGGGCGGCGTATTTCCGGGGCAGTATGGCGCGGCCCGTATCTTCTATTACAACTCCATAATGCGGCACTATCTCAAGGTTCCGCAGATCGCCGCCGTGATGGGAATGTGCGTGGCCGGCGGAGCCTACCTTCCGGCATTGTCGGACGTGATCCTAATGGTCGAGGGTACGTCGTTCATGGGCCTGGGCGGCGCGAACCTGGTCAAAGGAGCGACCGGGCAGACCATCGATAACGAAACGCTCGGCGGAGCGATG
>QHXS01000146.1:15776-16219 GCA_003223975.1 Acidobacteriota bacterium
ATGACGCATAATTCGATCTCGGGCGTTGCGCACTTTCGAACCAAGGACGAGCAGGAGTGCATCACGAAGATCCGCGAACTGATCACCGAGCTTCCCACGAAAGAACAAACCCGCGTTTCAATCGTCCCAAGCTCCCCTCCTTACCAAGGAGGGGTGGCAGGCGCCTCGCCTGACGGGGTGGTTCTTTCCTCTGTGACGACAGAGAACCACCCCCCGGCTAACGCCGTACCCCTCCTTCGTAAGGAGGGGAGCTCGTTGTATGACATACTCCCGCAGGATCATCGGGCGCCATACGACATGCACGCCGTTTTGAACACATTTCTTGACGAGGGCGACCTAGATGAATTTCAGGCCGATTTCGCAAAGGAGATGATCTGCGGAACTGCGCGGATAGGCGGGATTCTCGTCGGTGTCATTGCCAATAGCCGCACGATGTCGAAGAG
>QHXS01000147.1 GCA_003223975.1 Acidobacteriota bacterium
ATTCCAGAACGTCTATCGAACGGCTTTCGGCGATCTCGGTACACGAAGGGCACGGATCAGGGTCGGTCGTTTTGCATGGATTGATGTTTGGTTTGTCGGTCTTATGGCAGTTCAATGCCTTTGCCAAAAGGCGTGCGGTCGTGGTTTTGCCCACGCCGCGAGCACCGGCAAACAGGTAAGCATGATGCAGGCGGTCAAATTCAATGGCATTACGCAGCGTTTGCGTAATATGCTCCTGGCCAGTGACCTCATCAAAAGCCTGCGGCCGCCATTTTCTCGCTATTACCTGATAACTCATCGATATTGGTTCGAGGTTAATTGTAATTCAGTAGATGCGATTGGTGAAGTTCACGGATTGAGATTCGCATCCATTGACATTCCAATGTATGCGTGGTCAGATTAGCTCACTCAAGCTCCACCCACCTTTGCTCGATGTTCTTTCTATATCGAGAATCTTGAGGAGTTTTTGATTCCAACACCAACATAGGAGCAAATAATGAATAAGTTCAGGTTTCTCGCGCTGGCATTCTCGGCGGCCATCGCATTCGCCGCCTGCGGCGGAACCGCCGAAAACAAGCCGGCTGCGAACGCAACCGCGTCGAACGCAACAAACTCAAACGCGAATACCGCCAAACCGGTGGCTGCAGCGCTGAACAAGGAGGCACTTTACGCCCTCGAAAAAACAGGCTGGGAAGCGTGGAAGAATCGCAAGACCGATGGCCTCGAGGAATTGATCTCCGACAAATACGTCGGGTTCTCATCGAAAGATGGAAGGGTGGACAAAGCCGCGAACATCAAGGGCATGGCGACAACGAACTGCACCGTAAATAGTTACTCCTGGAGCGACGAGCAGATGAATATGGTCGGAACGGATGTCGCGGTGCTTACGTTCAAGGGCGATCAGGATTATACGTGCGACGGCAAGAAAGGCCCGACGCCTGTGTGGTCCTCGAGCGTATATGTTCGCGATGGCGACAAATGGCGAAACCAACTTTACGTAGAAAATCCGGTTGTCGATCCGAAAGCCGCGCCACCACCGGCAAAGAAGGGCGAGGTTGCGGCCACGGAAACAACTCCTGATGCGCTTACAGAAGCTCTGATGTCAGTTGAAAAAGCTGCTTGGGAAGCCTGGAAAGTGCGCGATGCTAAGGGAGTGGAAGGCGCGATGGCGAAGGAATTCCTAAATATCAGCGGAACCGGCCGCCGCGATCGTGCTGCCTCACTGAAGAACTGGTCTGAACCGAAATGCGAAGGCCTAGGCTACACGTTTCTTGAGCCGAAGTCAGTGCAATTGGCTCCGGATGTCGCCCTTGTCACTTATAAAGCAAATGCTACCGGCAAATGCGACGGCGTTGGAATCGCTCCGACAATGTGGGTGGCCTCGTATAGCATCAAAGAGAACGGGGCTTGGAAAAACGCGTTTTATACGGACGTAGCCCGGTAAAGCATAGACACGATAAACGAGGCGGGGGCGTTATCGCTCCGGCATTTGTTTTCGGCGGTCAGAATATCGGGAAAATATCCGGGTAGACTTTATCAAGGCCGCTCAATCCTTTATCCTATAGCTTGGCTTCAGGCTCCGCACAAGGTTTGAGTTGTGAACTCCGCTAGGCGAGGAATCGAGCAACGGTAGCGATTTCAGCCTGTGTTGCGGTTAAGTCTGAAGCCATCTTTTTAAAAGGATAAAGGAGGCAAGTCGAATTGTATTCGTCACCTCCTTTATCCTTTTACGCGATGGCGGAAAGGGTGGGATTCGAACCCACGGAACCCTTTTGAGGTTCACAGCATTTCCAGTGCTGCCAGTTCAACCACTCCTGCACCTTTCCGCGAAATTGAATTTTCAAACATCGGGCGACGTGACCCAAAGATTTCCCGCCCGCCAAAGCGCGGCCTTGTAGGCAATGCCCCAGTAATCCGGATGGTCGCCGACGTAAAGCAGGTTCACGCCGTCGAATAATGTGAAATGCCCGGAAGCGTCGTGCCAGCCTTTCACGCGAAACCCAATGATACCTTGATAGCCTTTGAATTTCTCGTACGGGATGCGGCCGGACTTATTGTCCTTTTCGGCATACACCGTCGGTTTGCCATAATGCTTTTCCAGGTACTCCCAAAACTGCTGTACGCCGAGGCCGTACCACATTTTATCTGCGCCGCGACGTGTTTTGAAAGCACCCGAATCCGCAGGTATCGGGTGCTTTGCATAATTCAAGGCCTTGCTCACCCGCATTATGCAGGTGTTTTCGTACCAGTCTTTATCCACATCACCGCCGATCGCGGCTCGCACGACTTTGAAATCCTTGCTGGTCGGATAGTTGGGAACGAGCGCATCGAAATTTGGCAAGGCCTTTCCCATTGGTCATTGAATCGGACTTCTAATCGCTCTCTTTTTCTTCGGTTTCGGCCTTATCCGCAACTGCAGGAGTCTCGTCGGCCATCCACGAAAAGAAAAAGCCAGCCAGCAATGCGCCCAAAATAGGAGCTACCCAGAAGAGCCAAAGTTTTGAGATCGCCCAACTACCGCCCGCGATGGCCACGAAGATCGCCGGGCCGGTAGAACGCGCGGGGTTGACCGACGTGTTCGTAACCGGGATGGTGATCAAGTGGATAAGCGTCAAGCAAAAGCCGATCGCCAGCGGGGCAAATCCGCTCGGCGCCAATTTGCTGGTCGAGCCAAGTATGACCACGAGGAAGAAGAACGTGGTTACGACCTCGGCGACAAACGCCGCAAGCGCCGAATACGAACCAGGCGAACCCGGCGTATTTTCAAATCCGTTGGCAGCAAAACCACTTGCGGCGGAAAAGCCGGCCTTACCACTCGCGATTATGTACAGAATGCCGGCCGCCGCGATCGCGCCGAGAACTTGCGCCACTATATAGGGAAGCAGTTCCTTTGCGGGGAAGCGTTTGCCTGCCCACAATCCTATAGATACAGCCGGATTAAAATGCCCTCCGGAAATATGTCCAAGTGCGTAAGCTCCGGTCAGAACCGTCAAACCGAAAGCCAGTGCAACTCCCGCGAAACCGATACCGAGGCTCGGATACGCGGTTGCGAGTACCGCGCTGCCGCATCCGCCAAAAACCAACCACAGCGTGCCCAAGAACTCAGCCGTCAGCTTTTTACTAAGTGGCATAAAGGAATCCTCCAATTTTTATAGAAAATTGCCCCGAAGTACTACTTATGTATGAGAGCTAAAACCCGGATCAAAATCTTGTGAAACGACGCTGCATGATCATGTCATTGTATGCTTTTATCACCTTGCCGGGCGAACCGTCGACCATCCAACCCGAACCCATATCGATAAAGCGCCGTTCGCTTTCGTTGAATTTTTTGCCGTCGCGAATGCGGCGCATCATTTCCTTTGACGCCTTTGTAAACTCATCGCAGGAGCGTACATAAGAATCGGCCATTATTTTTTTCGTCGTGGTCGATCGCATTGCCTCGACGGTCTTGTCGAAATCTTCTATCAGCGGTGTGAGCTCGTCGGCCGTCAACTGTTCGTATTCCTTTTCCTGCAAGAGGTTCTTGATCGCTTTCGCCTTGATGCCAGACTCAACGATCAGC
The DNA here is from genome assembly GCA_003223975.1 of Acidobacteriota bacterium. Classification (GTDB taxonomy): domain Bacteria; phylum Acidobacteriota; class Blastocatellia; order Pyrinomonadales; family Pyrinomonadaceae; genus OLB17. The sequence goes on from QHXS01000147.1 coordinate 3,563, forward strand.
GCTTCGTACTCGTTGCCAGACTCGGCCCGGAGCTTTGCAAGCTCTTCATTGGCGACGCGGTCCTCAAGCTGATCTACCTGCGAAGCGAAGTTCGCATTAACGTCCTTGAAATCCTTGAAAGCAGCGATCAATGCAGGATGGGCTGTTTTGCCCTTGGCAAAAGAGTCGTCCTTGTAATCTTCCTGCTCGTAATAGTTATAAACGTCGTGAATTTTCAAGACGACTGACTTCAGCGAAGCGACATATTTATCTGCGACTCCCTCAAGCTCCGGAAGTTCGGGGTCCATCGCTTTCGCGTCTGCAACCGCTTTTTCGCAATCGCTGCCGTCACCGGTGACGTCGTAAAGCCCGTACACGAGAGTTTCTTTCCCCGTCGGTCCAGCGTCGATGTCTTTTACCCACGATTGATAGCGGTTGTAACTGCTGACGATGCTGTTCGAATATTTATTGAAGCACTCGGTTATATAAAGGTTTGATTTCTTCACGAGCGAAGCGTCATTACCGACAGCATCGTTATTACCCGGCGTCGAACTAGTTGTCGGCGGAGCATCGTCGTTTGTCTTTTTTTTTGCGAGATCCGCGAGACGTTTGCATCCGAGCGTCGAGCCTAAGATAAGCGCGGCGCAGATGAGAAGAGTAATACTTCCTTTCGGCAATAAAGGGCGCATTTTGATTTTCCGAAGGGCCTGTTAAATGATGGCGGAGAGGGTGGGATTCGAACCCACGGAACCCGTTAAGGTTCAACAATTTTCGAGACTGCCCGATTCAACCACTCTCGCACCTCTCCGTCTTTGTAAAGGATAAAGGATAAAGGAGAAAGGATAAAGTCGCAAGCGATGGCTAGTTTCTCCTGGACCGGAAAAACGACTGCATTAACTCGCGGCATTCGTCAGCGAGAACGCCGGAGACGATCTCAATCCGATGATTTAGGAGATTGCTGGAACAAAGCTGAAAATGCGTTTCGACCGCGCCGAAACGCTCGTCGCGCGCGCCGAAAACCAGGCGGGCGACACGGGCGTTCACGAGGGCCCCGGCACACATCGCGCAAGGCTCGATCGTAGAATAAACGGTAGCTCCGATGAGGCGGTAATTGACGATCTTTGCGCCTGCTTCGCGAAGGGCAATTATCTCGGCATGGGCCGTCGGATCGTTGTTCGTAATTGTGAGATTAGATGCCTGCGACAGCAGCTCGCCATTTGCGTCAACGATGACGGCACCTACCGGAACTTCACCGTTTCCGGCTGCCTGGCGGGCTGCAGCGATCGCCAGGCGCATCCATTCTTCAATCTGCGTTAACATTGGGTGATATTGTATTCGTCTTTCGATCAATTTCTTGCATCAAAATTGTGAAAGTGTTAAATCTAAAAGGGTACGACGGCTAGCTTTGCCGCCTTCCTTACGCACCCATCAGTCGGCATATGAAAGACGACATTCGGACGACAGGCCCCCTCGTCTCTGAAGAAGATATACATATCACAACGGTACCCGAATCCTTCAGGGCATTTGCCGAAGAGGTACGCAAGCGCAACCTTAAACCCCGGACCTCGCCGCTCACCATCCCGCAAAAACTGGCACCCGCGGAATTCAATACCGCGATGGTGCATTTCTACCGCGGTGAAGTTCAGCGTTCAAACGTCTGGCGCAATCGGCTTGACGCGACAACGAATTGGGCCGTTATCACGGCCGGTGCAACGCTCTCGTTCGTGTTCAGCTCGTCCGAGAATCCGCATTTTGCGATACCGATCAACTCGATCCTCGTCTCGATCTTTCTTTTTATGGAGGCCCGGCGATATCGGTATTACGAGGTGTGGGCAAATCGAGTGCGGATATTGGAAACCGGCTATTTCGCCCCGATGCTTTCGCATCGGACCATTCCCCCAGACAAGGAATGGGCGGACCATATTGCCGCCGACCTTTTGTCGCCGCATTTTACGATCAGCGAATGGGAAGCTGTCGGGCGGCGTCTGAGGGCAAATTATCTTTGGATCTTTATTCTTCTGGCTCTATCGTGGACGCTGAAGATTTACATACATCCGTCGCCCATACCGACGATCACCGCCGAGGATCGGATCCGTTTCTGGGAGATATTCTTTGCGCGAGCACGAGTCGGCCTTGCGCCCGGTTGGCTTGTCGTTATGGCAGGTGCGATCTTCAATTTCGTGATCTTTTTTGTTGCCTTCAGTACGCTTAGACTGAGCGATTCGTCCAGCGAAGTGTTACCACAGGAGGATTTCGAATGGCATCCGTTCAAAGGTGTTTCCGATTGGGCCGGCGACAGCCTGAAACGGCGGAGCCCGATCCGGCGTTCGAAGAAAGCTAGGCAACGGATGCGGTCGATCCATAAGACCGAAAGCTAAAACAATAAAAATGAGAAAAGGCCTTTCGATCTTTCTGATCTTTTTTTCGCTTGTCGTGTCCGGCATATCGCAGCGGACGGGCGTCAGTCTGGCACTTCCGGCAAATGTATCGGAAGCAAAGCTGGATTCGAAATTGATGGGCCATTCGATGCCGTATCGCGTGATCCTGCCTGCGGGGTATGCAAAAGCCGCGGCGAAACGCTTTCGCGTCATCTATCTTTTGCACGGGTTGACGGGACATTACCCGAACTGGACGACATTAGGTACATTGCCAAAAAGCGCCGAGGCGTTCAATTTCATATTGGTCACGCCCGAGGGCGACAACGGCTGGTACAACGACAGCCCTACGATCACGAACGCGAAATACGAAAGCTACATCATCAAGGAACTCATTCCGGAGATCGATGCAAAATACCGTACGGTCAATGATCGAAAAGGACGGGCGATCGCCGGACTTTCAATGGGCGGCTACGGCGCTTTGAAGTTCGGTCTAAAGTATCCGCAAATGTTCTCGTTAGTCGGAAGCTTCAGCGGCGCTATTTTTGCTCCGACGTTTACCTCGCAAAGTTTCAGTGTTTTCGGTCAGTCATTCAGTGTGCCGTTTCTGGAAATTATTACCCGGACTACCACCGATGCATTCGGGCCGCCAGGAAGCGCTTCACGGACAGAGAACGACATTTTTTCGATCGTTCGTTCGACGGACCCGGAAAGATCCAAGTCGCTCCCGTTCATCTACCTTGACTGCGGAACGGAAGATATTCTTCTCCAAAGCAATCGCGAATTTGCCACGCTGCTGCTCGAGAAAAAGATACCTCACGAATTTCGCCAACTCCCCGGCGGCCACACGTGGCCGTATTGGAACAAACAGGTTGTCGAGTTCCTGAACCTGAGCGAACGTATATTGAAATGAAAAAGTTCTTGATTCTGTTTACGGCCGTCTTCTTTGGGTTGCTTTCCACGCACGCTCAGGAACGCACGATCATCAATGACGCGGCGGCTGCGAAAATGCTTCTGGGCAAGCACAAGCTTTCGCTGCAGTGGATTAGTTGGGATCATTTCGGTACGGCAACCGTTACAAACAAGGCCGCTGTATACAGCATTAAAGGGTCGCAAAAGGGCCGCGGTAACAGCGACTTCGTCACTATCGAGGGAATGATAGTTTCGATAGATGCGAAACAGTTCGTTTTCGAAGGGAAGATCGTAATGCAGATCTCGCATATCAACGGCGGCAAGCCGTGTGAGCGACAAGGAAATTTCACGTTCAAGATCACCGGAAAACGAAAATATTGGCGAATGATGGAAATGGATAATCCGTGCGACGAGGCGACGGATTACGTAGATATTTACTTTAGATAAACATGCGGAATTACTTACTTTCTTTTTTTCTGCTCGTTGCGGCATCGGCCGCAGATTTTTCCCAGATCCCCTCAACGTCCGGATTGAGCAAAGGACGAAAATCAAACATCTCGGGCCCAACGGAGCAAAAGCAAGGCGTTCGGGCAGGCGACGCGTCAAATGCGCAGGTTTCGCCGCAATCGCAGCGAATTGCGGAGATCCAAACTGCACTTCGGGCGGCAAAGCTCGACGGATGGCTGTTTTACGATTTTCGAAGCAGCGACATTTTGATCCCGCGAATTTTGAATACCGAGCGAATGAGCGGTACGCGGCGCTGGTATTACTATGTTCCTGCGACCGGTGCACCAACGAAAGTAGTCCATGCGATCGAGCCGGAAAAGCTTGATTCGCTGCCTGGTACGAAGCTGATCTACCGCGAATGGCAATTGATCGGCGACAACCTAAAGAAGGCGTTCTTTGCGAACGGAAATACCAAGTCGATGAAGATCGCGATGGAATATTCGCCGAACAACGATATTCCATATATTTCGCGGGTCGATGCCGGAACGATCGAAATGGTGAGATCGCTCGGCGTCGATGTGGTTACGAGCGCCGATCTTGTCCAGCAATTTGAAGCTGTTTGGACGGCCGAACAACTCGCGATGCACACCGAAGCGGCGACAAAACAGCAAAAGATAATTTTGGAGGCTTTCGCTGAGATCAAGCGGCGAATTCTTACTAGCGAAGCGACGACCGAGATCGATATTCAGCAATTCATGATGAAACGGTTCGGCGAAGAAGGGCTAAACCCGGAACCAATGATCGTAGCCGTGAATGCAAACGCCGCGTCGCCGCATTATTTTCCTACGCAAAAGAACAATTCGCCGATCAAAATGGGCGACCTGGTTTTGATCGACACGGTCACAAAAGTGAAGAAGCCGAAAGCTCCCGCAAGCGACCTGACGTGGATGGGATATGTCGGCGAAACGATTCCCGAAGAGTACACAAAGATCTGGAACATCGTCTTTGACGCACAACAATCTGCTTTCAGGTTTGTCCAAGACGCGTTTCGAAATGGCCGGACGATCACGGGCGCGCAGGTGGATGACGTGTCTCGCGGCGTGATCCGAAAAGCCGGCTACGCCGATCAGTTCCTACATCGCACGGGCCATTCGATCGGCGAAGAAGGCCACGGAAACGGCGCCAATATCGACAATCTTGAAACGCGAGATTCGCGTCGCTTGATCGCCGGCACCGCATTCTCGATCGAACCGGGAATCTATCTCGAAGGCAAATTCGGCGTCCGTTCAGAGATCGATGTTTATGTCTCCGGCAAAGACGCTATTATCACCGCCCCACATCAGACCCAGATTCTCGCGATCATGAAATAAATATCACCACAGAGGCCACAGAGAACACGGAGACTCCAAATCAGCTGCTTTCTGTGCACTCTGTTGTCTCTGTGGTTAAATGTTCTTAATGCTCAACTTCGCAATTGAAACGGCAAGGGATGCCGGCCATTTACTTCTGGAAAAATTTGGCCGGATCACGGCGATCACCAAAAAAGGCGATATAAATCTCGTCACCGAGGCCGACCTGGCGTCCGAGGAGCTTATTATCGAACGCGTTCGGTCTTATTACCCCAAACACTCAATTCTTGCGGAAGAAGGCGGCGACGTGATAACGGTCGGTGGCGGGTCGACATGGAAATGGATCATTGATCCGCTGGATGGTACGACAAATTACGCACATGGTTACCCGTGCTTTTGCGTGACCCTAGCTTTGGAACATGACGGCGAGATCGTGCTCGGTGTGACGTTCGATCCGACGCGGAACGAACTATTCGCTGCTGAAAAGGGAAATGGTGCTACGCTGAACGGCAAATCTATCCGAGTTTCTACGACCGAAAAACTTAGCGAGGCGCTCATCGTCACCGGCTTTCCATACGATTTCAAGCATCGTGAAAATTTCGCCCGGCATTTGACCGAGTTTATGCTCAGCTCGCGCGGAGTTCGCCGTGACGGCTCCGCCGCGATCGACATGGCTTACGTCGCCTGTGGCAGGTTTGATGGCTTCTGGGAAGAAGGGCTGAATCCGTGGGACGTCGCCGCGGGCAAACTCCTGGTCGAGGAGGCGGGCGGCGTGATCACCTATTATGACGGCTCGAAATTCAGTATCTACAAACCACCAATTTGCGCCAGCAACGGCGCTATTCATTCACAGATGCTTGATGTTCTAAAGTAAGGTGACTTTATCCTTCATCTCTAATCCTTTATCCTTTACAAGTGTCCTGGTTCAAACGCGACAAACCAAAGATAGATACGCCCGAAGAAGACGAGGAGCGCACTGTGCGCACCGAGGGCATCTTTGTAAAATGCCCGGAGTGTGACAATTCGCTTTACAAGGGCGAGCTTCAGGACTCGCTCCAGGTTTGCGCTCACTGTCAATACCATTTTCGCTTTCCCGCGCGCGAACGCCTTTCGATGCTTTTCGACGACGGCAAATATGAAAGGCTGGACGAAGACGTCACGTCCGGTGACCCGCTCGAATTTGTCGACACCAAACCTTACAAGGATCGAATAGAGCAGGCAACGAAGGCATCGGGGCTTCCGGAAGCCATAGTTTGCGGTAAGGGCACGGTAGGCGGCCATTTGGTCTATGCGGGCGCGATGGATATGTCGTTCATCGGTGGTTCGATGGGCTCAGCCGTGGGCGAAAAGATCACTCGATTGATCGAACGTGCTTTGGAGAACAAAGGCGCGGTTATTGTCTATTCGGCATCGGGCGGCGCGCGAATGCAGGAAGGCACGCTTTCGCTGATGCAGATGGGTAAGATCTCGGCTGCACTGGCGATGCTTCACGAGGCCCGGCTGCCGTTCATTTCAGTGCTTACAGATCCGACGACAGGCGGCGTGACAGCAAGCTTTGCGATGTTGGGTGACGTGATCCTTGCAGAGCCAAAAGCCCTGATCGGATTCGCGGGCCCACGCGTGATCGAACAAACCATCAGGCAAAAGCTTCCAAAAGGTTTTCAACGCAGCGAATTTCTGCTGGAGCACGGGATGGTCGATATGGTCGTCGATCGTCGCGAAATGCGCGATGCGATAATTCGTATGCTCGATTTTATGATGAAGAAAGCGGTCGTTGCCGGAGCGTGAAATGCTAAGAAAAATACTCACCGAACTCTACGAAAGGGACCTGAACAAGCTGCGAGATGAGATCGCACAGTACGCGAGCGAAGAAGACCTTTGGAAAACGAGTGACGGCATTTCAAATTCCGCGGGCAATCTCTGCCTGCACCTAACCGGTAATCTTAAGCATTTTTTTGGTGCGATCATCGGCAACAGCGGCTACGTCCGCGACCGGAACGCTGAATTTACTAACAAGAATATTTCAAGGTCCGAGATGCTCGCCGACATAGATGCCACGCGGAATGTCGTACTTCAAACGCTTGCAGGAATGACCGAGGAAGACCTCGGTAAGGTTTATCCGATAGAAGTTTTCGGACAACCAATGACGACCGGATATTTCGTGACGCATCTTGCGACGCACTTCAACTATCACCTTGGCCAGATCAATTATCACCGCCGGCTTGTGGCTCAAGCCTGATCGGCTTCAAGATATAGCCCTTTGCCCGTAAGAGTTTTATTAATCCTACGTCGCCGCCAAGATGTGCCGCACCGACCGCGATGAAAGTCGCGTTTCCTTTGATCGCGGCTTCGATCTTCGGGATCCACGCGTTGTTGCGTTCATCCAAAAGCCTTGTCTGAAATTCCTTATCGCCGGCGGGCGAGGATGTCGAACGTGCAAAGAGTTTCTCCGCGTCCTGAGTTTTATAAACGCTGGTCAGGGCCTGAAAGTCGCGAATATATTTCTGCGGATCGAGCGACATTTCGTAAAGTTCCTTTGCCTGAACCGCGAAGGGCTTGCTATCTAACACCTTCATCTGAAAGGCGACCGTTTCGAGCCCGATAATGGGTTTCTTTTTTGCACCTGCCATCTGCATCAGCGAAACATCATACGCGCTCGGCGTACAGCCGATCGCTTTTGGGCTCGACATGATCATTACGGACAACAGGGTTGGTTTGATGGTCTTAAGGTTTTCCGCCGAATAGCCGAGCAGATTTTTCGTCATTTCATCGACCTTTTGAAATTGTTCCGGCGTAAGAAAGTCCTTTATTGTTTTTCCGTCGGGTATCATAAGGACCTTTGCCATCGACCCCATTTCGACGGGGTCGTCCATGTCGATCTCCATCAACATTTGATCCGACCTGTCGACATACATTGTAAGGCCCTCGACCGGTATCATGTCGGCAGGGCATATCGCGTGGATCGTTCCGAAAACGTACGAGGGCTTTGCGAGGTCCTTTCGGCTTATTTCATAAAGTAGTCCGCTGCCGGCCTGCGCTATGGATGATTGCGGAACAGCGATCTGTGTTAACCAAAATGCCGCAATGACCGGAAAAACAATTCGCATGAAATTCTTCATTTTCGGTAACTACCCTACTACTTCATTATGATGCGTCGACGGTTCAAAATAAACTGTTTTTGAAGGATGAATTTTCACGAATCGGAAGAATATCTGTTTTCGCTCGGCAACGAGGTCGAGGCGATGAAGCTCGGCCTCGAGAATATTCGAAAGCTTCTTGCCGCGCTTGGCGACCCGCAAAAAAGCTACTTGAAAGTTCAAGTCGCCGGGACGAATGGAAAAGGCTCGGTGTGTGCGTTTCTCGATTCGATCTGCTTACAAGCGGAAATCAAGACCGGAGTTTTCACGTCGCCGCATCTGGTTTCGATAACCGAACGTGTGCGCATCAACGGCGTCGATATCAGCGAAGGCGAATTTGCGCGGCTTGCGACTCGCGTTCGCGAGGCGTCCGAATTGCTTGTTGAACGAGGCGAAATAGAAAGGGTTCCCACCTATTTTGAACAGGTCACGGCTATCGCATTGGTTGCGTTTGCAGAGGTTAATGTTGAGCTCACAATTCTCGAAACTGGGCTCGGTGGGCGGTATGATGCGGTAACCGCCGCAAACGCTGAGATCGCCGGGATAACGCGAATCGACCTGGACCATCAGCAATATCTCGGCGAAACGATCGAGGAGATCGCGGCGGAAAAAGCGGCTATCATCCGCTCCGATTCGAAAGTGGTTATCGGTGAGCAGGCAAATGAAGCTATGAAGGCGGTCAAAGATCGCTGTTTCGCGCTTGGTGTTGTTCCAATCTTAGCCAGAGATATCGTTGTGACAAAAGACAGAAATACGACCGTTAGGGAGTGTGCCACGTTCGTCATGAAGCGGGGAGCACACTCGCTACCGCTCGTGTTTCCGCCTGTGTCGCTCGGCCTCGCCGGCGCGCATCAGCTTGAAAACGCAAAGACTGCAATTTTACTTGCGGAAATACTTCAAGAATATTTTCCCGCCACGGAGGGAAATATCTTAGAGGGTTTGAAACATGCTAAGCATCCGGGACGCCTCGAGTCGATCGGTAAATTCCTGCTGGACGGCGCGCATAACCTTGGAGGCGCAAAGGCCCTGGCGGCTTATTTGGACGAATTTATCACCGAACCAATAACGCTGGTTTTCGGGGCGATGCGTGATAAAGATGTTAGCGAAATTGCCGCTATTCTTTTTCCGCGTGCACACAAAATCATTTTGACTGAGCCGGCGAATTCGCGCGCAATGCGTGTAAGCGAACTTTTCCGTATCATTCCAGCCGTCGTATCGGCCGACGTCGTAAAACTGGTCAAGTATGTGAAAGATGCGGTCTCAGCAGCGCAAGAGGCGACGCCGGAAGATGGAATTATTCTTATCACGGGATCGCTTTATCTAATTGGCGACGCGAAACGCGTGATCGAACAGAAAAGCAGAATTTGAAATTTGAGATTTCAAATCTAAGATATTGAAATGCACAAACTTGTATTGATCCGCCACGGCGAGAGCGAGTGGAACAAAGAGAATCGCTTCACCGGCTGGAAGGACGTCGATCTTTCTGAAAAAGGACGGGACGAGGCACATGCCGCCGGCAAACTGTTAAAAGCAGAGGGTTTTGCGTTCGATGAAGCGTACACCTCGGTCTTGAAACGCGCTATTCGTACGCTTTGGATCATTCTGGATGAGATGGACCTGATGTGGATACCCGAGACGAAATCCTGGCTGCTGAACGAGCGGCACTACGGCGCACTTCAAGGGCTGAATAAAGCCGAGACCGCGGCCGAATACGGTGAAGAGCAGGTATTGATATGGCGTCGAAGCTACGACATTCCGCCCGGACTGCTTGAGGAGGGCGACGAGCGATGGCTTGGTAAAGACCCAAGGTATTCGTCGATCGAGGCCGTGAAATTCCCCAAAGCCGAAGCCTTGAAACAGACTGTCGAGCGCGTTGTTCCGTATTTTCAGACCGAGATCATGCCGAAAGTTGCTGCGGGCCGGCGCATTCTGATCGCAGCGCACGGGAACAGCCTGCGGGCGCTTGTTAAGTACCTCGATGCGATCTCGGATAACGACATCATCAAATACAATATCCCGACCGGCATTCCGCTTGTATACGAGCTCGATGAAAACTCGAAGCCGATCCGCAACTATTACCTTGGCGACGCAGAAGCTATCAAAGCCGCGCAGGACGCCGTGGCAAGTCAGGGCAAGGCAAAATAATAAGGCTTATGTCCTGGAAAAAAGCTGTCTTTATTCTATTAATTCTGTTCTTGCTTTCTCCGTATGGGTCGCCGCCGGTTGCTCTAGCACTTGGTTTATTGCTTGCGTTTTCGGTCGGCAATCCATATCCGAATTTAACGGGTAAACCATCGAAATACTTGCTCCAGGCCTCCGTGGTGCTGCTTGGTTTCGGAATGAACCTCGAAGCGATCTATAAAGCTGGCCGCGATGGCATACTCTTTACGATCGCGACGATCTTCGGGACGCTGCTGCTCGGTTATTTAGTTGGTAAGGCACTTTTGGTTCGCCAGAAAACGTCGGCCCTGATTTCGTCGGGGACTGCGATCTGCGGCGGCAGCGCAATAGCCGCGGTTGGCCCAGCGATCAATGCAGCACCGGAGGAAATGTCCGTTTCATTGGGAACGGTCTTTATCCTAAATTCCGTTGCATTGTTCCTTTTCCCGGTCATCGGAAATGGACTCCATTTGTCGCAAACTCAGTTCGGCATTTGGTCGGCGATCGCGATTCACGATACGAGTTCGGTAGTCGGAGCAGCACAGACTTTTGGCCCGGAGGCATTGATCATCGCGACGACGGTGAAACTTGCAAGAGCATTATGGATCGCTCCGGTGGCCTTAATGTTCGCCCTAATCTATCGAAAAAATGCCGAGGATCCCGTGGCGAAGATTGCCATACCATGGTTCATTTTTCTGTTCGTGGCCGTTGCAGCATTTCGTACGTTCGCGCCGACAACTATACTTCCGAGCATTTACGACGCGCTGGTCAATCTGGGCAAAGCCGGAATGACAATAACCCTCTTTATTATCGGCGCAAGCCTGACACCGCAAACACTAAGAGCCGTGGGGCCGAGACCCTTAATACA
>QHXS01000148.1 GCA_003223975.1 Acidobacteriota bacterium
CAAGCAGCTTTCTTATCCCGAAGAGCCAATTGAAATTATTGAGTTTTCGAATGGACAGAATCCGAAGATAAAGGTTGGTGAAAAGTTCGAGCAATCCAATAACTGGCTTAAGGATTTCTCGGTTCGTTTGAGGAATAAAACCGAGAAAGGAATTACGTTTCTTATGCTTGTGATCGAATTTCCCGAAACCTCGAAATCCGGAAACGAAATTGCGTTTCCTCTGACATATGGTTCAAATCCTCTCCTGCCGAAAAAGGACGAATTAGTAAGGTCAATCCAACCTGGTGAGATATATGAGCTGAAATTGACGGAAAAAAAATACGAGAACCTAAAAAAAGCAGTTGAGTCCCGGCATGTTTTGGACTCTTTATCACGAATTACGGTTCGCCTGGATATAATTCACTTCGATGATGGAACAGTCTGGAGTGGCGGTTCCTTCTCTAAACCAGCGCCGACCGAATCGGAAGGAGAGCCCTTAATGATCCTTAACGCAAAAAGCAATTTCTGCAAATGAAAGGGAATCGATTAATTATCATTGTGTTACTACTCTATTTTATGACTGGAGTGGCAGCATATCTTTCAACTCATGAGAAGAATGACTACACGGTTTTTGCTCAGGAGTTGCCGCAGGGATGCCACACACTGGCGACAATCAGATCCTTGGTTGTTTATGTGATGGCTTCAAATCAACCGCAAATGTGACTGGAAATGATGGCAATCAAGGTCTGATTACACAAGATTTTATCTGCGAAGACGTCCCAGATTCACCAGGCAGTTGCACCGCAACTCTAAATTCGAGACTTGTTTACAATGGTTATTGCCCGACACCGACTCCAACGCCTGAGTGCGACCAGCAGCCGACGAATTGTGGTTCGGGGTGGCATTGGAGTTTTGAAGATTGCGGATGTGTGCGGAACAGCTCACCTATCGTTATCGATATTTCTGGTGATGGATTCGACTTAACTAATGCGGAAAACGGGGTTAATTTTGATCTGGATTCGGACGGTGTTAGAGAAGGTCTTTCATGGACTTCGACCGATTCGGATGATGCATGGCTGGTGCTGGACCGGAACCAAAACGGAAAGATCGACAACGGACTCGAGCTTTTCGGAAACGCTACGGAACAACCGGATCCGCCAGCAGGCGAAGATAGGAACGGATTTCTTGCGTTGGCTGAGTTCGACAAACCCGAGTATGGCGGAAATGCTGACGGCGTTATCTCGCGTGACGATGGAGTCTTTAGCCGTCTGCGTTTATGGAATGATTCTGACCATAACGGTCGTTCAAGAAATTCAGAGCTGTTTCGATGCCGCAATTAGGTTTGCGAAAGATCGATCTTGACTACGAATCGTCAAGGCGTGTCGATGAATTCGGAAATCGTTTCCGATGGCGTTCGCGAGTTCGGGATGCGAACGACGCTCAGCTTGGACGATGGGCTTGGGACGTGATTCTTACAACTGAGTAGCTTAATTGCATAGCGTAGCCAACAAAGAATTCCGACAATAAAACTCTCTATTTATTGCCGTTCGAGCCAGAAACGGTCGGTTCCGCGGATTCCTTTTCTTTGACGATATAGGTTGTTTTCGCCCTGACCACGCTTCCCGGACGCGCAACGGTGACCTTGATGTGTTTGCGGTCGCCGGGCTGGCCTTCTTTGTTGGAGTAGTAGCCGACCGAATACTGCCGACGCAGTTCCTCTGCAACGTTCGAGAACGATGTTTCCATGTTCTCGATCGAGTCGGCGTCAAATATCCGCCCTCCGCTGGTCGCGGCAAGAGCTTCGAGATACGACTTGCCGCGCGCATATTCTTCGGCACTTTGGCCGCGGCCGACGTTCGCGCGGATCGTCCCGCGTGCGATCAGGTCCCTCGCGGCCTGCGGCAGTTGGGCAAAGATCGCCGGGTCGATGCCCATGTTCGGCATCGCGTTCGCCTGCTGCGTGTTGTAGCGGATCGGATAGATCAGTGCATCGAGCTCTTCGACACCTGCGACCGTGCTTTCAACTGTAGCGCGCCGCGACGTGGTGTCCACGCCGTCGGTAAATATTACGATCGCTTTTCTCCCCGGTGAAGTCACCAACTCGAGGTTTGAAACCGCATCGACAGCGTCATAAAGGCTCGTGCCGCTGCCGAACTGGGCCTTGTAGATGGCGCCGAAGAGCTCTTTGCGGTCGGTCGTCGGCTCTGCAAGTATATGTACGCGCTGGTCGAACGCTACGACCATCACGCGATCCGTCGGACGCAATTGGTTTATGAACGTGATCGCTGCGTAATGAATATCGTCCAGCCTGTACCGCGTAGATGGACTGACGTCGAGCATCAGGATGACCGTGAACGGCATCTCCGAGGAAATAAAAGTATCGATCGTCTGCAGAACGCCGTCTTCGTAGATCTTAAAATCTTTTTTCTTGAGGCCGGGAATAAACCGTCCTTGTCGGTCGAGTACCGAAACCGGCGTCGTGATCAGGTTGGTATCAACATAGACCACGCCGTCTTCTTCTTTTGCCGCCTTGGTCGAAACTGGGGGGGCTTTTTGATTCTTGATCGCGGGCGGCTTGTTCGGATTGCTGCGCGGCGTGTCGTTCTTCAGCTCCGGTGTCGCGCTGGCACGCGGACGCGTTTGTGAAAACCCTGAAAAAGCGGTGAAACAAACGACCACAGCGATCAATAAAGCTCGGGGCATGATCAATCCTCCTCGTGAAAAAAAGCCGATGGCAAGGGCGCAGTAAAGACGCGAAGGCGAGAGCTTGCCTTCCCGGTATCGGGGCTCGCAGCGGGTATTGTAAGTCAACACTGCATTAATTACGCGCTTCGCAAAAAAAGGTTTGTCCGCGCGAAAACATTCAAAATAATTGCGCCACAACCGGAAAACACCGTCGCTCGGCGAATTGTGACGTTTCAGGCTTAGACGTTCGAAAGCCTCAAAAGGTTACTGGAAACCCATGTTGAATTCAAAGAGTTTAACCTGAAATTCACACGGGGCAACAAAAAAGCCCCGGAATCCGGGGCCCACATCGATTTTCGATCATTTGAACAATCACGCCGGTACTGCGTCGAAACGTTGAAGAAGAAACTCGTCCATGTCGCCGACAGTAAGGGGTTTTGCGAAATGAAAGCCCTGGCCTGCGTCACAACCCAGTTTTTGCAGCGCCTGTATTTGTTCCGTGTGTTCAATGCCCTCAGCGATCGTCTTCAAATTAAGCGAATCGCCCATCATGATGATTGCCCTCGCTACGGCGCTTCCTTCATTGCCATTGCCGAGCTTATCGATGAACGACTTATCGATCTTCAAAATGTCTATTGGGAACCGCTGCAGATAGCTAAGGCTCGAATAGCCCGTTCCGAAATCGTCGATCGCAAGCCGGATACCGAGTTTTTTCAGCTCGTGAAGCTTGAGGATCGTCGCTTCCGTATCCTGCATCATAAAGCTTTCGGTTATCTCGAGGATCAGCGATTCCGGCGGAAGACCAGACAATCGAAGTGCGCGACTAACGATCTCGATAAGTTCGCCCTGCTGAAATTGCCGTATCGAGATGTTCACGGTTACTGAAGCGTTGAACTGGCCTCCGTAATCCTCGAGCCATACCTGCATTTGGCGGCATGCTTCTCGAAGTATCCAGTCACCAAGCGGTACGATAAGATTCGTTTCTTCCGCGAGCGGGATAAACTTCATCGGCGCCAGCAGACCGTGTCGCGGGTGCATCCAACGAACCAGGGCCTCGACACCGACCAACTGGTTTGTACCCAAGTTTAATATCGGCTGGTAATGGATGACGAATTCTTCCTCTTCGATACCGCGGCGCAGGTCGTCTTCCAGCTCGATCCGCTCCATTAACGCTGTGTGCATCCTCGGCTCGAAGACGACAAATCTCCCTTTGCCCTGGCTTTTTGCCAAATACATCGCGAGGTCGGCATTTCGCAGCAATTCTTCCGAGGCAACCGCGTCGCTTGCGCTTGTGGCTATGCCGACGCTGGTGCTTACGTAGATCTCTTTGCCTTCGATCACGAACGGCTGTCGAAATACGGAAAGTATCCGTTCTGCGATCATCACCGCTTCATCCGAGCGATACATTGATTCGACCAAAACTGCAAATTCGTCGCCGCCGAGACGCGCGGCGGTGTCTGCATTTCGAAGGCAATCTTGCAGACGTTCGGCGACCAGGACGAGCAATTTGTCGCCAGCGGCATGGCCGAGTGAATCGTTGATCGATTTGAAATTATCAAGGTCGAGAAAAAGAACTGCGAGAGACGAGTTGGTGCGTGTCAATTTCGTCAAGGCATGGTCCACGCGGTTCTTGAAAAGGGCCCGGTTCGCTATTTTGGTCAGTGGATCGTGCAGTGCCTGATGTGTAAGCTGGTCTTCGAGCGATTTGCGGTCAGTAACGTCCATCATTGAACCCAGCATTCGTACAGGCTTTGCGGCTGAATCATAGACGACGTAACCTCGGTCGATCACAAAAGCGTATGTACCATCGGCACGGCGAAATCGATATTCGTCCTGCCAGTTTGTCTTACCGCTATCAATATGCCGGTGGATGTCGTGAACGACACGTTCGGCATCCTCCGGATGAATACGACTCGACCACGGACTCGACTCGGATGCGACATTCTCTGCCTTATAACCGAAAAGTTTCTGTAATCCCTCGTTCCACCAGATCTCGTCGGTCGAAAGATCCCAGTCCCAAACGGCGTCACTGGTAGCGCGGGCAACGAGTTCGAAGCGCTCCTGGCTAAGCTTTAGTGCTTCCTCGTTTTTCTTTCTTTCGATCGCAAGCGCGATCTGGTCGGCGACCGATGTCAGCAGCTCTACATCTCTATACGTGTAAGTGTCGGAGTTTTCGTAATCCTGGACTACGAGGACGCCGATCACGCCGTTCGGCGTCTTTAACGGAACCCCGAGCCATATAGGTGAATCAGTCCCCACAGACTCGACCTCGCCGGCTTCGATCAGCTTCTTTGCGTCCTCGTCGGTAAATAGCATCGACCGGCCCTGACGGAACACGTACGCACTCAGGCTGCGCCCGACCCGTAACGGCGCGGGCATCGGATCGTATTTATCAACCCAGAACTGCATCGTCAGCATCTCGGTCTCAGGATCGAAAAGAGCTATGAAAAAGTTTTCCGCGTATACGATCTTTTTGATGGAGCGATGAATTAGTTGAAACAGCTCTTCGAGATTTGTGGTCGTGGCAGCGCCGTGAATTATCCGCGAGATCGCGCGGGATTCGGCCTCGAGCCGCTTGCGCTTTGTGATGTCGCGCCCGACGCAGATCAATTTCCGTGCGTCGGAATTTGCATCGAAGATCGTCGATGTCGATACGGACAAAGGAAAATGCGTACCGTCTTTTCGCCGGCATTTCATTTCAAAACGATTTCCGACAATGCTCTTGTGAAGCGATTTCGAAAACGTCTTCTCGAAATAGTTCCGGTTACGCGTAAGCAATTCTACGTGGCTGCCCACAAGCTCATCTTCGTCAAAGCCGGTAAGTTCCAGAGTTGCCGGATTGACTCGCTCGATCACCGCGTCGGAATTGACGACGACGATCGCATCGTTTATCGATGCAAAAATGCTATCGCCGAGACTCCGTTCGGAGAGGTCTCCGATAAAAGCATCGGTTTGCAGGTGAGCTTCTAATTCAAGGTCAGAGGTGGGTGTGACGGACGTTCGCTTTAACGTCGTTGATCTAAGTTCCATTTTTCCGGAGTGCCAGAAGCGCGCTTGATACTGTCGCTTCTTCTTGGGAGTTTGAGATGCTGAAAAACAGACGCTTGGGCGAAGCAGCGCCATTCAAAATAATGGATTAAACAGTGTTTATTGTCAAGAAAATAAAAGAGCCGCGGGCAACAGCTAAGAGACACCAAGCGTATATTCTGAATGCGTCGGCGAACTTAGGTATACTCGGTTTCAATCTAACACCGACAGGATTTTTGTCTCGATCTCTTTTGAAAAACTATGCAAAGTAAATCCCTATTGGCCGCCTGGATGTTCACGGCGGTGATATTTCTCGTCACGCCTTTGGCGGCGCAAACGACGCCGACCGCAGCTGAGGCCGAGCAGTTCATCAATGCAGCCGAAAAACAGCTCAACGATCTTTCGTTAAAAGCAGGCCAGATCGGATGGGTCTACGCGAATTTCATTACATTCGACACAGAAAACCTGAGTGCGGCCGCGAGCGACGAATATACAGCTGCGCTAACTAAACTCGCGACCGAGTCACACCGTTTCGACGGTTTGACGGTACCGTATGACGTTCGGCGAAAGATCAGCCTGCTTCAGAACGGCATCGTCTTGCCGGCACCGAAGGACGATGCCGAGCGAACTGAGCTAACGAAGATCGCAGTGTCGATGGACGGTGACTACGGGCGCGGCAAATATTGCCCGGCCGATGGCGGCGGAAAATGCTACAGTCTCGGCGATCTTGAAAAGATCATGGCTGAAAGCCGTGACCCTGCCGAACTAAAAAAAGCATGGCTCGGCTGGCACACGATCTCGCCGCCATATCGGACAAAGTACGCACGTTTCGTCGAGCTTTCGAACAAAGGCGCCAGAGAACTCGGGTATAAGGACACGGGCGACCTTTGGCGTTCGAGCTACGACATGAAGCCGGACGAATTTGCGGTGGAGATGGAACGGTTGTGGCAACAGGTCAAGCCGCTTTACGACGCGCTATACGTCTACACACGTGCCCAGCTGGTCAAGAAATATGGCGCCTCCATCGTGCCGCCCAACGGCCCGATACCGGCGCATCTCCTCGGCAATATGTGGAGCCAGGAATGGTCGAATATATATCCGCTCGTTGCTCCGCCAAGCGCAAGCACTGGATACGACCTGACGAAAATATTGCAGGAGCGTAAGACCGACGCCAAACAGATGGTCCGCTACGGCGAGAACTTTTTCGTTTCGCTCGGAATGCAGAAATTGCCCGAAACTTTTTGGGAACGGTCCTTACTGCTAAAGCCTGCGGACCGCGATGTTATTTGCCACGCAAGCGCGTGGAACCTCGACGCAAAACAAGACATCCGTATCAAGATGTGTATCGAGATCAATGCGGTGGATTTCTCGACCATCCATCACGAACTCGGACACAACTATTACAGCCTTGCCTATGCGTCTCAGCCGTATTTCTATCAGGATAGTGCGAACGACGGGTTTCACGAGGCGATCGGCGACACCATTGCGTTGTCCGTTACACCTGAATACCTGAAACAGATCGGCCTTATACAAACGGTTCCGCCGGCCGAGGCAGATCTGGCGCTATTGATGGATCGCGCGCTCGACAAGGTCGCGTTCCTTCCATTCGGATATCTAGTGGACAAATGGCGATGGGATGTTTTCTCTGGCAAGATCAAGCCAGCGGATTATAACAAGGCATGGTGGGACCTTCGATTAAAGTATCAGGGTATCGCACCGCCGGAACCGCGCAGCGAATCGGACTTCGATGCGGGCGCAAAATATCACGTCGCAGGCAACACACCCTATGCGCGATATTTTCTCGCGACGATCCTGCAGTATCAGTTTCACAGAGCGTTATGCCGCGAGGCAGGTTTCAAAGGTCCGCTGAATCGCTGCTCTATCTACAACAACAAAGCGGTCGGAGCGAAACTGCAGGCAATGCTGGCAATGGGCAAGAGCCGCCCATGGCCAGAGGCCCTCAAGGCATTGACGGGCGAAGACAAAATGGACGCGACCGCGATCATCGACTATTTCGCCCCGCTCAAGAAATGGCTGGACGAGCAGAACAAGGCGCTGCCGCCACGCTAAGGCGAATGGAAAAGGCCGGGCCATTCCGGCCTTTATTATTTTAATGTCTGACCTTCAACTATAATGAAGCTCGAATGAACAATGTGGTGAACGTATGGAGGTATAAGTATGGGTCTGCAAACGATAAATTATATGGTTTTGGAATCTGCTGACAACGAATGGCATACAGTTGATTACAACCATTTTGCAATGCGTTTCGGACGGACAAATTTGAAGGTAAAACCCGTTGACGATTCCGGTCGGATCGGCTTCGAGATAAGTTTTGGCATTGGCGGCAAGTTGCGCTTTATGGCCTCGACAAAGGGCCCGAACGTCGAATACATGCCGGATGCTGCGGGTAATTAGCGACCTAAAGTGCGGAATCAAATAGTCAATGTAATTGGCGGCGGACTTGCCGGCGTGGAAGCCGCTTGGCAAGCTGCCGAGATGGGGGCGAATGTACGTCTTTTCGAAATGCGCCCGGTACTGCAGACCCCGGCACATCGAACCGATAAACTTGCTGAGATCGTTTGCTCCAATTCCCTCAAATCGGATGAGCCGGGAAGCGCCCCTTACCTTTTAAAAGAAGAGCTTCGCCGCGGCGGCTCTCTCGTGATGGAGGCTGCATCGGCCACGCGTGTTCCCGCTGGAGCGGCGTTGTCGGTCGACAGAATAAAATTCGCCGAACTGATAACGGAGAAGATCGAAGAGCACCCGAACATTGAGATCGTCAGGGAAGAGTTTCGTGCGTTGCCCATTGGTAGGCAGGCCGCGGGGGTTCCGGTCACGATCATCGCAACAGGGCCGCTTACGAGCGATGCACTGACCGCGTCGATAATGAAATTCAGCGGCGATGACCAGCTTTATTTTTATGACGCCATCGCGCCGATCATCGCGGCCGATTCCATCGATATGTCGATCGCATTCAAGGCGGCGCGCTACGACAAAGGCGGCGACGATTACATAAATTGCCCGATGGACCGCGAGCGCTACGAGCTATTCATATCGGAAGTACTTGCAGCGAAATCGGTGCCGATCAAGCGTT
>QHXS01000057.1 GCA_003223975.1 Acidobacteriota bacterium
TAGACCAACTTAAGTGTTGAGTAGTCCAACTAAAAAGAAAAGCCGGCCGGAAATTGTGTTAGCCCGGCGTGTCCGCACCGCGGCTGCAATTGATCAAAGCAAGGAATCGATCCGTTTTGAGATCGGGATCGTGATATCGAATTTCGGATCGATACCGCCGAAAGCGTCGCCGCTAAGCGCACCGGTTCGGTCGAGGACCACGAACGAAGGAAGCTGGTCAACGCGAAACTTCTTGACGGTTAATGTTCCGTCCGGGTCGCGAAGCACCGAAACGCTTAACTTCGCGTCCGCCGCGAACTTGGACAGCATCTCGTTCGATGCAAAGTTCTTCGACTTCGGATTCAGTGAATCGGTAGAAACGAAATAGACAACAACATTTTTGCCTGCGTATCTTTTCGCAAGCAGGTTAGTGTATTCGATCTGTTTTTCAGACAACGGCAGCCAACGTGCGCCGTATGCCAGCACAACGACCTTGCCTTTCTGCGAATTTAGGTCGATGTTTCCATTGCCCAACATCTGCAGCGATGTCTGGGCGTTCGCGGAAATTACGAATGCTGTCGTTATGATCGCAAGAATTAATAATGTCCTAGAGTTCCTCATATATTTTCGAATCGCCAATCGGGCCGATCCGTGCTAGTTAGATGCAAGTATGTGGCCAATCATTGCTTTCGATTCAGGCGAACGTTATCGATCAACCGCACGTTGCCAAAATATACAGCTGCCGCCAAAACAGCTTCTCTATCCTCAATTTTATCAATAGGTTCCAGGGATTCCGCGTCTACCGCCGCAATGTAGTCCAAGCGCGCCAGCGGTTCGGAGCGGATGGCTTTTATTACAATTTCAGTGAGAGTCGCGGCATTTCGTTCACCGTTCTTAAACGCCGATTTCGCTTCGCCAAGGGCGCGAAAAACTATCGACGCCTTTTCACGCTCTTCCGGGGTCAGGTTTTCATTCCTTGACGACATCGCCAGTCCCGATTCTTCGCGGACGGTCGGAATAACAACGATCTCGGTCTCGAACCCGAGATCTGCAGACAACCGCCGGACAACCGCGACCTGCTGTACGTCCTTTTGCCCGAAGAAGGCTTTGTCGGGCCGGATCGTGTTGAAAAGTATAGTAACGATCGTCGCTACGCCGCGAAAATGCCCGGGCCGCGCGGCACCTTCCATGCTTTCGGAGACGCCCTCGACGTAAACGTACGTTGAAAACCCGGCAGGATAGATCTCGTTTTCTTCCGGCGCAAATATGTAATCGACCTCGAACTCGGCGAGCATCGCGGCATCGGCGGTGACATCGCGCGGGTAGCGTTCGAGATCGCCCTTATCATTAAACTGCGCGGGATTAACAAAGATTGAAACGACTACGACATCGGCCGCCTGACGTGCCTCTTTCACCAGGGCAATGTGGCCCTCGTGTAAGGCGCCCATTGTCGGCACAAAGGCGACCGTTTTGTTTTCCCGCCGAAGCTTGCGCGAGATCGAGAACATTCGCTGGCGGCGATTGATGATCTCCATAGATTCAGCGACGTGAAGAGGCTGACTTTCGCTCGTTCAACTTAACATCGCTCGGCAAACCGTACGATTCTTTCTCATTCGGATAATTCCCGGATCTTACATCATTCATCCAGTTCGTGATCGCCTCGGTAATGACCTTGCTGACATTTGCGTACTGGCGAACAAAACGCGGCTGGCGGCCGAACGTAAATCCGATCAGATCATGCAGCACTAACACCTGAACGTCGCACGCACTTCCGGCTCCGATGCCGACTGTGGAGATCGTGAGTTCATTCGTAACGATCTCGGCAACCTCGCGCGGAACAAGTTCGAGCACGATCGAGAATGCACCGGCTTCTTCGAGCATCTTCGCGTCTTCGATCAGGATCTTTGCGGCGTCGGCAGTTTTACCCTGCACGCGATATCCACCCATTTTGTGGACAGACTGGGGCGTGAGCCCGACGTGCGCCATCACCGGGATCTCCTCATCAACGAGCCGTTTCACAAGCCCGACCCGGTTTCTTCCGCCTTCGAGTTTTACGGCTTCCGCACCTCCGTCTTTCATCAACACCAACGCGTTGCGAACAGCGTCATCGTCGCCGGTGTGAAAACTGCCGTACGGCATATCAGAAATTATCAACGCGCGACTAGAGCCACGCTTTACGGCCTTTGTCGCCGAAAGGATCTCGTCCAACGTCACCGGGATCGTGTTCCCGTAACCATGGATCACATTTCCCATGCTGTCGCCGACCAGGATCATATCGACGCCTGCTTCATCCACGATGCGCGCCGTCGGGTAATCGTATGCGGTCAGGCAAACGAGCTTTTCGCCCTTTTCTTTAGCAGCTCGCAGTGCCGGCACATAAAACTTTTCAGGCTTATCGGGTTTCAGGTACGCCATAAAGTGCCTCTAAGCATAGAACTTTGCCGATTTTAAGTCTAGCCGTTCGTCGGCGGACGGATGCCGTTGGGGCTGGTCGGACTCCAGCGAATGACAAGCGAGGTATCATCGGTGTCGGCGACGAGTTCGCTGATGCATTTTTTTAGCGTTGGATGTCGAAATGCCGGCGCGATCTCATTCATCGGGATGAGTACAAAATTTCGCAAATGGATACGCGGATGGGGAAGTGTTAGGAATGGAGTATCGAGCCTTGCGTCACCATAGAATAACAAGTCGAGATCGATCGTCCGAGGTAATTTTTGTGATTTGTCTTTTCGCCCCAGTAGGTATTCGATCCGAAGCATTCGGGCCATCATTTGCGTCGGACTGATCGTGCCAGTCTTTACTTCGGCCACCATGTTCAGAAAGGGCGGGGCGCCTTCCATTTCGACCGCGTCCGTCTCATAAATCGAGGAAAGCTTCACAACTTCCAGGCTTGCCTCGATCAAGCCCCGAATACCCATAAGCAAAAAACCGGCCCGGTCGCCGAGATTTGAGCCGATACCGACATAGGCAATGTTGTTTCCGTTTTCCACGATGAACACTTACTAGATAATCGAAAGTGTAAAGCTTGTCAAAGTGATCCATTTAACAAAGCATTTGAGAGACTTAGTCATTTACAAATGCCTATTTCGATGTTTCAATAAAATCAGCCTTGCTCAGAAGGTAAATCCAGTAATGCCAGCGAGAGGCATTCGGGCGGATACGAGGTGTGGTCCGTCTTGACAAAATAATCACGCCGGTAAATATGCCGAGACGAAAATTTCGCCACAGCCAACGGTTCGATTCGCCGGCCGACCGCACTCATCAGGAATATCTTTTAGACCAGCCTGCCCAACTCACAACGCGCAGCGAGCTTTTGCGGCTTATTCGCGGCGGCGAAGACACCTATCTTGAACTAAAAGTAAAACTTTCGAACGTCGAACGAATTACGCAGGGAATAGTCGCGCTCGCGAATACCAACGGCGGGACGATCATTTTCGGGATTAACGATCAGCTTCGTATTGAAGGCGTTAGCGACCCAGAGATAGTCCGCGACGAACTTGTGCGGATCTGCCGTGAAGAGATCGTACCGCCGGTCGTGCCGATCATCGACATGATCGCTTTCGACAGCGGCAAACGCGTCGTGGCTCTCGACATCGAGGCGCGGAATAGGCCGTACAGGACCAAGGACGGCCGGTTTTATATGCGTTTCGGTGCAGAGAAGCGTGAGGTCGCGCGCGAACAGATCTCGATGTGGCTTGACGAGATACGGCCGCTCGGCTATGAGAACGTTCCGCTGTTTACGGCCGAGGAAAGCGATTTTGACGACGGCCTGCTATGGACCTTTGCGTCCGGCTTCGAAGACACAAGCCCGACTGCAAATCTTTATCACACGGCGGACTTCCTCAAGAAAGACCTTTTGTTGGCTGCCGGCCTTCAGGATGAGTTTTTCCCGACGGTTGCTGCGATGGTCCTGTTTGGAAAAGACGATCGGATACAGGAACTCTTCCCGCGCTCACGCGTGACCGTGGCCCGTTTCTCGGGAGATAACGGAAACGCCCAGTTGATCGAAAAGGTTGATATCACCGGAAATCTGCACACACAACACGAAGGAATTCTTCGGTTCATCGAGCGGTATTGTGATCTCGTGAAAGACCGGCCCAAGAAATCGCCCGTTGATGAATCTTTACCCGTGCGGCCGCGCGCAAGATACCACGTTTACGCAGTGCGCGAGGCAGTCGCAAATGCGCTTGTTCATCGCGACTTTGTCTTGCGCGATATAGCAACTCGATTTTTTGTTTACGACAGCTCGATCGAATTTGTGAACGCCCGTCGGACAAAAGGCTTTGTGCCGCCAGGTTCGAGAGCAATTAGGTACGGCATCACGCAAAGGTTAAATCCGCAGATCGCTTCCATCTTTAAGCGGCGTGAGTACGGAACCTCTGTTCCGAACGGAGGGCTGCCGATGATCCTAAAGCAGTCAGAACGCGTTTCGGGCCGACGCGCCGAACTCTATACCTCCAACGACGAATTTAAGCTAAAGATGTATGGCGCGTAAAAAGCGGCAGACATCCAACTCCGCGCCTCCGGAAAGGTCTCTCAGCAACCGGCTGATCATGTTGATCTCAGCTGGAACCGCCGCTCTTTACTTCTTTTCCAATCCGAAATTTCAAACCTATTACGATTACACGTTTCGCGTCGCCGAAAATCTCTTACATGGAAGTGTGGGATTCGCTGAAAAACCGCCGGCGTGGCTGAATGAGTTCGTGCCGGTCGACGGTTATTGGTACTCGGTGTTTCCGTTCGGCGCGGTCGTTTCGATGCTTCCATTCGCGGCGCTGAAGCCGATCGGCATGATCACGCAGATGCCGTCGGCGGTCATCGCTGCATTGTGCTCCGGTGCAAGCTGTCTCTTCATGCTGCTTATCGCACGGCACTATGCAGTTACCCGCGATCGGGCGATCTTGATGACGGTCGGCATTCTATTCGGAACTTGGACCTGGACTAATCTGACCTTCGGCGGAGCGTGGCAGCTAGCACTCGGCTTCGCGCTTGTCGGCGAACTGGGCGCAACCTACTTCACTCTGGTCAACAAAAGGCCGCTGATCGCTGGCGTGTTTTTCGCTTTTGCCTTTGGAAATCGAACCGAAATTCTTCTGACCGCGCCGATATTTTTGTATTGGCTTTGGAACAAGGCAGAACCCGCTTCCGACGGCGAACTGCAGAAGCCTGACCGTAACGGAGGGCTAAAACAAAACGGTTTTAGTTACGCCCTTATTGACGTGCGGGCTTCCGCATTGTTTTGTGCTGCGCCATTTATTCTTGGTGTTTCGACACTTATTTACAATTTTGTCCGATTCGGCTCGATCGCCGATTTCGGTTACGCACGGATTCCCGGGGTACTTAACGAGCCTTGGTACGACCACGGTATCTTTTCCGTTTATTACATTCCGCGCCAGATATGGGAAATGCTTTTTAAGCTTTGGGAATGGCGGCCTTCTTTTCCATTGCCGATGCCGAATCCGTTCAGCAGTTCGGTGCTTTTGAGCAGCCCGTTTTTACTTTTTGCCTTTCGGCCCGGCGCGAGAGATATGGCTACCAAATATCTTTGCTGGATCGCCGTACTCGCCATTTGTATTCCGCTTTGGATGCACGGAAACTCAGGCGGTTGGCAATTCGGTTATCGGTATGCGATCGCAATTCTGCCGTTTATCTTCGTAATAATGCTGGAGAATGCTCCGAAAAAGATCACGGCCCTCGAATGGGCGGCCTATGCGTTTTCATTCATCGTCAATGCCTACGCGACGTGGCTTTTTCACTGGTCGGATCATCTCAAGCCGTAATCATGTTTCTCGACCTTTCACCCCTACGCGTCTCACGCGACTATCGGCTGCTCTTTTTTGGGCAGCTCGTTTCGTTTTTCGGGTCGATGATGACGTTCATCGTCGTGCCGTGGCAGATGTTTCAGATCACGCAGTCGTCGGCGATGGTCGGCTACATTGCGCTCGCCGAATTCGTGCCAATGTTCACGCTTGCGTTCGTCGGCGGAGCTTTGGCGGACTACGTTGATAAGCGCAAACTGTTGCGAATAACCGAGATCGGACAGACATTTTTGACGGCCATTTTGATCGTAAATGCTCTTCTGCCGCGGCCTTCGATTGCCGTTCTGTTTGTGGTTGTGGCGTTACATGCCGGGCTCGCGGCCCTTCAGCGGCCTGCATTCGAATCGTTTATTCAAAAAGTGATCCCGCCGGAAATGATGTCAGCTGTCATGGCGCTGAATTCGATCCGTTTTCACATAGGGATGATCATCGGTCCGGCGATCGCGGGCATCATTGCGACGCAGTTGAGCCCGGCGCTCGCTTACACGATCGACCTGTTGACATTCGCCGCCTCGCTCCTCGCGGTTTACATGCTCCGTTTTGTTTCGCCGCCCGAAAATGCCGAGCGTCCCAGCCTCGACGCGATCAAGAAAGGGATCAAGTACGCCTTTTCAAGGCAGGAATTGCTTGGCACTTATTTTATCGACATAGCGGCAATGTTCTTTGCCTTTCCGCAAGCGCTTTATCCGGCGCTTGCCGTGATATATGGCAACAAATATGTCGGGTTTTTTCCTGCGGCGATCGCGGTCGGCGCGCTGATCGCGAGCCTTACCTCGGGATGGGCCAAGAATGTTCATCGTCACGGGATGATGGTCGTCGCTTCTGCTTTACTTTGGGGTATCGCGATCTTGTTCTTTGGTCTAGTCGATAGCCTGGTACTCGCGCTTCTGTTTCTAGGCGCGGCTGGATTCTTCGACATGATTTCCGGCATTTTTCGCGGCTCGATCTGGAACCAGACGATCCCGAATTATCTGCGTGGGCGCCTTGCGGGCATCGAAATGATAAGTTATCTCACCGGCCCGCTGCTTGGCAGTGCAAAAATGGGTCTCGTCGCTGAGAAATGGGGCGTCAAAGCCGCGCTCATTTCCGGCGGTGCACTTTGCATTGTCGCGGTCGCTGGCACGGCATTATTCCTTCCCCAATTCTTCAGATACGATGGCCGCGAGGGCGTGAGGCAACGGGAACGCGAAGAAGCCGAGCGCGCCGAATTGATGCGCATTTCCGAGGCGGAGTTTTGAGTACTAGGTTTTCGCTTCAACAAGTTTTGTATCATGCGATTCGTTCTCGGATCCGATCCCGATCGCCTTCGCCTTATTCGCCCAAACCGCGTTTTTTCGCACCTTAAATTCGGGATCTGGCGTATTATACGGAGCCCTCGGCACGTACTTTATATACTTCTGAAGTGCGTTTGATGCCGCTGCTGTGTCTTTTGCTGTCACCAATTCCTTATACACATCCGGATACACGTCCTGGAGTTCGTTGTGCATGAAGCGGGCCATTCCACGAAGCTCGGCATCGTCGCTGCGACCGAGCACACCTTCGTGCTTCAGATATGAGTCGAGCTTCTTGCGACGCTGTCCCTGCCACGAGATGATCCCGCGATTGTGTGCCCGATTTTTCGGGTCTGAATGCCCTTTGAAAATGACGTTGCGATTCCAATTATTCTCGCGGCCGACGTCGCCAAGAATGGAAAGCCGGACAGGATCATTGAATCCGAGCCGCGTGAATTCGTCGTTCAAAACGCGCGCCACGGATTCATCGCCCGCAGCTTTGACAGCGTATTTGCTCGAATCGGAGAGGTTCGTTTGTTCGGTGATAACTTCCGCACTGCCGACCTGTGATATCCCACTTTGTCCAAAAGCCGCTGCTGAAAACACAAAAATAAATAGCGCAAAGAATTTCTTCATTCAATTTTTCTGATCTAAGGGTTTTGTTGGGGAAGGAATGAGATGGCATTCTTCCGGCAGCGGTTGCACAAAAATTATCGATCACGGCCTTTATTAGAGCGACGGAAAAACGGCATTTCAAAATGTGATCAAGTACGATACACGGGAAGCTCGCGAAGCAGTACTTTCACCGCCGATGGAAGAGTGGTTGTCGACAGGTTACGATTGGATTAAGGCATTTCTAGCGAGGTCTGCGCGGGTCGCGGTTGATTAGTTTCTATGAAAGAAGAAATACAGGCGTATAACAATGCACTTTCTGAAGACGACCGGGCGATCTGCGATGTGCTCGCCCGGGAGATCGGCCGCGGATTATCGAAAGCCGAGAACAAGATCTGGCACGCGCATCCGGTTTGGTTCCTGGACGGGAACCCGATCGTCGGTTACAGCAAACAAAAGGCGGGAATAAGGCTGATGTTTTGGAGCGGCGCTGATTTTGAAGAGGAAGGACTGACGTTCGGTGGAAAGAAGTTCAAAGATGCTTCGGTCTTCTTTAATTCCTTTTCCGAGATAGATACCAAGGCCTTGAAACGTTGGCTTCGAAAATCGAAAGACATCCAATGGGATTATAAGAACTTAGTTAAACGAAAAGGCCGGCTAGAACGACTAAAATAGAAGCATCCGCTAGACCGCGTCAAAGTAAAAAAAAACTTATGCGAATCCTGAAAAGTATCCTAGCCGTTCTGGCCGGACTGATCTTCATTATCTTCTCGCATTCGCTCACCGATTTCATACTGGAATCATTCGGTATCTTTCCGCCGCCAAGCGAAGGCCTGCACGTTACATGGATGCTTTTATTGGCACTCGGATACCGGACAGTGCTTTCGATCGTCGGCTGCTTTATTACGGCCAAGCTCGCGCCGCAAAACGCGATGAAACACGCAGTGATCTTGGGTTTCATCGGTGTTTTTCTCAGCACGGTGGGCGCCGTCATCGGCATTCAAATGAATTTATCAGACACATGGTACCCGATCGCTTTGATCTTGGTTTCGCTGCCCTGTGCCTGGATCGGCGGCCGGCTCGCGTCGTCAAATGCTAAAATCGCCTGATGCCTATATTACGAAAGCGCGAGATCGAAAATCTCGAACAACTCAGCGGTGAAGAACTGCAGGCATTTCTGGATTCGCTGCCCGCCCGACAAGACACGATCAGCGACCTACTCGATTTCGTCGAAGATGAGCTTTTCGATCACGAATGCAATCACAGCCTGCAATATTCGATGCGTTTCATGATGGAGAACGGCCTCGATTTCGGAAAACTTACAAATTGGCTGAATAACAATGGGGGTTATTGCGATTGCAAGGCGATGGAGCAGATCGCCCCGATCTGGCGGCGAAAGTTTGGGGATGAATAGCTTGCGTTCCTGACTCGCCGATCCTACTTCAGAACTGACTTGAGAAACATTCCAGTGTGCGAGTCAGCGTTTTTCGCGATCTTTTCGGGTGTGCCGGCGGCAATGACCTCGCCGCCGCCTTCGCCGCCTTCCGGGCCAAGATCGATCACCCAATCCGCGGTTTTGATCACATCGAGATTGTGTTCAATAACGACGAGGCTAGCCCCGTTTTCGATCAGCGCACGGAACGACGTTAGAAGCTTATTTATGTCTTCGAAATGAAGGCCCGTGGTCGGTTCGTCGAATATGAAAAGGGTTTTTGATTTGGTCGTCTGCGCAAGGTGCGAAGCCAGTTTTACACGTTGTGCCTCGCCGCCGCTCAACGTCGTAGCAGATTGTCCCAAACGCAAATAACCAAGCCCGACGGAATCAAGCACCTTTAGCTTATTCACGATCTTCCTGGCTTCTTTGAAGAAAAGGATCGCTTCGCGGACGGTCAGGTCGAGTGCTTCGGCGATATTCTTGCCTTTATATTTCACGTTTAGGATCTCGTCCCGAAATCGAGTGCCTCGGCAGTCTTCGCACGTTAGTTCCACGTCGGCAAGAAATTGCATTTCGATCGTCACCGTGCCGCTGCCCTGGCAGGTTTCGCAGCGCCCGCCCGGAACATTGAACGAGAAATGCGATGAATTAAAGCCCTTTGCCTTCGCTCCCTGCGTCAACGCAAATACTTCGCGGATCGCATCGTAAGCCTTGATGTAGGTAACCGGATTCGATCGCGGCGTTCGGCCGATCGGCGATTGATCGACCAACACTATGTCGTCAACAAGGTCGCCACCCTTGATCTCCTTGAAAAAGCCGACATGTGAATTCCATTCGCCCCGCTGCTTTTTAAGGCCTGCGTACAAAACCTCGTGAACGAGAGTCGATTTGCCCGAGCCGGAGACTCCGGTTATACAAACAAGCATCCCGAGCGGAATATCGACGGAGATGTTTTTCAAATTATGCTCACGCGCACCGACGATCTTGATCTTTTCCGTGCCGGGCTTTAGGCGCGACTTAGGTATTTTTATTTCCGCATCCCCGCGAAGGTAGCGTGCCGTAAGCGAGATCTTGTTTTTCATCAACTCGCTCAGCGATCCTTCAAAAACCACTTCGCCTCCGAGCTCGCCCGCGAACGGCCCGATGTCGATGATGTGGTCGGCGGCACGCATGGTGTCCTCATCATGTTCTACGACGAGCAGCGTGTTCCCGATGTCGCGAAGATTTTCGAGGATCTTCACCAGCCGCGAGTTATCGCGAGGATGAAGCCCGATGCTTGGCTCGTCCAATACGTAAAGTGTGCCGACGAGCAGGGAACCGAGGTTGGTCGCAAGCTGTATTCGCTGAGCTTCGCCGCCGGAGAGCGTGGCAGCCAAACGGCTAAGCGTTAAATATTCCAGGCCGACCTCGACCAGAAACTTCAACCGTCGGCGGATCTCAAGCAAAAGCTTTTCGGCGATCTTTTCGCGTTCTTCCGAAAGTTTCAGCGTCTCAAAAAACTCAAAGGCATTCGTGATCGACAGATCGAGGATCTCAGGCAGCGAACTGCCGCCGATCTTCACATCGCGTGCTTCTTGCCTCAAACGTGCGCCGTTGCAGTCCGGACATCTCGTGTAACCGCGATACTTCGCAAGAAACACACGAACGTGTAACTTGTATTTCTTCGTTTCCAGCCACTTAAAAAATCCCTTGATGCCGCGCCAGCCTTCGTCCCCGTAAACGATATTATTTTGCTGGTAATCATCGAGGTCGACATACGGTTTGTTGATGTCGACCCGGGCATGGGCCGCATATTTCAAAAGTTCCTTTTGTGCCCATGCGTGCTGCGGACGGGTGAACGGTTCGATCGCACCTTCTTTGATCGAAAGCAGCGGATTTGGAATTACCAGATCGTAATCCACGCCGATCGTGTTTCCGAAACCCTGGCAGGTCGGGCATGCTCCGAAAGGCGAATTGAAACTGAACAACTGCGGTTCCGGTTCTTCGTAGGCCGTCCCGTCGTATTTGCAAATGTAGCTATCCGAAAATTTGATCTCGGGCGTTTCATCCGCCGGCTTGATCACGGCAGCATGCCCTTCGCGAAAGCTTGTTTCGAGGGAATCGACGAGCCGTTGGCGAATGTCACCGTTTGCCGCGAGACGATCGATAAGAACAAAGGTGTCGGTAAAATCTTCGAATGGATAGTCTTCGGGTTTCTGCAGTTCGATCACTTCACCACTGCGATACAGTCGCGAAAATCCCTGCTGCAGCAGTGAGATCAGGAATGCCGAGACGCTCAGATCCGCTGTCGCTTTTTTAGCTGCAGATTTCGTCTTTCGCTTTATGCCGGCCGTTTGCGTGTTCGACGCGTGCAAGATCGGAAATAGAACGTAAAATCTTGTTCCTTCCGGCAGCTCCGCAAGCGTTTCGTCAGCCGCTGACTCCGGAGAATCCTTCTTCACTTCACGGCCGCAAACGTGGCAAATGGTCTGGCCAGCACGTGCGAAAAGCAGGCGAAGGTAATCGTAGATCTCGGTCTGCGTTGCGACGGTCGAACGCGGATTTCGCGTCGCGTTCTTTTGCCGGATGGCGATCGCAGGGGCAAGCCCGGCGATCTCATCCACGTCCGGCTTGTCCATCCTTTCGAGGAATTGACGGGCATAGGCAGAAAGCGACTCAACATAACGCCGCTGGCCTTCGGCGTAGATCGTGTCGAACGCAAGGCTGGACTTGCCCGAGCCAGAAACGCCGGTTATCACTGTGAGCTTGTTGTGCGGAAGCGAGATGGAAACGTTCTTTAGATTATGAACGCGGGCTCCGCGAACCTCGATCGCCTCTTCTTTTTGTCGTGCAGCATGCATAGTGCCGAATTCCACGAATCGCGGAATCTATTAGTATAACAAGGGACGGAATTAATTGTCATCGGACAAGCATTGGATTAAACTTAGCTGCGCCGATAATGAATATTTTTGCGTATATTCCGCTTTCTCTAAACTCCTGGGTCGTCGCAGCTCTTGGTTTGGTGCTTATTGTCGGTGGTGCTTTTCATGGCCTTTTTTATCGCGATCGACTATTCTCTGCCGGATTGATCTCAATGGGAGTCGGAATGCTCTTTCTCGGCCTCACGGAAGGCTTCACCGACCCGACTCCTCGCGGAAAGTTCCTGTATCGTGTGGCGGTCGTTGCGTTCTTGGTTGGCATTCCGATCGTGGTCAAGGGCGCGTATGACCTTGCATCGTCGGAGTGGTGAATTACTGGCAACAGCCGTTTCTAGGCGGATTCATTCGTAAATACTTAACAAAAATTCTTTAAATGGCAGTTAAGATAGTTTAGAATCCTTAGTATTCGCTCATACCGTGTGTTTTCGCGGCACGGTTAAAATGTTGAAATTCGCGAAGTTTCGGCACGTCCGAATCTTTCTTGGACTGCTTATTTTACAGGGGGCTTAAATGAAGAAGGATAGACCGCAGAGTAGGAAGCAAAATCTCGTCGAACAGGAAGTCGACGGCGAACTTCTTATTTACGACCTGGAACGAAACAGGGCCTTTTGTCTGAACCAAACGTCCGCTTTGGTATGGCAGGCATGTGATGGGAAGCGAACCGTCGCCGAGATCGGAGACATACTCGGCAAGCAGCTCAAAGCACAAACTGACGAAGACATCGTTTGGCTAGCGCTCGACCAACTGAGCAGAGAGAAATTGATAGAACCGCCAGTTGACGTTGTATCAAAGTTCGAGGGTATGTCGCGTCGAGAGGTAGTCAAAAAGATCGGTATTGGCTCGATGATCGCGCTACCAATTGTTGCAAGCCTTGTTGCTCCGACGGCGATACATGCTCAGTCGGGCGGCTTGGCGCCGGGAGCCCCTTCGGGAACTGCAACCATAACAGGACTAAGTTGTGGTGCGCCGGACGCGTTGGCTCGAGCCGCCCAATGCAATACTCAAACGGGAATGAATTGCATGAGCGGTATGGCAACCTCAGCGAGCCCTGGTGTATGCGTAGGGAACGCAACGCAGACCTGCCAGTGTGCCTAGGGTAATTATTTTAGTCCGATATCGAAAGCCCGCTGTCATGGCGGGCTTTTTGTCAATCAGCTCCCACGCTAGGGTTTCGGCGAGAACTTCCGGTGGGGTGTCATTTTCTGCGCCATGCGTAGCCGCGTGAAGGCAAACACCTGAGAGTAGTTCTGCGGTTTCAGCGACGGATCGCTCGGTACGGTGACGCTCCAGTTACCTTGTTTAGGATCCATTGTCGCGCGATACATCAGCTCGCCTTTTTTCACGTTAAACGGTGTAAATTCCTCAACGCTTGGTTGCCAACTCTGCGAGCCCAACGAATCCATTTCGATAGAATCCGTAAAAGTTGAATGCGTAAACGTGATTATCGCGTTCGCTTTCTTGAGGTTGTTCAATTTCCAAGTGGCGGTCAGATTTTCGAGCTTGGGTTGCTCGGAAGCATTTCGAAAATCAAGCTGGACCAACGGCTTTGGTTCGGCTAACAAAGTAACGTCAGCTCGCTCGCCGAGCGAAAGATGACGTGAATAATTCAATCGCAACGAACCGAGACAATTTGTCGACAACGGCAAGCCGTTAGGGATCTCCCGGGTGCCCTTCGCTAAAAAAACAGGGGCAGCCATTAGGGTAAGCTTCTGAGGTATCAATACACCGCCAGGTGCAAGGAAGCGATTTCTGATATCGACGAAAGATTTCACGGTTCCCTCGCCCAACGCGTCGCCGCCGAACAGTTCGCTGACGATCACGTCAAACCGGCCCTTTAGTTTTACATCATTTGAGTTACCGTGAACGATCTCGATCCGATCGGCAACGCCGTTCTCCTGCGCGTGTTTATAGATAATTGGGATCAGACACTCTTCGATCTCAACGGCGACAACGCGTTTTGCGCCCAGTTTGGCTGCGAGGATCGCCCAAACCCCGGCGCCCGCACCGACATCGAGAAAATTCGTTTCGGAATTCACGTTTTGTTTTATTGCCTTGTAGAGGAGGCGGTTTCGCAGTCCGTCCGACAGCATCAAAGCGTGATAATTCAATACGCCGGGAATATGCGCGGCAAAGTGATCGTCCCGTTCCTTCTTGGTCGGTTTACGATGAACGTGATCTACAGTCTTTTCCTTTTTGTTTTTGTTTTGATCAACGCGTTTCTGCATGTAAGTATTTTCGAATGATGCCGATCAATGAGCAAACAAATGTAAGAATCCGTTCGCAAATTCTTTCAGTACTGGCTTCGCTCGAGCATATCGATGATCAGCGGCGCGACATCCTTTGCTTCGCCGCGCTTCGATCTGAAAGCGAGGGCATCTTTTGCAGCATTTCCCAATATCGGAAGGGCAAATTGGGGGTCTCGACGAATCGGTACGGCATTGTTTAGAAGCTCCAACGCTCCTTCCCCAGGATTAAGCACCCTTGGGTTCCATTTTGCTCCTTTCCGATATTCAGTTATCAAAACCATCCCGACGGGAATCGGCCGTTTCCCTGCTTTCCCGCCCAAAGCCTCCACAGTTCGATCTACCTGTTCAAAGTCGTTCTTGATACCTCGAAGGGATAAAAGTTTCGGAAATGGATGCACACGCGCCTTCTCATCCAGCACGGCGTATTCGTCAGAATAATAAAGAGCTCCGCGACGTACAAGCTCCGCCGTTAATGTAGATTTTCCCTTAAAGCTGCGTGCAGGAATTATTATTGCCCGGCCTTTCCAGCCAACGACCCCCGCGTGAATGAATACTCGCCCGACGGCGTATTCGGCAACTGCAATTCGGACGGCGGAGCCAAGCGATCCAAGCAGGTGATCATGGTTCGCTCGAAGCGCTATCGTCTCATTGTTTTTGTACAGCGAATCTCGGGAGTTTTTGTTCCACGAATACCAAAATTCATGCTCGGCGTCGGTATCTGTGTTCAAAAACTCGCATCCGGGAAGATAGGTTCTGAGGACCCGGCGGATCGGCCGAATAGCATTTCCGGAGTTGGTTCGCACGACGCATACCACACCGTACGATCTGACTACGATCTTCCTTGTGTATTTATTTTTATTCACTGACTAGAAGTGTATTAAATGCTTTCGAGGCAGGAAAATCACCATCGGGAATCGTACGACGCAAAGTTGTCGGTCCAAACATCGCTGGCCTGCGAGTGGAGAAAATGCAATCCGTCCGCTATTCCAACCGCTGATTCCGGATCTCGACGAAGGCGATAGTTCCTGCCCTTCGGCGATGCGACCGACAGCGTCACACCGTCGTCCGTTTTTCGCGAAATAACAGCAGAGCGCCAATCGCTCCGCGAACGAAACAATAAACGCGCACCGAGCGGCAGCGTCCCGAGGCCGATCAAATTTTCGGAAGGTTCCATTTCTTTGCCATCGATCGGTAATCCTGCTCTGTCATTTGCACCAGATAAGGGTTACTTTTTGGTTCGAGCCACGTCAATATTCGTTCCAATTTCAAACGGTCCATCGCAGTGCAGCCGCTCGTGGGCGACGTCGGGCCGTTCCATACATGCAGAAAGATACACGAGCCCGCACCGCGGTTAACCGGATAAGAATTGTACGCAACGAAAACGCCGATGTCGTATGGAGCACCCACGGCAAGCATTTTCTCGGAGCTTTTCCAATCGAAATTCCCGACCTTCATCCGATCGACGATCGTGTTGTAATGACTCGACTTCACGTCGTCCACGCATTCCGTATATTGCTCGAGGCGCGTATAGGGAACCGTAACTTGTTCTGGCTTGACGCTCGTTCCGAAAGCGAAGGTCAGTGGAAACATTCCCGCAGGCGATTTGCCGTCACCTTCCGCTTTGAACTGTGAAACGGTTTCGGGTGCCGAATCGCGTGCCCACGCAACGCCGCTGCGGCCCACAACGACTGGAAACGGCTTATCGACCGCTTTCCATTTTGCGTTCACCGCTTTGCGTTCAAATAATTGTGCAGTTCCGGTTATCGACGTTTGGTCGGGCGTCGTTACTGCTATGGCTTGCAATGATTCAGCGAAAGGGATTTTGACCGGCGGGGGAAGCGGTTTCTTGACTTGAGCAGACAAAGCCGAGATCGCCAAAAGAGACGAAACAAAGCAATAAATGATTTTCATTCTTAGTCTTCGAAAATAGAGTCTGACGGACTTGCATTCTTGCGCATCGAATAAAGCCGCAACCCGACCGAGATCATAAATATCGAAATGCCGAACCAGATCAATACCCAAACTAGCGAAGGTATTCCGGTCGCAGCCGACATGTTAACTGCGTCGGAATGACCACCGGTGGTCGTCGTGATCAGCAATAGATCGGTAAGGCTGAATATTGCGTTCAATAAACACTGAACGGCGAGAAACGCAAGTGCGAAATTAGCCCATTTTGCGTTTGCAAAATAGCCGATCAGGGCCAATCCGCCCGTGAGGACCGCACCCGAAAACACCGTGAAAAACACGCTGCCGAGCGTAACATTAGAAAAGAAATTGAACACCGGCGCGAAAAGCCCGAACGCGAGCGTCATCAGTCCCACAAATCCAGCAGAAGCAAATAATGCGGCTTTCGAAGACCAGCCCGCCCGTATCCATGCAAGCAGCATCGTTCCGAATGCTGTCGTGCCAAGATAGCCCGCGCTCGAGATCAAAAGCTGAGAAAGCCAACCCGCGCTTTGCGACCAGACCGCGCCGCTGCCGTCCGACGAGACCGTTAGGCTTTGAACCGTATTGCCGGTCAGCACAGTAGCGAGAACGTGGCTGCCTTCGTGAATGAACGTAGCAAACAGCTGCAGCGGATAAACGATAAATGCTGCCAGCGGCAAATACCATGAAACAACCCAGATCAAAACGCTTAAAGCGGTCGCTATGAGCAAAAGGTTAAATTGCGGTTCGAACTTTTTATTGACTCGGTATGGCATGGTCGGAAATCTCCCGTATTTACTGCTCCCTTGCTTTACGAATAATCATATCGCAAAGTTCAGATTCCCCGAAGCTAATTCAGGTTGTCATTCGCGATGGTATTCAGTCTTGCCGCCGGTTTTGCTTTCCAGACGAACCTCCGTGATCACGATGTCCTTTTGAACGGCTTTCAACATGTCGTAGATAGTCAATGCGGCAACACTTACAGCCGTCAACGCCTCCATTTCAACACCGGTTTGTGAAATGGTCTTTGCCGTCGCCCTGATCGAGATCTGCTCTTTCCCGGGCTCGATCTCGATATCGATGTTCGAAAGCGGTATCTGATGGCACAGAGGTATCAGTTCCGATGTTCGTTTTGCAGCCTGAACGCCTGCGATCCGTGCGATCTCAAATGGGTCGCCCTTTGGGTTAGCGCCTTCGCGAATAATGTCCAGTGTCGCTTGCGAAATGCGGACGAGCGCGGAAGCTGTTGCTTCGCGGGCGGTCGCTAGCTTTTCGGAAACATCCACCATCCGGACGTTTCCGGCGTCGTCATAATGCGACAATTTATTCATAAGAAAAGGACATCCGCGACATCGCCTTCGTTGAAGGTAGTCAATTTCGGAACGATGACCAAAGCCTCGGCATTCGCGAACGAAACGAGGTCCGACGATCCGATCCATGGGAGCGGTACCGCGATCAACTTGCCGTCAGCCGAACTTGCGAGCCGTGCAGGGAAGTAAACGTCTCTCGATTTTGTGCCGCGCAGTGGAGAATTCAGCACCGCAAATCCTCGCTGCATCGCAGGGTCAGTGGCCGATTGCATCAGCATGATCGCGCGCCGGACAAATAGTAGAAACGTCACCGCCGCTGAAACCGGATTTCCCGGCAGCCCGAAAAAGTATTTCTTGCCTCGCCTTGCAAACACCGTGGGTTTGCCGGGTCGTAGGGCGACCTTATCGAAAATTATTCGTGCACCTATCGAAGCCATTGCACGTTTCGTTAGATCATATTTGCCGACCGAAACTCCGCCAGTCGTCACTACTATATCTGAAACCTTCGCCGCCGAATCGATCGCGTTGCCTAGCTGTTCAAGGTCGTCGCCGACGCTCGCGCCTACATATACCGACGCCACCGAATTCGCAGATAGCGAGGCCAGCGAAATGGAATTAGAATCGCGTATCTGGTCGCGTTTGGGTTTTTTGCCAATCCCGACGATCTCGGCACCCGTCGGAATTATCGTCACCGTCGGCTGTTTTGCAACTTTGATCTTCGAATACCCGAACGCCGCGGGGGTTGCGATCATTTCGGGCGTCACTCGTCGGCCCGCTGCTATAACAACCTCTCCAAGGCGTATTTCTTTTCCCTTTTCGATAATGAATTGGCCTTTTGCCACAGGATCGATAAAAGAAACAAGGCTGTCGTATTCTTTCGTCAACTCGATCTTTTCCACCGCATCGGCACCAGCCGGAACTGGTGCTCCGGTCATTATCCTTATGGCTTCCCCTCGTTTCAGGTCTTTGTGCCAGCCTCGGCCGGCAGCAGATTCGCCCACGATCTTCAACGTAACCGGAGCATGCCGCGTATCGCGCGACCGCACAGCGTAGCCATCCATTTGAGATCGGTTGAATGGCGGCAGGTCGCTGTCGGCAATGATATCTTCGGCCAGAATTCGTCCGATCGAGTTACCGATGCCGACTCGTTCCGTACCGAGTGGCTGGATATTGTGGTCGAGGAGTTTCAGGGCTTTCTGAACCGGTATCACAACGGGACCCTCACTTGATCAGGTACAGTGCTGTTTGCCGCGGGCGAATGAATTTATAACCTTCCGGTGTCATTACCGCATCGTCCTCGGCCATCATCGTTACCTTTTGGTTATCCCATTCGGGTATGGCTGTCGAAGTGTTTAGCTCGATCGACATAAATGAACCCGGCAGGATCTTGTTTCCGCCGCCTCCGACGGTTCCGCGAAAGTCGATCGACGGGCCAAGGCCGTGGCCCTGCGTCCCGATCGGGTGCGAATAGATCATCGCCTCGATATCGAATTGTTTCGCGTCAGCCATCGTTTTTTCGTAAACCTCCGCACCCGTCATTCCGGCCTTCGCATTAGTAAACAAAAGATCCTGGAGCCGGTTTGTTACGACCAATGCATAACGCAACCCATTCGGAGCATTGTTCTCTCCATCTTTTAGAATGTAGGCTTGTTTTTGCCAGTCCGTGCTAAGCCCCATGTAATTGAGGCCGAAGTCCACATGCAGCAGGTCGCCTTTTTGAAGCACTTCATTTTCTTTTGCAGTACTCAAAAATTGACTAGTCGTTTCAGTCGTTTTCTTTTGCCGTTGAATTCGCAGGTCCGGCTGAAACCAAACCGTTAGACCCAGTTTATTGACCTGTTCAAGCAGCCACCAACGCACGTCGCCGGCGGTCGTCTTGCCCGGTGTGATCACCTCGGTCGAAAATGCGCGGCGGACGAGAAAGTCGGTAAGATGTACGGCCTTTTGATATTCGGTCAGTTCGTCGGGAAGCCGCGTATCCAGAAACTCGGTCAACAACGGCGCCGCCGAGACAAATTTCTTTTCGTTTTCAGCCCCGAGCGACTCTGCCAAAAACTTGTACGCGTCGTACGAAAGGCCGGACTGCTGACCGCGTGTTCCGCCGTAATTCAATGCGATCGTTTTTGGTTTTGCCTCGTCGACTATCTTTCGCAACTCCTCACCAAACTTGTCGCGCTCCGGCATCACCAGCTTGTAATGATTTCGCAGCCGCTCTTCGTCATACCGGACCATCGCGATCCGTTCGAGCTTGTCGCCGCGATCGATGAAAATGAACACGTCGCGACGGCCGACAATAGGCATCGGAGGAACAAGCTGATCGATCACCGGGTCGCTCTTAAACTCTTCATTAACGACGATCCACATTTCGATGCCCTGCCGTTTCATCATCGGCTGGAGTAGTGCAAAACGTGCCGTCAACCATTTCTCCCGCACTTCCATTTGCTCTCGCTGGGTGAGGAGCTTGGGCATCGCCGGAATGCCGGTCTGGCCAAGGGCAGCAAAAGCGGTAAACAATATTTCAAGGAGGATGGTCGCCGATCGTGTTCGTGTCATACGCGCGGTTTCGCTTCGAATTAGTCGAAATGTTAGACTGCTTGCTTGAATTTTCATCGGAATTTTACCATAACGACAACATGATCGACTTTCAGTTATCTGAAGAACATATCGCGCTCCAGAACACGGTCCGTGAGTTTTGCGCCGGCGAAGTGGCACCGTACATAAAGGAATGGGACGAAAAGTCGCATTTCGAACGCAGCGTCTTCGACAAAATGGCTGATCTGGGCCTTCTCGGTGTCTGCATTCCGGAACAGTACGGCGGTGCCGGTTTTGATTACATCTCACTAGGTCTCGTTTGTGAAGAACTCGAAGCGTGCGACACATTCCTTCGCGTAGCAATGAGCGTTCATGTCGGCCTCAACAGCCTTAGCGTTTTCAGTTGGGGCACCGAAGAGCAAAAACAGAAGTACCTTGTTCACCAAGCAAAAGGCGAAAAGATCGCGACGTTTGGCTTGACCGAGCCGAACGCCGGCAGCGACGTCGTCGGGATGCGTTCTTACGCGAAGCGCGATGGCGACGATTGGATATTGAACGGCGAAAAGATGTGGATCTCGCTCGGCGACGTTGCCGACCACTTTCTTTTCTTTTGCTGGACCGATCAGGAAAAACAGAAGGTCCGTGACCACAGCGGCATTTCGTGCTTCATCGTCGAACGCACAATGCCCGGATTTTCAAGCGGCACTCTTCACGGCAAACTTGGAATTAAAGCTGGAAACACCGGTTACTTTTCACTGCAGGATGTCCGCGTGCCGAAAGCGAACATGCTCGGCGCCGAAGGCGAAGGCTTTAAGATCGCGATGTTCTCGCTCGAAAATGGACGCTACACGGTCGCAAGCGGTGCGACCGGCGTGATCCGCGCGTCGCGCGATGCCTCCGTCGCATACGCAAACACACGCGAGGTGCAGGGCCAAAAGATCGGCAACTTCCAGCTCGTAAAGCAGAAGATCGCCAATATGGAAGCTGATTACCAAATGGCGCACCTGCTGTGGCTTCGTTGCGGTTATCTAAAGAATGAAGGTTTGCCTTCCGCTAAGGCTGCGTCGATGGCGAAATGGCAGGCTACCGTCCGCAGTGAAACTGCGGCTTCGATGGCGATCGAGATCCACGGTGCTAACGGCTACACGAACGATTATCCGGTCGAGCGCTACCTGCGTAACTGCAAGGCCGCCGTTATATACGAAGGCACCCGCGATATCCATACGCTCATGCAGGCAGACTGGGCGCTCGGCCTTAAAAAGGAAAAAGCCGCCCGCGTTATCCTGCCTCCATACGCTTCGAACGACGCCAAACGTACATCAAATTGATCCATCGACAAGGGATATTTCCCACGCGAAATTACGCCAGGGATCGCGCTCGTTAATAAAAAAATATTTATAAGTAACACGCGATACATAGTGTATGTATAGCGTGTTACTTATGGCTGCCTTTCGAAATTGCTCCATGCAAACTTAATGCTTTGAATGATTTAGAGAAACCAAACGGCCTGCTCACCGTCCGAAAGCTAAATCTTTAAGATATTTGTAATAGGCAATACAAAAATTAAATAAAAACCTTTCATAGTAAAAGTACACGCGAAGCCGATTTTTCGATCTTCAGGTCGATTGGAAGAAAGTATTTCCGGTGTTCGCGTTGTGTCGTCTGTGGACACCTAGAGAACGGAATGAGCGTCGAAACCATACAGTCAATTCAAGCAAGAGATCGGCAACACGTACCGACGGGCTTTGTTGGCTTGTATCCGTCGTACAAGTCCTTCGATGCTTTTATCGACGTTACGCGACTACGTTCTCTCGATTCATATCTTGGGCACCGCATCCGCAAGCATATTGTCGAGAACGCAGACGACTTTTTTGTGAACCAGCACACACTCGAAAAGGATGCCCTGTACAGACCGGGCGTTCGCGAGATCTGGCTGAAACGCACGCTGCCGGGAACACCGTATGATTACCTCGATATCAACCGTACCGAGCTTTGGCAGCTAACGGAAGATGCGGCGGAATTCACATTGCTGATCGATTTCATCGCGACGCTTCCGTTTGAATCAACCGGCCGAATTCTTTTGATCTATGACGAGGGCGGGCATTCCGTGCCGGCACACCGCGATCACGAAGAAACAGATATCTGCCACGATTTCATTTGGTTCCGGACGAACTTGCGAAAACCACTGTACCTTTTGGATCAGGCCACCGGAGAAAAACTTTACGTGAATGGGTACAGCGCATGGTTTGACACGGTCAATCAATATCATGGCAGCGACGCTGCAGAGGGATTGAACTTCAGCTTTAGAGTGGACGGCCGGTTTACCGAAGAATTCCGGCGCAAGATACCGTACAGCACGGCGAATGCAGC
The DNA here is from genome assembly GCA_003223975.1 of Acidobacteriota bacterium. Lineage (GTDB taxonomy): Bacteria > Acidobacteriota > Blastocatellia > Pyrinomonadales > Pyrinomonadaceae > OLB17. The sequence continues at coordinate 22,419 of QHXS01000057.1, forward strand.
ATCTACGCCGTCTGTTTGGGCGTCGATGAGCGGAGAGATAGATCGATGATCGAAACACGAACATCTGATGTGATCGAAGCAAATGGCGTCCTCGTTGATCAGCGCGTGCGATATCCGAGCTATAAATCGATGGATGAGTTCATTGACGTGGGACGGCTGCGTTCTCTGGATAACTATATTCGAAACAAAATAAAGCGGCGCATCCTGGAAACGAATGATCCAAAATTTTATACAGGTCCGTACACACTTCGCGAAGACAAGGCAGGCCGGCCCGGTTCGCGGATGATCTACCTGGCCGAGTCGAAAGAGCCGGACAGCTATTTTGATCTTGACCGAACCGAGTTATGGCAGCGCAGCAATGCGGCGAACGACTTCACGCTTCTGATGGACTTCATCGAAACGCTTCCATTCAAAGCCACGGGCCGAATGCTGATAATGTACGACGATGTGCCTCGCGCCGTGCCCGCGCATCGTGATCACACCGAGACAGAAGTCCTGCATGATTTCATCTGGTTCCGCACAAATCGCAACAAGCCGTTTTACATGCTGAACCCACAGACCGGTGAAAAGAAATTAGTGGAGGGTTACAGCGCCTGGTTTGACACTGTAAATCAATTTCATGGCAGCGACGAGATCGATAAGCTCGCATTCAGCGTCCGGGTCGATGGTATTTTTACGGACGAATTCAAAGCAAGGATCCCAATACCGGCGACCAACAGGGCATCAACTCCCTCATATTGGGCCAGCTTCGACGAATAAGGGAAGGTTAAATGACAAGCGATTTAAAAATTTATGTTAGCGGGCTGTATTCGGGTACAAATCCTCAACCTGGTGTCGGCATCGCCCGCTCGCTGAGACAAGGATTTCCCGGTGCCGAAATAATCGGTGTCGAATATTCCAACCGGTGTTCCGGCATCCATTGGGATGACTTCGACGATATCTGGCTGCAGCGTCCGTGGACCGAACTCGACCTCGACATTCACGCGCAGGAGATCGCGTCGCGTCTTGATGACGGCGGGCTTTGGATCTCGAGCATTGATCTGGAGATCATGTGGCTGGCAGAAGTTTTTCCGAACGGCCATCCGAATCTTTTGACGCCTCCGATGAGCGCGTTGCTGCAGATCGCAAAGCCGGCGATCCCGGGTCACAAAGGACTTCCGGTCCGGATACCGCCATTTGTCACCACCGAGTGTACAGATTGGGAACTGCACGCCTTCTGCCGCGAACATGACTGGAAGGTTTGGCTCAAAGGCCCGTATTACGAAGCCGTTCGAACGCCTTCGTGGTCCGATCTGCAGCATTGGCGTCACGTACTCACGACCGCATGGGCGACCGAAAAACTTTTCCTGCAGGCGCATGTCACTGGTTATGAGGAATCGATAATGCTGAGCGCGTACCAGGGCGAACTTCTGCACTGCGTTCACATGCGGAAACGCGACCTGACGGAGATCGGAAAGACCTGGGCGGGCGATGCGCTCCCGGTCGATCCGGAAACGATCGAAAAGCTGCGAACGGTCATACGTGATCTAGATTACACAGGCGGCGCGGAGCTCGAAATGGTGCGTGATGCGGCCGACGAGCTGTGGCTTTTGGAGTGGAACCCGCGCTTTCCGGCATGGGTCCATGGCTCAACGATCGCGGGAAGAAATCTACCGGCTATCCTGGTCGAAGGCGCCACCGGGAAACATCCCGTGAGCTTTCCGTCCTTCACGCAGGAATTCACACGGGTGGTTATCGAGGTTCCGGTGCGTCCCGAATTTCCGCTATCTCCGCTGCCCGAACCGTACGGCGGAGGCATCGGACATTCGATGAAGCACCCTTCCGGGTTGATCGAATTTGCGCAGCGCTTGCGTGACGAAAGGGCGCCGAATGTGAACGGGAACGGCCATGAGAAACTCGCACAAGGCTGCTCGGCGGTTTTGCCCGCGAGTTATTTAGCGGACCTGGAAAAAGTAGATCTTCAAAAACTGCAAACCCCGGCCAATCTCTATCTCGAGCAGACAGCGGTGGAGACATTTCAAATGGCTTCAAAACTAACAGCTGCGCGCTCCCACGGCTTTGTTACCCGAAACGCCTACAGCATCAAAACGAACCCTGACGAACGCCTGCTAAAGCTCGCGCTTGAATCCGGATTTCTGGCGGAAGCGATCAGCTCGCTCGAAGTTCGAAAGGCGCTGAACGCTGGGTTTCGTCCCGATCAGGTCGTCCTGAATGGCCCTGCCAAATGGTGGCGTCGAGAAGAATTGCCGGACGACGAGTTCCACGCGATATTCTGCGATTCGGTCGAAGAGCTTGAGCGTGTGGCCAGCGAGCTTGACTGCGGCAGATTGAAAACGAAGATCGCTGGAATACGGTTGCGAACTCCGAATATCCCGTCTCGTTTCGGCATTCCGGTTGATTCTCCGGAACTATTCGAGCGATTGGTGACGGGGATCCGAAAATTGCCGCGTTCGATCTCATTCGGCATCCATTTTCATATGGCGAGCAGCCACGTCGGCCTCGGTCAATGGGACCACTTATTCAAATCGATGCTTCGCTGGTGCGGTTCGATCGAGGCGCTCTCGAGGCGGGTCGTCGAATGTCTGGACGTCGGCGGAGGCTGGTTCCCGGACGACATTCAAAGCAAAGACGGTGCCCGCTACCGGGAAATGATGGAGCTTATCCCCGAATATTTGTCCGGTGTTACGGAAGTGATGTCCGAACCCGGAAAGGCATTAGCGCAGCCGACAATGGCAATGGCGATGTCCGTGCTCGAGATACGGCGTTACACGGAGGGAAATAGCGAGGCAGTAATGGACGGCTCTATCGCCGAACTCCCAATGCATTTCTTTTATCCGCACCGTATTGCCGCACGCGCCCGGTCAGGTGATTGGAACGCGCTTGGCCGTGGCAAATCTTTATTACTGGGCCGGCTTTGCATGGAACACGACATCGTCGCGTCGCATGTGAAATTGCCGGAAGAAGCGAAAGAAGGCGACATATTTGTTTTTTGCGACGCAGGAGCTTACGACAGGAGTATGAGTTATGTTTTTGGATGCGGTTAGCCGAGAGGTGGAAACACCGATAGAATTTACGAATGGCAATGGAAATGGTCATCAAAAGTCCATTTTTTCGCCATGGAAAACATGGGAACCTTCGCGGATCTCGCATCACGGCAGCGTGTGTTGTGAGCTCGCCCGCGAATGGCTTTTCAATACGGACATGTCATCGCTGAACGGCGGCAGCTTGTTCACCGGGCCGCGTTGGCTGCGGCATCGGTTCGAATGGGGACCTGGCACTTATCCGATCCACTGGTGCGGCGTACTAAAGAAACGAGCGCTGGACTGCGGTGTTCACGCCGCTCTGGCACATGAAGTTTTCGTGCGTCGCGGTCTAAAGAGTTTTCGAGCGCAGCTCGTTCAGGAGTTTTCCGGCGCGGCCGGGTCTCAATGGCGCTCGAATTGGGAAAAGAACGAAGCGATGACCGCCTGGATCGATGAGGACCGGATCTATCACGAAGGTTGCGCTGTCCTCTCAGCGAATAAGAAGATCAAAGTGTGGGATCCAAGCGCCGGCTGGTGGATAGATGCCCGAACAACATCGGGATACGGTTCCGTGCTTGCGTTGCGGTTATCAACCCGCGAACAACTAGCCGGGATTCGCTGGGGTTCCCACGAACTAAGATCAAATGAGTGGATCACGCTGTCCTAACGACTTCTGAATAATTCGGCGCTTAAAATAAAAACTCCGCAAGCAGATACGGAGTTTTTTATTACCAGCGATAACCGATCATTTTCCGGAATTACTGTTTGCCGCGGTTTTCTTGACCGCGTCGAGCGACGGGCTGCGGTTGGTGAGCTTCCAATCGTTGCCCTCTTTGACGAAAACGATCTTGGCGCCGTTGGGCATGCCGGCCGTCTTTACTTCCGCAACGGCGGTGTCGCCCGTGATCGATTCATTCCGAATGTCGCACAACGCGGTCGTGACCTGGTCGGTCGAAAGATATTGCACGAGCGACTTCGACCCTTCAGCCTTCATATCTTCCGCGAAGATCGCAAGCGTGTCTTTCGAATACGCTTTGCGGATACCAGCCTCGTTCTTTTTCTCCATGGCTTCGCAGTAAGCCTTGAAAACCGGCGTCAACGTCGGCGCATTGTTTGTTGTTTGCTCGGGCACCGGCGTCGTTGCTTGTATTGGATTGTTGGTATTGGCTCTTGCCGTGTTTACGCCGTTCGAATTTGCGACTGCTATGTTTACGTTTGAATTCGTGCCGGCGTCACCGCAAGCTATCGCCGCGATCGTTGCCGAAAATATCGTAATTATTAAAGCCAGCCTAAGATTCATTCACTTTTCTCCTCTCGTTACATCAAACCTGAAAGTATAATAAATAGCCAAACGATGGACAAAACGTATCGGAACGAGTTTTCGCGTTTGTTTCTTGTCGAGGCTCTGCCCGCGCCGCTTACGCCTGCTAGCAGCCATATCCAGATCTTTGATAATTACATTGCAAACACGCGGATGCGGCTTCATTCGGTCCGCGTACCGGAAACGAAAGAATGGACGAGGTCGCTTCAACAACGCTTTCAAGTAAGGCAAGAAGCAGCGATGAGTTGGAAGATCGCGGAGATCCATTTGAACGACGCCGAATATGCGCAGTTCCAGATGTTCGAGGGCGACGAGATCAGAAAGAACCGATACTTTCACGAGTTTGACGCCCGCATGTTCGCATTCGATATTTATCTTGGCCGCTTATGGGGCCTGAATCGAGCACGTGTAGATTTTCAGAACGAGGAAGAGATGGCAAATTTTCTTCCGCCTCCTTTCGCGATCTTCGAAGTGACGAACGAACCTTTCTTCGACGATGCCAATCTGGTGCACCAAAAATTCGAGGACGTTCAGCACGCCATCGCTCATCAGCTTCCGAAGGCCGAACGATCGGCGGCTCCTGACGAATAAAAAAAGCGGGCCCGCTAGAGACCCGCAAAGGAGGAATGTTACGCATCCTTGCCGGACGCGTGTTTTGACCTTTGGCTATTTTGTTCGCGGCGCGATCGGTACCATGCGATCGATCGAGTCGAAAATACTTAAGTAGACCTTCGTTTCGCGTGGGATCAGATTCGTCCAGCCCGAACCGCCCCGCTCGATGTAACCTGCGATACGCGCCGGATTCGAATTGTAACCGGCTGCCATTAACTGTTCCGGCGTTGCGATGCCGCTCGCAAGAGCGTCAGCGATAGTCGGGCTCGCGATCAGATCGTTCCACGTCCGCTGCATATAAATGAGCATTGCCTGACTCGCGTTAACGTGATTTTGCATGCCCGCCACAAAGTCCGGATCGAGATTCACGCTCGGGTTCCAGCTGCGCACCATTCGATACGTCGATGGGATCATCTGCACCATACCGCCGGCTCCCGCCGAGCTAACCGAATATCTGTATGTCTGGCCTTCGTTCAGCGCGTAAAGCGTATAGATGTCGTCGAAAATGTTGTTGTGTGGTTCGTTGCGAAAACGCGTGTGATCAACGTGCTCAACACCGGCAAGGCGCTCCGCGATGTCGGCAACCTTTGGTTGGATCGCGATTCCCTGGGTCCGCAGCTTTTCACGTGCGAGATCGATCACGTTTCGAACGTATATCCGGCCGGCGCTGACGACCTCAGGTGTAACCAGACCCGGATGAGTGGACATGTAATATGCCATCTCGATGAACTTGCCGTTGCGTATCACCGGATATTGGACCATCAGAGCCTGTTGTGGATCGCCGTTGTCATCGGTCAATGCGATAGGGGTGTTCACGCCGTTCGCGCGAACAGTGCGAACGCGGATATTCTTGCCGCCCTCGCTCGTGATTACCTCTTCTTCATCTATCGACAAGAACTGATCTTTCGAAACGACGAGAAAATCGATAGCGCCTTTTTTCCAATCGTGGAATGCGATGCGAACATATTCGGCCGTGCTGCCGTCGGCAGTTTGTACAGAGGCAGTGGAAAGTGGCCTGGTCTGCAACTCGCGTTTCGCCTCGGCGATCTTGCCCTTGATATCTCGAAAGCTCAGCGTGCGGCCGGTTTTTAGGTCGCGAAATTCTTTTGGCCCGGTATTCGGAACCGCTCTGACCTGTGAAACAGTATTTTGCGCCGGCGGCTGAAATGTTTTGGCTGACTGATCGCCTACGACCCGTGGACGTTCCTTCGCAGGCGCGTTCGACTGCGCGACGACATTGAATGAGGATAATAACGCGACGGTAAAACTCAGATAGATCGCTTTCATCGATAAGTGTCCGGCAATTTTCGGGAGAAACCAATTTTTGGAGAGTGGCCGGGTGAATGGCCTTCTGCTGTATAGATTCCAACATCGGGCTATGTGTTGTCAATTAAAATCGGAAAAAATTATAGGTCGCACAAAAATTAATTATGCCTTGGCCACTTGTTGAAGCGGCGGACGCGGCGTGTTCAAATATCTCCTTTGATCCCGTACTGCGATTTCAATGAGCAAACTTTTCGGAACGGATGGAATTCGGGGACGAGCAGGTGAATATCCTCTCGACGACGCGACGGTCTTCAAGATCGGCTGCGCGGTTGCAGCGGTTCTGACCGGAAAGCTTGGTCATCCGCCGCGTTTTGTTTCGGGCCGCGACACGCGCGAATCCGGCGAACACATCGAGAGGCTTTTTCATAGCGGAGCGGTGTCCATCGGTTCGGCGGGAGAATCCGCCGGAGTGATAACGACACCCGGGGTCGCTTATCTTGCGCGCGAATTCGGCTTTGATGTCGGAGTAGTTGTCAGTGCGTCGCACAACCCGTATGTCGACAACGGTGTCAAACTGTTCCTGACAAGTGGTCAAAAGCTGCCTCAAGCGGATGAGGAAGAGATCGAAAAGATCGTAAAAGAAGGGCAAAAAATTGCCAATTTAGGGTCGATTTCGGCAAATTTAAGGGCAAAAAGAGATTATTTAAGCTCTTATCTTGACCATTTGGCCGATAACTTCGCCGGACTCGACCTCGCAGGCAGGCGAATCGTGATCGATTGCGCAAACGGTGCTGCTTCGGATCTTGCACCCAAACTGTTTGGCCGTTTCGGTGCGAACCTGACCGTGATCAACGCCTCGCCCGATGGCCGGAATATTAATAAGGATTGCGGCTCGCTGCACCTTGAACATCTCCAGGCGAGAGTCGTTCAGGAAAAAGCCGATCTGGGCGTTGCGTTTGACGGCGACGCCGATCGTGCGCTCTTCGTAAACGAAAAAGGGGAAATCGTTGACGGCGATGCGACTCTGTGGATCCTCGCAAACGACCTGAAGCGAGCAGGCAAACTTAGGTCGAACAAGGTCGTCGCCACCGTGATGAGCAACATTGGCCTGGAGCACGCCATGAAAAGCCTCGATATTGAACTGATTCGAACGCCCGTCGGCGATAAATTTGTTCTCGAGGAATTGTTAAAAAGCGGAGCTGAAATCGGGGGCGAGCAATCCGGACATATCATAATTCCGAAAAACAGCCTGGTCGGGGACGGGATGATCACCGTACTTTCAGTGCTCAGAGTACTTGCGAATTCGGGCAAGACATTCTCAGGACTTCTCGAGGGTTTCGAAACCTTCCCGCAGATCTTGGTAAATGTGAAAGTCAACGAGAAGAAGCCGTTCGACGAGGTTCCGGAGATCGCGGCTGCGGCTAAAGCGCTTGAGAAAAAGCTTTCGGGCGAAGGAAGGCTGTTGCTTCGATATTCCGGCACGGAGAACCTGGCTCGCGTGATGATCGAGGGAAAAGATCAAGGCCAGATCGAACAATACGCGAACGAACTTGCGAGCGTGATCAAATCTGCCCTGAGTTAGAAGTTATGCCGAAAACGGTAAGCGTAAAAACGAAACACGAAGCGACGAACTATTCGATCGAGATCCGCTGCGGCGGACTCGACGATATCGGAACATGGTCTAGGAAAAATCTGGGCGCCACCCAAAAGATCGCAATTGTTTCCAACAAAAAGGTTTTCGGGCTTTATGGGCAGCGATTATCAAAAAGCATGGCTGACGTTGGTTTTCGGGCAGAAGTTTGCCTGATCGGTGACGGCGAAAGGTTCAAGGACCTAAAAACCCTTAAAAAACTTCTCGATTTCTTCTCGAAATTCAATATTTCACGAACGGATGCCGTGATCGGTTTTGGGGGTGGTGTCGTCGGCGATGTCGCGGGCTTTGCCGCATCCGTCCATCTGCGCGGCGTCGATTACCTTTCCGTACCGACAACTCTTCTTTCGATGGTCGATTC